>NZ_JAGGQW010000050.1 GCF_018613065.1 Bacillus sp. ISL-7 | reverse complement strand
TTGATGGTGCCGCAACGCGGCAACTTCCTAACCATTTTCATTCTCTGTGGTGCAGCACTGATTTTGTGCTGCTTGGATGGCTAACGGGTCAGTTTAGTTTAGTTAGACAAGGATGTTAAAGGTTATTGTTTGAATTAAACAATAGTAATGAAAATTTCCGAAAATATTTTACTCTCCAATTGGAAATCGAAAAGAAATAATCCTTTTTGGTAGTAAATATAAAAGGAACTCCCAAAATAGTGGAACTTCCTCCATAATGCTTAGTCTTATAAAGACTAATGGTAATAAAAGGGTATTAGGTTAAAACCAGGAAGCACCTACTATAATTAATAACATGAACAATACGACAATGAGAACGAATGTTGAACGGTCGCCGTAACCATATCCTCAATAGCCGTTACCACCATAACCATATCCACAGTAACCAAGCATGTAAAATCCCCCTTTTTTATAAATTAATAATATCTTCGACCAACAAAGGAAGAACCTACGATAATAAGTGGAATAAACAGTACAACAATTATTGCGAAACTTCCGCTCCATGGAGGGCTAACGGGATAGTTTTGTCCCGATTACAAAAACTAACTGAATGAAAACGATAATATATAAAGGAGATTAAATATGCTGAAAAAGATACGGAAAATCCTTCAAGTACTCCTATTTGTATTTTTCGGCGCATGTTTTGTTTTGCTTCCTTGGAGTAATATTGACAGAACAGCAGCCGAAAAAAGGATGGTATTTGACCAGGAGCCCATCCAATACCCGATTCGTCAAAGTAATATTACTATGTATACGGACGGGAAACAGTTAGACAATCAATTATTCTCAGATATAAGGAAAGCAAAACATTACGTGTATATCAACTTTTTCTCTATTGCTGATGATAAAGTAAGTCATCAATTTCTAGATTTATTGAGACAAAAAAGCCAGGAAGGTATAGAAGTATATTATGCAGTGGACAGGCTGGGTGGAATTTTACTAAAGAAGAGGGAAAGAGAATTATTGGTTAAAGCAGGAGTGCATTTTACGTATTACAATAAGCCTGCTTTACCTTATCTTTTTGCTTCTTTGGATCGTCGGAATCATCGCCGTATTTCAATTATTGATGGAAGGATTGGGTACATTGGCGGATTTAACATCGGCAAGAAGTATTTAGGAGAAAAAGTAAAACTCGGTCACTGGAGAGATTATCACCTTCAAATAGGAGGAGAAGGAGTTCAAGATCTAGAACATCAATTTGTGTTAGACTGGAAGAAAAACACAGAGCAACAGATTCCTATACACAGCGCGACAAAGGAAAAGGGAGCAACCTCGCATCGATTTACTGCATATTATAGCGGAGAGAAACTTGGGCAAGATTATGCAATGCTGTTTCATCAAGCAAAAGAGTCCATCATTATAGTAACACCTTATTTTATACTAAATGACAGAACTATTTGGAACTCATTAGTGGATGCAAGAAAAAGAGGGGTTCGTGTTAAAATTCTGTTCTCACCTCATTCGGATGCACTGTTAGTTAAAGAGGCAGCGTATCCATATATTCGAAAAGCATTAAAACAGGGAATAGAAGTATACGGTTATAAAAAGGGAGTGATACACGGTAAAGTATTCTTGATTGATAAAAACGTATTGATGGTAGGGACCGTAAATTTTGATTCGCGCTCGTTTCATTTAAATGAAGAAATGAACTGCTATATCCATGACCCTGTCTTTATTTCTAAGATAAAGCCAGTCATCAATGAAGACATCCAAAATTCAAAGCGAGTAACATCATCTGACGTCAATCAATTATCTATAAAAGAAAAACTGAAAGAAAAGTTTGCAAAAATGATTGAGTATTATTTGTAAAAACTAAGTATTTTTATTTTAAGGAGTAGTAGACTGCATTTTATTAGAATAAATTAAATTACTGATACTAAAATAGAATGCTATTGAGAGGGAACATTGTTTCCTTCTCTTTTTTATTTAGGCTATGTAAAGGGGTGCTCATTTTTACTTCCATTTAAGAACGATATTTTCTTACATATTCTGTGTTGAAATTGAGCTTCATTGATGGCGAACGGGTGCTTATGTTGAATAGGGGATTGCGGCGGCGATCCCCTAGAGTGGCAGTTTAGTTGAACAAGGAGTAGTGATAAAATAATAGAAAATCACATTTTTTTAATAAGGAATGTTGCTAATGAATAAAAAAGAGTTTGAAGCAGTAATCAAACAACCACCAAATATTAGATACGAGTATTTCATAAAAAAGGTTGTAGATTCTGAAGAGGTTTGGGGTTTGTATAATAATAATTGGGCAACAGCACAAGATGAGGAAGGTAAAATGCAAATTCCCTTTTATCCTAAAAAAGAATTTGCAGAATTCTTTGCTAAAAATGAATGGATAGGATGCAAGGCTAAACCGATTGACTTGAATTATTTTATTGCTAAATGGCTTACTGGAATGAAAAAAGATGGATTAAAACCATCAATATTTCCGACTGAGGATGATACAGCAGTTGTAAATATTGATTTACTTCTTAATGATTTAGAAGCTGAACTTGAAAATTATTGAATTAAAGGGTGCGATTGCTGAATAATGGTAATCGCCTTTTCTTATTGAACAAACGGTGCAGGTTAGTGCAAGAAGGATAAAAATAGATGGAAGTAGAACATTTATATAGGTGATTAAAAATGATATTAAAACATTTTCTTTTATATTCGGAAACCGACGAAGGCATTGCAGTAGTGGAAAAAAGTTTTACTTTTCAATCAAGATGTATTACCTCCCTTTACGAGAAGTGCTTTTCAAAATTCCACACAGAAAATATTAAGCAAATCAATATCTTCTGTGTAAAAGAATCTCTAAGGACCACTTTAGCAATTGTTGATGGGTTTTGTGATGTGGAAATTCTATATGATGTAAGTGAATTTATTAAACTAAAAGACCAAGAGAAAAAAGAAGTAATTTTGGATAAATTGAAGCAAGGTATAGAAAAAGTTGTTAAACTGAATAACTGGGAAAGCACTCCATTCGATGTTGCTTATAACTGTGTGAAAGAAGCAAATTTTAAAAATGAATATGTCTGGAAGAAACCAAAAAGTAGCCCGAATCGCAACTTTAAAGCTGAAGTTTTTATAAACCACGGTCTTTATGTAAGTGACATATATTTGATAGTCAAGGATAAGAACGGACAAGAAATAGCAAAAAAACTGGTTGCATCCACTAAACCAGATGAGATAATATTCAGCCACTATCTTGGGGAATTAAAGTGGTTATCAAATTATGAGGTTGCTATATTTAATAGACCAAATTCAAAATATGTTTCCGTTCATTTAAAAGAGGTCTTCTTCAACTAAAGGGTGCGATTGTTCAATTAGAGCAATCGCTTCTTGTGCTAACGGGCAGCATTCCTGTAATGAAGAAATATGAGGTTTGAACATAAAAAAGCCCCTTGGTATTATATGAGTGTCCAAAGCTTGCAGGCAAAAAGGACAACAATCACAAATACCAGGAGGCTATTTAAATGAATTATAACCAAAATGAAAAGATTGCTCAAATTACTTCTCAAACATTAATTATAGGTATTGATATTGCTAAATACAAGCATGTGGCAAGAGCCCAAGACTTTAGAGGTTTAGAGTTTTCGGCACTCTTTTACTTCGAAAAAACTGGAATCTAACATAGATAAACTTCTTGATCAAATTCCAGGTGTTGAACAAATGTTGGCTATTAAGGGAATAGGGAAAGACACGGTTGCAGGCTTTTTTTCCGAGGTAGGAGACCTAAGTTACTATTCCCACCCAAGGCAGATTATCAACTAGCTGGGCTTAGTCTTAAGGAGAATACTTCTGGAAAGCACAAAGGTCAAACAAAAATATGGCAGAATTACAGGTAGCAGTTTAATTTATTTTTTTTAATTGAAATTATTTAGTAGGTTGATTGTTTTAAACATTTGAAGCACGGATTAGTCAGTAAAACAACTAAACTACGGGCAAGGACCCTGTCGGGCAGCATGACTGACATCTACCTCATGGAAAGGTTGGACGAAGGAATTTTGGAGCGAAGACTCTGTGAGATATGGGAGGGTTGACCTCCATGAGAAATGTGGATATCCACCGGTGCAACCATACTTTAACTAGTTATCCACTTTTGGATAAGTGGGGTTTGGCAGCTATCAGTCGCTTTTTCACTTTGTTCCCAAAATTATCCTTGAATACACCATTATTCCAATACTCAAATGAATATTAAAACAAACTACCACGTAATTTGGAGAAAATGAGAGAAATCGAGAGATTTTCCTTTCTATATAGAGGGAGGTTAATTGAAGAAGGAATGGCAAATAAAAAAGAAAACTCGCCAATGAGTTTTGCTTTTTTATTTGATAATATTAAGTCAAAACAATTGTCATTTTGATTTATAATTTCGAAAAATACCTACACAATGGTATCACTTATTTTCAAGGATAGTTATTCAATTGTATTTTTCATTGCATTGTACATATTTTCTACGTGTTTATCGACTTCATCTCGTGACATACGTAAGCGATCATCTGAAGTACCATATCCAATTTCCTTTTTACCCTCTTCAAATCCCTTGAAAATCCCATCTGCGAAAGCATCTAATGGTTCTCCGTGAGTATGCAACCCTGCTCCACCTAAATCTGTATTCACTGCCGGAGGAGCAACTTCAATTACTTCTACAGATGTTTCAGAAAGTTGGTGTCTTAGACTCATTGTAAATGAATGTAGTGCCGCTTTCGTTGCTGAATAAATCGGAGCAATGGCAAACGGTGTAAAGGCTAATCCAGATGTCACATTAATGATAGCCGCATCTTCTTTTGTAGCAAAAAATGGAGCGAACAGCATAGAAAGATGAAAAGGTGCTTCAATATTGGTGGTTATTTCTTTGTTGAAATAATTCCAATTGTTCTTCGCATCTGCTTTTAAAACATTAAAGCGTTGTTGAATGCCTGCGTTGTTAACTAACACATTCACCTCTGCATAGTTCTCTGTTACCCAATCAAACAATGCTATACGCTCGGATTCACTATCCAAATTACTTACGCGAGTAATAAGGCTAGGGAGTTTTTCCTTCGCAACTTGAAGTACATTTTCACGTCGTCCACATACAATGACTTTATTTCCAGCATTTATAAAGCGTTCTGCAAAAGCTAATCCTATTCCAGCACTTCCGCCTGTAATAAGTATTGTATTTCCTGAAAGTTTCATTACATTTCCTCTTTTCTAATTATTTCCTTCACTTAATAAAAATTTTATACCTCTTCTGGAATCGCATTAAACTAACTCTTATCTTTCCTTAGTGCGTTGTGTATAACGAGTAATTTTTTCGTCAATTCCCTTTAAGGATTCTGTCATCAACGAAATTTCATCTAGTACTGCTTGCTTGTGATTCTTCATCATTTCAAGTCGGAGTTCAATGGTAGTGTCTCCTTCTACTACCCAATCAATATATTGTTTAATGCCAGTTATCGTCATATGCGTGTTTTTTAAACATATAACGGTTTCAAGTAGCTTAATTTGGTCTTCTGAAAATAACCGTCTACCAGCTTCATCACGTTCGATTAGTGGTAGTAGTCCTTTTTTTTCATAAAATCGTAACGTTGATTCTGGAATATTGAATTTGGCTGAAGCTTCGCTTATTGAACAATATTTCATCTGGAGACCTCCGAATTTTATGTTTCCTCGTCTACAGGAATATGATACGACTTAAACCGTGGTTTAAGTCAACAAAAAAATAAAAAAATAATTTAGTTTGTAACAGTTAATGAATCCAGCGTACACAAAGATTTCTTAAAAGGAACATCAAAAGAAAATTAAATATCATTGAATAGTTCGGTGTGAACCACAACAGTTAAATCGTAAAATTCCACACTAGGCAACAAAGATTGTGAAAAGGTGTACTTAAACTAATGGGTGCTTATCTACAATAAAGAAATATAATTAAACTTCCACAATTGGCGCATTTCCCTGAATAAGGATAAGCGTCCATTTTACATATAAGGCATCGTCAAAAGTAATTTACGTTATTTTAATGAGCAAATCGATAAATAAACCGAAGTCTTAACTTCGTTCTAAAGTTGTAGGGAACTTCATTCCATTTATCGATTCCTGAATCTATATTAATCTTTACAATAGAGAGGAAGAAGAAAGAAGTCTACATCAAGTTTGATAGATCGGTTTTGATTAGATATTACTTAGGAAAGGAGGTGTAACCTATGAAACTAAATCATATCAATCTTACGGTTACTAACGTTAACGCTGCCCGAGAGTTCTTGGAGAAATATTTCGAGCTGCAAACCAAGAGCATACATGGCGATTCATTTGCTGTAATGACTGACGAAAACGGATTATTGCTCGCCTTGATGAAAGATACCAAGGTCAACTACCCCAAGTCTTTTCATATTGGCTTCGTACAAGATAGTAAAGAACGAGTGAACGAGATTAATCATCGATTAAAGGATGATGGATTCGATGTGAAACCGCCCAAAATGGCTCACCGCTGGACATTCTATGTTAAAGCCCCAGGCGGGTTTATTGTAGAAGTTCTCAGTTGAAAAAGGCACACCTAATACATCAGAAGATGGGGTTAAAATCAATAAAGCAATGAGGCAAAAAAATATTTCTGAAAAAAGTATTAAGCAACGCATAAAGTAAGAACAAATAAATGAGAAGTTTTTTAAATACTTCACAATCGGGCGCACTTCTAAAGTAATAGGGCGTCTTTTTTATATTGGACCATTTATTTGAGTAGGCTTATGACTTAGGTAAGGGATGGGAGTAGTTAGTGTGGCTGAAATTTTCTTAATAATTGAACTGGGCAGGTTAGAATCGATATTCTAATTGAGTTAAGGAAGTAATTTGAATTTGTAATGTATATAATATAGATTACATTTATTAAGCAAACCTGCGTAATTTTTTGTAAAAGTAAACTTGGATTCAGGAACTGTTGAGATAAGATATTACGGTCCACTCTCATCCCCGACTTATATTGGATTCTTCCTTATTAAGAAAGAATGCAAAATCTAAATTTTGTGGTGTCCTTTGCGGCGAGCCTCAGAATTTAGTGAGGCTCGTTTTTTAAATAGCGTAATTTTTTTAATAGAAAATTTTTGATAATCTACGAAACTGTAACAATATCAAGCCTTGGCTTTTAGTAATAAACGGTATTTCCAATTCCACCGGTTACCGAAATGACATCTCCAGTTATCGAAGCGCCTAAAGGTGATGCTAGGAAGGTAACGACATAAGCAATTTCCTCAGGTGTAATCAAGCGGCCGAGGGCATTCATCGATGCTGCCTGGCGAATAGCTTCCTCATTAGTGACCCTGCCTCTAAACGTTTCCGTATCGACAATCCCTGGATAAACAGCATTGACAGTAATTCCGTGCTTTCCTAATTCTAATGAGGCGGATTTTGTCATATGGACAACAGATGCATTACGAGGACCTGAACTAAAATAATTGCCTCCAATTCTAGCTGCCAGACCACTTATATTGATAATACGTCCCCAATTATTATTGATCATATAAGGAGCAACAGCCCGGACGCAACGAAAATAGCCCATATACTTTTCTTCAAAATCTTTCAAGATTAGTTCATCTTTAATGCTGTTAAAATCCTCTGGCTCATGGCCGCCAACGCGGGCCCCACTGTTGATTAAAATATCAATGCTTCCCATTTCTGCTGCAGTTTTTTCAACTAAATTTAGGATAGAGTCAGGATCATTGGTATCCGCCACAATTGGATAAATATTTCTGTTGGTTTCGTTGGCTAATTCTTCTGCTGCACTCTTTAGTGAAGATTCGTTTCTTGAACAAATCGTACAATCTACACCTTCTAAAGCCAACTGACGGGCAATAGCCTTGCCAATCCCCCTGCTTCCTCCAACGATAAGTGCTTTTTTTCCAGATAATTTTAAGTCCATAGTTCAACCTCCTGGTTCGAATTAACTTGTAATAGCCTTAACTCGAAAGCTATTTATTAGAATATTTTAATCATTTCTATTTTGATTCTACCTACAAATGATACTTATATAAAATTAAAAATTTTAACTTGTAATTAAGTTTTACTAATATCATGGTATGGGTTGTTAATTTCCATGGATAAGGTTGTCGTATTTCTCGCTTATTAGTAATATTTATTTGCAAGTTAAAAATTTTAACTTTTTTTAACTGAAAATTATGAATATAATTAACGTAATAACTATTATCACTATTATACCAGTCAGAAAGTTATTAAAAGCGATTTCCATCGAAATAAAGGGGGGGAACAAAGTTAAAGTTGCAATAGAAAACGAAGGAGGATTCTCGGTGCCGTCTATTTTAAAGGAAAAAATTCAAGGACCAGTAGCTTGGAAAGGTATTGATTTAGTTAAAGATGATTCATGGATTTATTATTTGTCAGAGAAAACTATTGAGATTCTTGAAAGCGCTTTATTATATGTAAAACAAAAAGGGTTAAAGGCACCTTATTTTAACAAGGACGACTTTCCAATTCCGGATCTTTCTGAAGAAATAGCCTATTTTATAGGCGAGCTGGAAAATGGAAGAGGTTTCCTATTAATTCGTGGCTTACCAATTGAAAAGTATACAGATGAAGATGCAAGCATCATTTACTGGGGTCTCGGAGTCCACCTTGGCATCCCGGTAACGCAAAACGCAAAAGGTGATCTATTAGGACATGTTGTTGACCAAGGTCTCGACCTTAATGATTCAAATGTACGCGGTTACCAAACGAATGCCCATCTTCCCTTTCACCCAGATGGATCTGACGTAGTCGGATTATTAAGTCTTCGAAAAGCTAAATCTGGGGGTTACAGTAGTATCGTAAGTGCCATGGCGGTATACAATGAAATTCTGGATCAGTACCCAGAGTATCTTGGAATTCTCTATCTTCCATATTTCTTGGATCGTCGTGGTGAGGAAACACCAGGTGAATCTCCTGTTTATTCATCGCCAGTCTTTAGTTATTACGAAGGTAAATTGAGCTGCAGATATAACCGCGGATATGTTGAATCGGCACAAGCGAAAACAGGTAGATATTTGTCAAAAGTTGAAATTGAAGCATATGACTTAATGGATTCCCTCCTACATGATGAAAACATGCATATTGATATGATGATGGAACCGGGTGATATGCAATTTGTTAATAATTATACTGTTCTTCATTCACGTACTGTATACGAAGACTATGAGGAACCCGAACGCAAACGTCATTTATTAAGATTGTGGCTCACGATGTCAAATGGGCGAGGAATTGCGCCCGACTTCGCGATGTTTATTGATGAGAAAACAGGTAAAGCGGGTCGCGGCGGTATTCCCGTACGTGAACAAACAGCTGGTGGTATTGCAGAAAAAATGAGGTAATGGATTTAATAAATATAAAGAGTTTAGGAGAGTTTAAACACGGAAGATTTACCTTTATAAACTATTAAGAACACCAATTGATTCATGTGAACGGGCGTGCCTTTATGGTTTCACGAAAAGGTTTTCCCAAAATAGTAGAAAATAAGGGGAGATTTTTAATTTGAAAACACCAAAATATTCTTGGATCATATTATTAATTCTTGTAGCTTCAGGTATGATCAACCAAGTTGATAAAGTTATCATTGGTTTGGTATCTGTTCCTCTAATGAAAGAGTTACATTTAAGTCCTTCACAATGGGGAATTGTCGGAAGTTCGTTCTTTTGGTTCTTTACCTTTTCCTCTTTCATTATAGGGGGGATGGCCGATTCAAGAAATACGAAAAAAATGTTTACTTGGATCTCGTTTGTATGGTTGGCTGTTCAATTTACCACACCTTTTGTTTCCAGTCTGTCTCTGCTAGTAATATCAAGGATGGTCTTAGGAGCAGGAGAAGGTCCTGCCGTTGCTATATCAACTTCATTAATAGGAAAATGGTTCCCTAAACATAGACATGGTATAGGCTTTGGCGCTGTTCTCTTTGGAGCAACAATCGGACCTGCGATTGCTTCGCCATTATTACTCTCCTTGATCAATCAATATGGATGGAGATCTGCTTTTTTAGCAATGGGGATTGTTGGACTAATGGTGCTAGTTTTATGGTTGATTTTTGGAAAAGAAAGTCCAAAGGAAATCGGTTCGTACGCTTTTGAGCAAGAAGATAAGCACTCATCAATTTCTTCTAAGGTTTCATGGCGTCAGTTTCTTCCGCATCTTTTTTCTAAAAATTTTATTTTTACCGTTTTGTGTGCAGGTTGTGCCTATTGGTTATTGTCCGTTCAAGCGGTATGGTTTCCTGCATATTTTACCAAAATTCAACATTTTGATGGAAAAATGTTAAAACTTGCAGTGTCTTTACCTTTTCTTTTCGCTGCCATTTGCCAAATTGTATTTGCCTTATTATCGGATCGGCTTTATCGCAAAACAGGAGATATTCGTAAAGCACGAATAAATGTTGCAGGAGTTACGATGGTGCTATCCGCTATTTGTTTATTCCTTGCAAATGCCTTTAACTCAAGTGCTATTTCCATTCTATTCTTCATCCTTGCTCCGGGTTTAGCGATTGTTATTCTTTCACTCGCACCCGCAATGTTAATGGAATTCTTTTCTCCCAAAAACATTGGAAAGGCTCAAGGGGCCTATGTGGCTCTATCAAGTTCAACAAGCATTATAGCTCCACTCATATTCGGGTATCTTATCCAGTATGCAGGAACTGAGGCAATTGGATATAGTTATGGCTTCCAAGTAACCTCTTTGGTTATGTTCGTTATGGGAATATTGTTTTGGGCTATTGTTCGTCCCGCGAAGCAAAGTCAAACAACGATAAAAGCTGAGGAACAAGTTATTGTATAAAAATCATGAATAGGTGAATCAAGGAGGGAAATAAACTATGTGTAAAAATGAAAAGGCCGTTTCTGAGATGGATTGTTGTGTAGATTGTCATGAAGAATTAGCTATTATGGAGCGAAATCGCAGTAAGTGCTGGAATTGTCAGGATAAGATGTCCGAGACTTACGCTGATGATCATATTGAAGTGGATGAATTAAATTAGTTAGAATCGTAACATGATTTGAATTGTAAAAGGGCCTCCTTATTACGGAGGTCCTCATTTATTTTTAAGATTCTAGTTTTTTTATATATAAACATTACTTACTTGAAGATTAAAAAGTTTAATTATATTTAATTAATACTTATGAGTATAATTGTTATCATAATAAAAATATTCTAATAATTAAGATAATAATGCAGGGAGTGAAAATATTGGCAGTTCAAGGAAAGTTAAATACAACATTTTTTGAAGCGATTCAAGATATTCAAGATGGTGCAACCATCATTGTTGGTGGGTTTGGTTTGTCGGGTATTCCCGAGAATTTAATTCTGGCATTGCGGGAAAAGGGAACAAAAGACTTAACGATTGTTAGTAATAATTGTGGGGTGGATGACTGGGGACTGGGTTTACTGCTTGCCAATAAGCAGATTAAGAAAATGGTGGCAAGCTATGTGGGCGAGAACAAGATCTTTGAAAAGCAATTTTTAAGTGGAGAATTGGAAGTAGAGCTTGTTCCCCAGGGGACACTGGCGGAAAGAATTCGGGCAGGAGGAGCTGGCATCCCTGGATTCTATACGCCCACTGGCGTGGGTACACCGATTGCAGAGGGCAAAGAACAGCGATTTTTTAATGGCAGAGCACATATTCTTGAAGAAGGAATTGTTGGGGATTTTGCCTTCGTCAAGTCATGGAAAGGGGACACATTAGGAAATCTTGTTTACCGGAAGACAGCGCGGAATTTTAATCCACTTGCAGCAACGGCAGGCAGGATAACGATTGCCGAAGTGGAGCAAATGGTTGAAGTGGGTGGACTTGATCCCGATGAGATTCATACACCTGGGATCTATGTCCAAAGGATATTGGAAGGAAAAAATTATGTGAAAAGAATTGAACGCCGTACCGTCATACCTAATTAATTACCTTTAAAGAGTAACTTACCGCAAAAATTACAATGCAATTTTTCAGGAGGATTAACAGTATGGATACTAGGACAAAAATCATTAAGCGTGCGGTTCAAGAGATTCAAACTGGGATGAACGTGAATCTAGGAATTGGAATTCCTACTTTACTTGCAAACGAAATCCCTAAAGAAGTTCATGTATTATTGCAATCCGAAAATGGATTGCTTGGCATTGGACCTTATCCAGTTGAAGGGATGGAAGATCCTGATCTTATTAACGCAGGGAAAGAAACGGTTACAGCTGTAATTGGTGGATCTTTCTTTGACAGTGCTGAGTCCTTTGCCATGATACGTGGGGGACACATTGATCTGGCCATCCTGGGAGGCATGGAGGTTTCCGAACAAGGTGACTTAGCAAATTGGATGATCCCGGGAAAAATGATCAAAGGGATGGGAGGGGCGATGGATCTTGTCCATGGTGCCAAAAGAATTGTGGTCATAATGGAGCACACCAATAAGTACAATGAATCCAAGATCAAAAAAAGCTGTTCCCTTCCATTGACAGGTCAAAAAGTTGTCAATCGACTGATTACGGACTTGGCTGTGTTTGATTTTACTCCCGAGGGAATGATTCTTGTAGAAACTCAAGACGGTGTTTCACTTGATGAAGTGATAGAGAAGACGGAGGCTTCCTTTACGATCAGCGCCAATTTGACATGTGGTAAAGGGGATCGCCAAAAGGCTCCTATAACAAGGTAAAAGAGGTAACACTGCAAATTCCAGTTAAGGTAGAGATAGATTTGTAAAAAAGAGAAGATTTTTCGCCACTTAAGACGAAGAACCTTCTCTTTTTTTCCTTTTTAATTTTTAATAATTTCTGATTTTAAATGATGAATATATTTGTTGGCAAAAGTGGATAAATGTTTATTCTCTGATCGAACTAACCCTAAAGAAATATTAACGGTCGGATGATTCACCAAATCAATTGGGATGATATCACCATTGATGACAGGGGGATAGTTTTTCATTACGAAATCAGGAGCAAATGTAATCGCCAAATTTTCACTTATGGCTTGGAGAACTCCATCCATATTATTTGAAGTAAATAGGATTTTCATAGGCTTATATTTGTTAAAGAAATCCTGAACAAAATACTGCATTAATTCACCTTTATATGTAACAAGAGTTTGATCAAGTATATCATTAGGTGTTACGGTACCAAGAAAGGCTAGTGGAGAATGCTTAGAAACATATATTTTCTGCTTCCCTTCAATGAGTGCTTCATAAGCAATTCCTTCCATGTTTATATTCAAATCGCTTGAATACGTAACCAGTCCAATGTCGGTTTTATGCTGCCTGACATCTTCAATTACAGCAGATCCACTTTTATCGGCCACCTCCAAATTTACGTGCGGATAATCATGTCTAAACGCTGCTATCGCTTTTACCAGGAACGTCATCAATCCGGGTAATGACGATATTTTTAGTTCCCCCACTTCCGTGGAATTCAAAAAGTTAGCTGTTTCTTTTATTTCCTCAAGTTTTTTTTGTACTTCGTAGGCGAGTTTCAGAATGATTCTTCCATCATCGGTTGGGACAGCGCCGTGTCCCCGTGACCGCTTAAGAATTTTAATCCCCAGCTCCTTTTCCAAGTTGGTTATGGACTGGCTGATGTTGGATTGAGTCACATGTAGATTCTGTGCTGCTATAGACAGAGAACTGTATTTTGCGACTTCTACGATATATAGTAATTGTTCAATATTCATGCTGTTCCCCTTTTTCAAATATTAGTAAGACTTACTTACAAATTAAAATCTTTAATTTTATTTAATTATAATTTATTAGTATAATCAATATCAAGAAGATTTAAAAATCTTTGAATTTTCTACATACAGGAGGGGAACTAGAATGGCATCGAACCAATTGTTTAATTTAAATGGTAAGACAGCAATCGTTACCGGAGGCGGCAGCGGGTTAGGGCGTGTGATGGCACTGGCGTTGGCAGAAGCAGGAGCAAACGTTGTTGTATGTTCACGGCGTTTAGAGGTTTGCGAAGCAGTAGTAAAAGAAATCGAGGCGCTAGGAAGACAGGCACTTGCTCTATCATTGGATGTCACAGATCGGGAATCTGTCGTTCAAGGTGTGGAGAAAGCGGTTTCTCATTTTGGAGAAATCGAAATTTTAGTCAACAGCAGCGGAACCGTTTTTGAGTCTCCTGCTGCGGATATGCCTTTAGACCAATGGCAAGCTATGCTTGATACTAATGTGACAGGAACATTCTTGATGTGTCAGGCAGTTGGAAAACATATGATTAATAACGAATACGGTAAAATCATTAATATTTCTTCTAGTATCGGATTTAAAGGTGTTGACCCGGAAGCAGTAGATTCTGTCGGATATACAACTAGTAAGGGTGCAGTTATGACTTTAACGAAGGATCTAGCAGTTAAGTGGGGCCGCCATGGAGTGTATGTAAATTCAATTGCTCCTGGAGTTTTCACTACAGGAATGAATAACCCAGAAATACCGGGAACACTTGTACACAAAGCAGGCCCTTTCATTGCCTCACAAGTTCCAGTTAGAAGGTTAGGCAGTGACAATGATTTGGTAGGTGCACTCCTTTACTTTGCTTCAGCAGCATCTGATTATTGTACTGGACAAATATTGACTCTTGATGGTGGACTTGGGGCTAAGTAAATTTCAACCAAATAACTTGTCTGTGTAAATTAATCAAACTTAATTGCATGTTAAAAATAACTATTTTACTTAGTTGAAAATTAAAAATATACTGAGATTAATAAATTCGAAAAAGTTAATTAGCTGAACAATGTAAGCGCTAACAGCATGAGGATTTAAAAAACATATAAGTTGGAAGAGGGGATTTTTGTGAGTAATGTAAAAAGTGTACAAGAAGCAGTAGCATATCATGCAGGAAATGTTAATGTAGATGAATTGCCTTGGGTTCCTTATTTCGGAGATGCGAAATTTAAATTGCTTAAAGCGAACCCTGTGACAGGACAGAATATTACTTTATTATATGTACCTGCGAAAATGCAGCTTCCGGCCCATTTTCATCCTGGACAAGTCATTGTTTATACCGTACAAGGTTCTTGGAGATATCTCGAGGAGCCTTGGATCTCCAAACCTGGCGACATGGTTTTTGAACCTGCCGGCTCCACACATACACCTACAGCTGTAGGGGATGAAGACGTTATTACCTTCAATATTGTGGAAGGAACATTAGACTATTTGGGTGAGAATGGAGAAATTCTTGCACGAGATAATTGGGAATCATTCCTGAAAAAATACCTTGACTATTGTGAGGCTGAAGGAATTGAACCTGTTGATGTGACTGCGTTTTAATAAATAAATCTGTAATAAAAAGAGAAGCCCGGTGTCTAATTGACTAAGAGGCTTCTCTTTTATTATGTGTAACTTCTATTATTTACAGAAAATTAGAAAAATTTATAGTTTTCACTATCTGAATAGTAGTAATACTTACTTATACATTAAAAATATTAATTTTATTTAATTATTACTTATGAGTATAATTAATAACATAATAATATTTATAAATTTTAGAATATTACAAACGTGAGGGGGCTAAAAAATATATGCCAACAGAAACAGTTTTAATTACAGGCGCTACTAAAGGGATCGGTTTGGAATTCGCAAAAGTTTTCGCAGGCCATCGCTATAACTTGATATTAGTTGCCAGAGACGCAACGTTGTTGGAACAACAAGCGGAGAATTTAAAAAAGGATTATGGAGTGCATGTAAATACTTATGCCGGTGACTTAAGCAGCCATACAACAGTAGAGAGCTTGCATCGATACTTGAAAAGCGAAGGAATCAACATCGATATTTTGATTAATAATGCCGGGGCTGGTGGATTAGGGCTAATGACGGAATTAGATATTAAGAAGGAATTGGAATGTTTGCAGCTCAACATGATTTCGCTCACGTATTTAACCAGACTTATAGCGGATGAAATGGTAAAACGAAAGCAAGGTAAAATTTTAAACGTTGCTTCCACAGCGGCCTTTCAGCCGACTCCACTGATGTCGATGTATGGGGCAAGCAAATCGTACGTCTTAACCTTTTCAGAAGCAATTGCAGAAGAATTGAAGGGAACTGGAGTTCAAGTTTCTGTATTATGTCCCCCTTCTACCAAAACTGCGCTCACACAAGGATTGGCCGAAACAAGAACAAAAATTTTCATTAAGAACTTGATGGACCCGCAAACAGTTGCCAAGTGCGGCTTTGAAGGGTTAATGAAGAATAAAACGGTGATCATCCCTGGCTTTAAAAATAAACTCATGGCCAAATCAGTGGGACTGCTGCCAAGGAAATGGGTAACCATCTATACCCGAAAGCTTATTGAACAAAAAGTGTAAATAGCAATAGAATCCCATCCTTGAAAGGGTTGGAGTTTTTACAGAAAAAATGAGCAATCGCTCGGTCAATTATTTCATGGGCAAAATTGAATGCACAAAAATATATTTGATAGGGGACTAACAATGAACTTTTTATTATCCGATGAACATCAAATGATGCAAAAAATGGTGCGCGAGTTTGCTTTAAACGAAGTTGAGCCTACTGCTGCTCAGCGCGATGAAGAAGAATACTTTGATATTAAGATTTGGCACAAGATGGCCGAACTTGGATTATGTGGGATCCCTTGGCCGGAGGAGTATGGTGGGGCAGATACCGATTATTTAAGTTATGTGATCACGTTGGAAGAGCTTTCGCGAGTGGATGCTTCCATAGGCACCACTCTTGCTGCCCATACATCGTTAGCAGGATGGCCAGTTTACAAGTTTGGAACGGAGCAACAAAAGCAAAAATATTTGCGGGCTATGGCAGAAGGAAAAAGCATGGGGGCGTATTGCTTGACGGAACCTGGATCCGGATCCGATTCCGGAGGAATGAAAACATCGGCCGTGCGTGACGGGGATGACTGGATCTTAAACGGTTCGAAGATTTTTATTACCAACGGCGGCTATGCGGACATCTATATTGTCTTCGCTCAGACCAATCCGAATCTAAAGCAAAAGGGGATTACAGCATTTATCGTAGAAAAGGGCTTCCCGGGTTTCTCTGTGGGAAAAAAGGAGAAAAAGATGGGCATTCGCTCTTCCGCGACGACCGAAGTAATTTTTGAGGACTGCCGCATTCCAAAGGACAACCTCTTGGGACAAGTGGGTGAAGGGTTTAAAATTGCGATGATGACCCTCGACGGAGGCCGTAACGGAGTTGCTTCCCA
Source organism: Bacillus sp. ISL-7 (assembly GCF_018613065.1). The sequence goes on along the minus strand of NZ_JAGGQW010000050.1, from coordinate 220,087 downwards.
AGCGGTGGGAATCGCTCAGGGAGCGTTTGATAAAGCGGTCGAATATGCGAAGAATCGCGTCCAGTTTGGCAAACCGATTAGTTCGCTTCAAGCCATTCAATTCAAGCTGGCTGATATGGCTACAAAGATCGAGGCTGCCCGTTTATTGACCTATCAAGCCGCATGGCGTGAGGATCAAGGTATTCCTTATGGACTTCAATCTGCGATGTCCAAACTGTTTGCCGGAGACACCGCGATGGAAGTAGCTGTCGAAGCAGTTCAAGTATTTGGCGGATATGGGTACACAAGGGAATATCCGGTAGAACGCTATATGAGAGATGCAAAGATCACCCAAATCTATGAAGGAACGCAAGAGATTCAGCGTCTTGTAATTGCTGGGAATCTGCTTAAAGAATAGCTAAATTCGAAATATGTAATAAAAATAGGAACGTAATCTATTAAAAAGAGGTGAATGACCATGTCGGATGTGAAAGATTTACTTGGGTATGAGTTAGAACCATACAGCATGGTTGTTGAAAAAGGAAAAATAAAAGAATTAGCCATTGCTATTGGTGATGATAACCCCGTTTACTACAGCTTGGAGGCAGCTAAGGAAGCTGGTTATGAAGGCATTCCTGTTCCGCTAACCTTTTTGCAGATCATAGATTACCATGGCGGATATGGCTTCCAAGAAAAAATGGAGGCATTGAATTTAAACCCAGTTAAAATATTGCATGGTGGGCAGGAGTATGAATATTTAGGTGATATTTATGCCGGGGATGAGCTTCAGGTTATGAGTAAAATTGTTTGGGCTGATACCAAAATCGGTTCCTTGGGCGGAATGGATTTTATTACAGAAGAAACACGATATACCAATCAAAAAGGCGAATTAGTGGCAATTGCTAAAATTACGTTAATTCACTGTCATTAAAAAATAGATGATTAGAGGGGCGAAACGAATCATGTATTTTGAAGACCTAGAGGTGGGAGATTCATTCCCAGTTCTGAAAAAAGATCCGATTACACGAGTCCAGCTCGTAAAATTTGCCGGAGCATCTGGAGATTTTAATCCTCTGCATACCGTAGAAGAGGTTGGAGAAGAAGCCGGGACAGGCATTATCGCTCACGGTATGTTAGTTATGGGGATGTTATCTCAAGGAGTTACATCCTGGATATTACGAAGAAACATTAAGAGAATACAAGTACGCTTTAGTAAAATGACGTATCCTGGAGAATCTATCGAAATAGTTGGCAGAGTGAAAGAGAAAAAGGTTGACAACTTAGTAGTAGGAGAAGTCCTGGCGAAAAATGGTGAAGGCGATGTAAAAGTTTCAGGGATTTTTGAAGCGACACTGCCATCAAGGAATTCATAGGGCAATTGTATTAAAATCGTTAAACCCAGAGTGCTTTAAAAATATTACATCAGAAGGGGATACGAAAAAATGAACATTTTGGTATTGATGAAACAAACATTCGATCCCGAAGAAAAAATTGCGTTAAAATATGGATCGGTTAAAGAAGAAGGGGTAAACTTCATCATCAATCCTTACGATGAATATGCGATTGAAGAAGCGCTTCATTTGCGGGATATCCATGGTGGTGAAGTAACGGCTATCACGGTAGGACCGGAACGTGCAGAGAATGGGCTCCGAACAGCGCTTGCGCTGGGTGCAGATAAAGGGATTATGGTTAATAGCGAAGATTTAAATCTTGATGAATACAGTACAGTCAAAATTCTTGAGGCCGTTATTAAAAATCGGGAGTTTGACATCATATTAGGCGGGAATGTGGGAGTTGATTATGGCAGTGGACAAATTGGTCCGCGCCTTGCAGAGGAACTTGATATTCCCCAAGTGACGACGATTACAAGGCTGGAGATTGATGGAAACGAGGCGGTAATCGAGCGTGACGTTGAAGGAGATAAAGAAGTTGTCATGGTATCTCTTCCAGTATTGGTTACAGCACAACAAGGATTAAATGAGTCTCGTTATCCTTCCTTGCCCGGCATCATGAAAGCGAAGAAAAAGCCAATTGAGCGGATTGAGATTGATGATTTACATATTGAAGACGTTCTGGAAGTAAAGACAATCACTACCGAGACATTTTTTGCGCCGAAAAAAGGTGCAGGACGTATCCTGAACGGAGAAATAAAAGCTCAAGTTTCTGAACTGGCTGAGCTACTTCGCAGTGCGGCAAGGGTAATCTAATCATCACCAAGGAGGACATACATGAGAAAAGTACTTGTAGTGACTGAAGCTAAAGCTGGGAACCTAAGAGGTGTTTCGCTTGAGTCGCTGACAGCTGCGCAGCGCATTGCAGAAGGCGGAGAAATTATAGCTGTGGCTTTCGGCAGCGATGCCATTCATTATGCAAGTGTTTTAGGGAATCATGGAGCAAATAAAGTATATATTATTTCCAACGATGAACTCGATGTGTATACAACAGATGCATATTCTCAATGCTTAAGCCAGGTAATTGATGTAGTCGAACCAGAAGCTATATTAATGCCACATACGGGAATCGGAAAAGATCTTGCACCGCGGATAGCATCGCGATTTGGACTAGGACTTGTATCTGACGTCATTGATGTTCAGGTGGAAGACCTTGATGTTATCTTCACCCGTCCTGTTTTTTCCGGAAAAGCCTTAGAGAAAAAGAAAGTAGTATCTGGCATCCCATTTGCAACTGTCCGTCCGAATAACATCCCGGTGGAAGAAATCGGCGGAACGATTGAGATTGTGCGCTTTTATGCTGAAATCAAAGACTTACGGACGGTTGTAAAAGAAGTAATACAAAAAACAACTGTCGGTGTAGATTTATTAGAAGCGAAAGTAGTCATTTCTGGTGGTAGAGGGGTTAAAACGTCAGAAGGTTTTAAGGTGCTTCAGAAACTGGCGGATGTCCTAGGGGGTGCGGTAGGTGCCTCTCGTGGTGCATGCGATGCCGAATACTGCGATTATTCACTGCAAATCGGACAAACAGGAAAGGTCATCACTCCTGATTTGTACATTGCCTGTGGAATTTCTGGTGCCATTCAGCATTTAGCTGGAATGTCTAACTCTAAAGTAATTGTTGCTATTAACAAAGATCCGGAAGCACCCATCTTTCAAATAGCGGACTATGGTATAGTGGGTGATTTGTTTGAGGTGGTTCCATTGCTGACGGAAGAATTCAAAAAAGCACTAGTAACCTCTTAAAAACTACCTGTGATTGAAAACAAGCTTAACTCTTTTTTATAAGTAAATTTCTTCTAAATAAAAATCTGCCATCAATGGAGTAATGAATAAGGTTCTGGTTGAAGAGAGACATTTCATCAAATATGGACACTCTCTATAAAATTACTGTTCGAAAGGAACTTGTATATGTTTAAAAAGGTTCTTATTGCTAATCGAGGAGAAATTGCTGTCCGTGTGATTAGGGCGTGTAAGGAAATGGGGATAGCTACGGTCGCTGTATATTCTGAAGCAGACCGTGAAGCACTGCATGTGCGACTGGCAGACGAAGCATATTGTATTGGACCCACGCCGTCTGCTAAGAGTTATTTGAATATTTCCAATATAATAAGTGTTGCTTTATCTACAAATGCGGATGCGATCCACCCGGGATATGGATTTTTAGCTGAAAACGCTAACTTTGCAGAAATCTGCTTGAATTATAATATTACATTTATTGGTCCTGAAGCAGAAGCCATAAATAAAATGGGAGATAAAGCGGTCGCGAGAGATACCATGAAAAGTATAGGTGTACCTACCGTTCCAGGAACAGATGGCCTAATTGAAGACCTCGAAGAAGCTCTAACTATTGCAAAGGAAATTGGATTCCCCGTCATCGTGAAGGCAACAGCTGGCGGCGGCGGCAAGGGAATGAGAGTAGCCGAGGATGAAGAGGATTTACGAAAAGCCATTCGTCAAGCCCAGAAAGAAGCTGAAACTGCATTTGGAAACGCTGGGGTGTATCTCGAGAAATACATTGAGGAACCGCGTCATGTTGAAATTCAAATAATTGGAGACATGTTGGGTAAAGTCGTTTATTTAGGTGAAAGAGACTGTTCCATCCAAAGACGCCATCAAAAACTTGTTGAAGAAGCCCCGTCACCAGCACTTGAGCAAAAGACTCGTGAACAGATGGGTTCTGCAGCAATCGCCGCTGCAAAAGCTGTTCATTATTATGGAGCGGGTACTGTTGAGTTCCTATTAGATAAAAACAACAATTTCTATTTCATGGAAATGAATACGCGAATTCAGGTAGAACATCCGGTGACAGAAATGATTACTGGGATTGACTTAATCAAGGAACAGATCTTAGTCGCAGCAGGGTACCCTCTGTCATTTGGACAGGAAGATATAAAAATCAATGGGTGGGCAATTGAATGCCGTATAAATGCAGAAAATCCGGCAAAGAATTTTATGCCTTCTCCAGGGAAAGTCGAAATGTATCTACCTCCAGGGGGGTATGGTGTACGTGTGGATAGCGCTGTCTATCCTGGTTATGAAATTTCTCCTTTTTATGATTCGATGGCCGCAAAAGTGATTGTTTGGGGAAAAGATCGTGAAGAAGCCATCGGGCGGATGAAAAGAGCGCTTGATGAATTTGTCATTATCGGAATCAAGACAACGATTCCGTTTCATCAAAAATTACTTGAACATGAATCCTTTATAAAAGGACAATTTAATACAAAATTTCTTGAAAACAATCCATTGAAGTTAGAAGTATAATTCATAGTTTATGATTACTAAGGAGAGAGAAAGATGTTCAAAATCCAAGAAATTAGAGAAATGATTAAATTAGTGGATGATTCTTCAATAGAAGTGTTCGAAATTGAAGAAGGTAATTCTAAAATATTAATTCGTAGAAGTATTGGGACAGCACCAGTAGTTCAAAAGGGGATAAACACTTCTGATACTCAGACTTGTTCTGTTAATGCTGAGACTACAGCCGTTTTACCATCATACACAAATAAGGAGATATCAACAGCACATGTTCAAGTAGCTGCAAAGACAGAGAACTTAGTGAAGGTAAATAATACACAAACAAATGATGAAAACAAACACCTTTCAAAAATTGTTTCTCCAATGGTAGGAACGTTTTACAGAGCTCCAGGAGTTGACGCGGCACCTTTTGTTAAAATTGGAGATAAAGTTGAGAAATCAACCATGGTCTGCATTTTAGAAGCCATGAAATTGTTTAATGAAATTGAAGCTGAAATGGACGGAGAGATTGTTGAAGTTCTCGTCGAGAATGGCCAGCTCGTAGAGTACGGTCAACCTCTTTTCTTAGTGAAACAGACATCCTAAATATATCTAGCAGAGAGGAGGTTGAGATAACCAATGAGCACAGTTTATGAGAAGATTTTTGATCTTTGGGACCGGAAAGGTAAGGTCGCTCTTGGCGGGGGAGACGAGCGAATTCATACCCAGCATAATCGCGGGAAGTTAACTGCAAGGGAACGAATTGATTTATTACTAGACGAAGATTCCTTTGTGGAATTAAATCCATTCATTCAGCACCGTTCAACCAACTTCGGTATGGATAGATTAGAAAGCCCAGGAGAAGGGGTCGTGACGGGTTACGGTAAAATTCAAGGTCGGCTTGTCTACGTATTTGCACAGGATTTTACCGTTTTTGGCGGAGCATTAGGAGAGATGCATGCGACAAAAATATGCAAAATCATGGATTTGGCAGCTAAAAATGGAGCACCCATTATTGGTTTAAATGATTCTGGCGGCGCTAGGATTCAAGAAGGTGTTGTTTCCTTAGACGGATACGGTCAAATATTTTATCGGAATGCCATCTATTCAGGGGTCATCCCACAAATATCTGTAATTATGGGCCCTTGTGCAGGTGGGGCAGTCTATTCTCCAGCGATCACTGATTTTGTGTTTATGGTCAACAAAACCAGTCAAATGTTTATTACAGGACCAAAGGTGATTGAAACCGTTACTGGAGAGAACATTTCTGCGGAAAATCTTGGCGGTGCAAAAGTTCATTCCTCCATAAGTGGATGTGCGCATTTTACTGGGGATTCTGAACACGAGGTCTTAGATGAGGTACGGAAATTAATTACCTTTCTCCCTCAAAATAATTCGGAAACTCCTCAGGCTCTTCCAATTTGTGAAGAGAGTGATTGGCGCGAAGATTTGCTTGACCTAGTACCTCTCAATGGAACAAAGGTATATGACATTCGTAAGGTATTAGAACAAGTTCTAGATCACGGTGATTTCATGGAAGTACAAAAAGACTATGCGAAAAATATCGTGGTTGGTTTTGGACGTATTGATGGAAATAGTGTGGGGGTCATTGCCAATCAGCCAAAAGTAATGGCTGGAGGACTGGATATTAATTCTTCGGATAAGACTGCCAGATTCATTCGATTCTGTGATTCATTTAACATTCCAATTATCACATTTGAAGACGTTACTGGGTTTTTCCCAGGCGTCAATCAAGAGCACGGCGGAATCATTCGTCACGGAGCAAAAATTCTCTATGCATATTCGGAAGCGACTGTGCCCAAAATAACGGTTATTCTAAGAAAAGCATTTGGCGGAGCCTATGTGGCAATGAATTCAAAAGCCATCGGTGCGGACATTGTCTATGCTTGGCCTAACTCGGAAATCGCCGTAATGGGTCCTGAAGGAGCAGCAAATATTATATTCGCGAAAGAAATTAACCAAAGCAGCAATCCCGCAGTAACTCGTTCTGAAAAAATTGAGGAATATCGAAACAAGTTTGCGAATCCTTATGTTGCCGCCTCTCATGGCATGGTTGATGACGTGATTGATCCTAGAGATACAAGGAAAGTTCTGAAACAATCTTTAGAGATGCTTAGAACAAAAAAAGAATCAAGACCGAAAAAAAAGCATGGAAATATTCCGTTGTAAGATTAGATTTTTAAAAATCTAGTAAAATCATTAAATTATATAGGTAATAGGAGGGGTAAAGATGTTACAAAACTTTAACACTTATGAAATTTGGAAGGATTATTACACCAAGTACAGCAAGCTTTTTGATGATAGAGTGACAAAGAAATTTCCAGCTGAGGAGATAGGACAGTTGTTGGAGATAAATCTTCAATTAAAAAATATGTTGAATGAAACTACCGAGCGTTATTATGAATTTGTCAATCTACCATCAATAAATGACCTTGCGCATATTTCCTCGCAAATTGTTAATATCGATGCGAAAGTGGATGATTTAGAAGAATTTATACAAGATTACAAGGATAATCAAAGTGATTCAGTGGAATCTCAACGAGAAATGGCAAGTTTAAAAAAGGAAATGAAAAGTCTTGATAATAAACTGAATCAAATCATTACTTTATTAAAATCTTAGAATGTAAGGTATATAGAAATTAGGTTCATATTAAATGAAAAGTGTTAATTTAATTTTACGTAAGGAGTGGATAGTAATGAAGGATCTAATGACAAAACAATACGAAAGTTTTATCGGGATGATGCCAGAGGAATATCAACAGATGAATAGACGTGTAAAAAGTGTAACTCAAGTGTTAATGAAGGATGCTGAGCCAGAGGTTGGCCCAACGCCGAAAGAAGTTATTTGGACTAGAAATAAAACCAAGCTTTATCGCTATATTTCAGAACAACCGAAAAAATATAAAACTCCACTTCTTTTGATTTTTGCACTGATTAATAAGCCCTATATCATGGACTTAACGAAGGGTAGCAGTTTAGTTGAATATCTAGTAAATCGAGGCTTTGACGTTTATCTACTTGATTGGGGTACACCAGGCATGGAAGATAAAAATATGAAATTAGATGATTATATTATGGATTACATCCCAAGAGCAGTGCAAAAAGTCTTGCGGAAATCGAATGCGGAGGAAGTGTCCATTCTTGGATACTGCATGGGTGGGACGATAACATCAATATTTGCAGCTCTGCACCCTGAGTTACCAATTCGTAACCTTATCTTTATGACAACCCCATTTGATTTTGAAGAAACAGGCGTATATGGTGCAATGCTGGATGAGCAACATTTTGATATTGATAAATTGGTTCAAACATACGGGAATATCCCACCTGAAATGATTGACATCGGAAACAAATTACTCAAACCGATGGCAAACTTTTATGGACCATATGTTAGTCTTTTTGATCGGGCTGATAATGAAAGTTTCGTAAAAAGCTTTAAACTTCTGCAAAAATGGTTAAATGATGGCATTCCATTTCCAGGGGAATCCTATCGTCAGTGGATTCGCGAATTCTATCAAAAAAACAAGCTTATCAAAGGCGAACTGGTTATTCGAGGCCGGAAGGTTAATCTTGAGGCAATCACTGCGAATGTGCTCAACTTATCAGGTGAAATTGACATCATTGCACAACCACATCAAGTAGAAGCATTGATGAATCGCATATCCAGTAAAGACAAACAGTATATAAAATTACCAGTAGGTCACACGTCCATTGCTTTTGGAAGTAAAGCTTCAAAAATAACATATCCAACGATTGGTAATTGGTTGGAAGAACGATCTTGTTATTAGTTTAAAAAGATTGAAGGAAGGGGTGAAATTATGTGGGTATGTAAAACACACATGAAAGAAGCACTGCCATTTTTAGAAGCTCCCCATCTCAGCAAAGCATCGTATCAAATTAAGTGTTCCCTTTGTGAAAATTTTGCGATTGCAAAAGTTTATTATAATTACCCAACTTACCATTTTTCAAAACAATCCAAGTATTCTTTGTCAAAAACTTCCCCGGAAAAATCAGGTTAAAATACAAATTTAAATTATTACAGAATTATAGACTAGAAGGGGAGTGGCTTGAAACTGTGACCATTAATAGTAAAATGACAGAATCTAAAATACATTTGTTTGAGGATTTTTCTACACCAACTTTTCAACAGTGGAGAGAAGTGGCAGAGAAAAACTTAAAAGGAGCTAAATTTGAAGAAAATCTAGTTACCGATACTTATGAAGGAATTCGTCTTCAACCCTTGTATCGTCATGAGGATATTGAAAAATATCCTTTTTTATCTACATTGCCAGGTGATTTCCCATATTTACGTGGAACAAATGAAATAGGCAAACAGCATGAACCTTGGCAAGTGTGTCAGGAATTAGCCTGCACGGATCCAGAAGAGTTTAATCAAGCTGTACGAAATGATTTAGAAAAAGGGCAAACGATGCTTCATTTGGTCTTAGACGAAGAGAGACGGATTGACCCCTTGGACCAGGAAAAGGTAAATAGGACAGGCGTTTCAATAGCCTCTCTCCAGGATTTTCACAAAGCATTCCAGAAGATAAATTTGGAAGAGATCCCAATCTATTTGGAACCTTGTATAAGCGGATATCCTTTTTTCGCTACATTTATGGCTTATATAATTGAACAAAATCAACGTCCCAATAGAGTTAGAGGCTGTATTGGTATTGATCCAATTGGACAACTCGTACAAAAGGGGGAGCTTCCATATCCTATTAATCAAGCATACAAAATGATGGCAGAGATGACTAGGTGGTCGATGAAACACTCTCCTGAATTGAAAACAATTGTTGTCCAAACCCATGCATACCATAATGCGGGGGGAAATGCTGTACAGGAATTGGCTTTTGCAATTGCCACAGGTTTGGAATATCTTCGCACTATGGAAAATCACCACATTTCTATTGATGATGCAGCAAATAGGATAGCTTTTTCTTTTTCGATAGGTTCAAATTTTTTCATGGAAATAGCAAAATTTAGAGCTGCTCGAATGTTGTGGGCTAGAATCGTGAAGGAATTAGGCGGTAATGATACTTCTCAAAAGATGTTCATTCACGCAAGGACTTCGGCATGGACAAAAACGGTTCACGATCCTTATGTAAACATACTCCGTGGAACAACAGAAGCGTTTGGTGGGATTATTGGTGGTGTTAATAGCCTGCATGTGTCACCATTTGATGAGGCATTTGGTCCGCCTAATGAGTTTTCACGTCGAATTGCAAGAAATACTCAACTAATTCTGGAAAATGAAGCTAATTTGTCAAAGGTTACCGACCCAGGTGGAGGATCATGGTACATCGAAACACTCACCTATACACTAGCTGAAAAGGCATGGGAGCTTTTTCAACAAATAGAAAAAATAGGTGGAATGTATAATTCGCTCATTGAGGGTTTTCCACAAGAGACAGTTACTGGAACAGCTGAAGAAAAAATGATTAATATCAAAAGCAGGAAAGAAAAGATTGTAGGTACAAATATCTATCCAAATTTGGATGAGAATCCATTGGGTTTTCACGAAAACATTGAACAGGTCGAAACTCCAGTCAAAAATGACGCACCCAAAAATGTTAACCATCTGAATTCTAACGTGGAGTTTGTTCTATTACAAGATTCATTAAAAAAATTTACAGGAAATCATTCTATGGAGAATGCTATAAAAGCGGCCAAAGCCGGTGTGAAAATTGATGAACTCTTACAAGCTATGTGTTTACCAACAAGTATGAACCCATCTATTCGTCATTTTGGTTTTCACAGAGCAGCAGAACCTTTTGAGACACTTCGTGAGCATGCAGAAAAATACAAGCTTAAGATTGGTCATCTCCCTGAGGTATTTGTAGCCAATTTTGGACCTGTTTCTAACTATAAACATCATGCAGATTTCGTAACTGAATTTTTAAAAGTAGGGGGATTTCATGTAAGCCTACATGCAGAGTATCAATCGATTTCCGAGGCTTTACATGCGTTCCAATCTTCCAAACCCAATATTGTGGTCATTTTGTGTAAGGATGAGAATTTTCCTGAGGTAGTTCCTTCTCTAGCAAAAAGTTTGAAACAATGTAATAGCGACGTAACCATTCTATTGGCTGGTTATCCTCCTGCAAATGATAGAGAACTATATACGAAAGCAGGAGTAGATGACTTTATTCATTCAAATATTAACTACTATGAAAAATTGATCACTCTTCAAATAAAGGGAGGAATTAGAGAATGTACAAAGTAGTGGATTTTACTAAAATGTCATTTCGTGACACTTTTACCTCCCCCATTCCTCGAAAAATAGAAGAAACGGCCGCAAGATGGAAAACATTAGAGAACATTGACGTGAAACCGTTATATACATCTTCTGACCTTACTAATATGGAACATTTGGAGTATATATCTGGAATCGCACCGTTTTTAAGAGGGCCATATCCAACAATGTATATTAACCAACCATGGACAGTAAGACAATATGCTGGTTTTTCAACTGCAGAGGAAAGCAATGCTTTTTACCGCCGGAATTTAGCTGCAGGACAAAAGGGCCTATCGATTGCATTTGATTTGGCAACACACCGTGGCTATGATTCTGATCATCCCCGTGTCGAGGGCGATGTAGGAAAAGCAGGTGTGGCTGTGGATTCGATATTGGATATGAAAATTTTGTTCGATGGGATCCCATTGGATAAAATGTCGGTATCCATGACAATGAATGGTGCTGTACTTCCGATTTTAGCTTTTTATATCGTGGCAGCTGAAGAACAAGGCGTTCATCAATCACAATTATCTGGTACCATCCAAAATGATATTTTAAAAGAATATATGGTTCGGAATACCTTTATTTACCCACCTGAAGCTTCAATGAGAATTATAGCAGACATCTTTTCCTACACCTCTCAACATATGCCGAAATTTAACAGCATTAGTATATCTGGATATCATATGCAAGAAGCTGGAGCGACTGCGGATATTGAGCTAGGGTACACTTTAGCCAATGGATTAGAGTATGTTCGAACCGGACTGAAAGCCGGGTTGGATATTGATTCATTTGCACCAAGGTTATCGTTCTTTTGGGGAATTGGAATGAATTATTTTATGGAAGTAGCGAAGATGCGGGCAGGACGCCTATTGTGGGCGAAACTGATGAAACAATTTCAACCTAAAAATGAAAAATCAATGGCACTGCGTGCTCACTCCCAAACATCAGGCTGGAGCTTAACCGAGCAGGATCCTTTTAATAACGTAACTCGAACCTGTATTGAAGCAATGGCAGCAACAATGGGACATACCCAGTCATTGCATACAAATGCTCTGGATGAAGCAATTGCATTACCAACAGATTTTTCTGCACGGATTGCCAGGAATACACAGCTTTATTTACAAGAAGAAACCGGTATTTGCAATGTGGTTGATCCTTGGGGCGGCTCTTATTACATGGAATATTTAACGCATGAATTAACAAATCAAGCATGGAAGCATATTCAAGAAGTAGAGTCCCTAGGTGGTATGGTTAAAGCAATTGAAACGGGCCTCCCGAAGATGAGAATTGAAGAGGCGGCTGCTCGTCGGCAAAGCCATATTGACTCTAAAACAGAAACCATTATCGGGGTCAATAAATATCGGTTAGAAAATGAAGACAATCTAGACATCCTTGAAGTTGATAATGCGGCTGTACGAGAAGCTCAAATTAAGCGGTTACAAGAGCTGCGTTCAAGTCGAGATGATATAAAGGTACAAGCCACGCTAAAGGCAATTACCCAAGCTGCTGAAACAGGAGAAGGTAATTTATTAGCCCTTGCAATTGAAGCAGCAAGGGCCAGAGCAAGTCTTGGTGAGATTTCCGATGCATATGAAAAAGTTGTTGGGCGTCACAAAGCAAATTCTCGCTCGGTCATTGGAGTATATAGCGCCGAATATGCTATTGTGCAAGAAATTGATGACGTACGACAACAAACTCAGAAATTTGAAGCGAGAGAAGGACGCCGTCCAAGAATCATGGTTGCCAAGATGGGACAGGATGGTCATGATCGCGGGGCCAGGGTAATAGCAACTGCATTTGCAGATTTAGGATTTGATGTGGATATTGGTCCTCTTTTTCAAACACCAGAAGAAGCTGCACTTCAGGCAGTTGAAAATGATGTTCATGTTATTGGGATAAGTTCTCAGGCTGGTGGTCATAAGACGCTATTGCCAAAACTAATGACTGAAATGAAGAAGCTCGACCGAGAGGACATCGTTGTTGTTGCCGGAGGTGTTATCCCGGTCAAGGATTATGAATTTTTAAAAGAAAACGGGGTAGCGGCTATTTTTGGTCCAGGAACAGTCATACCTGTTGCTGCTCAACAAGTATTAGAAGAAATCAATCGACGTTTAGATTGGAACGATTAAAGGGAAGTGCCAAGTAAAACCGCGGACAAAACCGCTATTTTTATGGGAAATGGGGGAAGGTAAATGCAAACTGTATACTTAGTAGAGGCACTTAGAACTCCGATAGGGTGTTTCGGTGGTTCATTGAAAGATGTAGGAGCTGTACAACTTGCAACAGATGTTGTTAAGGAGGTGTGGCAACGATCTGGTCTTTCGGCTGAATGCATTGATGAGGTAGTACTAGGTAATGTACTAAAATCAGGACTCAAAGGAAACCCAGCAAGACAAGCAGCTATCCATTCTGGGATACCTGTGTCTGTACCAGCCATTACAATTGATAAACAATGTGCATCTGGATTGCGCGCTATTACTTTAGCCTACCACCAAATTCTTGCAGGAGATTCAAGTGTTGTAATTGCGGGCGGGACAGAAAGTATGAGTAATGTCCCGCATTTGGTGATGAATGCAAGGTGGGGACAGAAATTGGGAGATTTACGGACAGTGGATGCACTCTTTCATGATGGACTTCACTGTGCAATAGAAGGTTACCATATGGGGATTACAGCTGAAAATTTAGTAGAACGCTATCATATTTCTCGAGAGGAACAAGATGTTTTTGCCTTAGAAAGCCAGCAAAAAGCAATTAAAGCTAAAGAACATGGTAAATTCGAAAAAGAAATTATTCCTGTTGCTATTAAAAGCAAGCATGGTTCTACTTTATTTACAGAAGATGAGAATATAAAAAATACTAATCTGGAGAAATTACTAACTCTGAAACCAGCTTTTAAAGAAAATGGGACGGTGACAGCTGGAAATGCTTCGTCATTTAATGATGGGGCAGCTGCAGTCATTGTTGCTTCTGAACAAGCTGTAAGGGAATACGGCTTAAAACCACTTGCCAAAATTCGTTCGGTTGCTAGTGCTGCTGTTTCTCCTTCTATCATGGGCATTGGCCCAGTCCCGGCAACACAAAAAGCCTTAACGAGAGCAAATCTTACAATACAGGATATTGAATTGGCAGAGCTCAATGAAGCATTTGCAGCACAAGTGCTGGCAGTTAATAAGGAATTAGGTTTGCCAGAGGAGATTATTAATGTTAATGGAGGAGCGATAGCATTAGGTCACCCAATCGGTTGTTCAGGTGCACGGATTGTGGTTACCTTAGTTCATGAATTAAGACGTCAAAAGAAACAAATTGGATTAGCATCCTTATGTGTAGGCGGTGGACAAGGCGTTTCAATCATCATTGAAGCAGTATAATATATTGTCTTCAGTTAAAGGCAAATGAATGATAAAACCTAGATGAGCAATGGTTGATCTCTGATCCCCATAACCGCACAGTGATTCCTCCACTCGTGCGGTTTTTTTTAGTTTGGCTTTTCATTGGAAACATTTACATAGATATTTGTCAGAAAATTCGAATGTATGGACATCTCGTTTAATAAAGTAAAAGTAAACGGGCGAAAAAAGGCTTTTTAGCCGACAAACAGCCGGCAAGTTTCATATTACGTAAAGTAAAAAAATATGTGCTTTTTAAATAAAAGGGAGGGGTTAAATGCTGCATATTGTAGCCTGTATTAAGCAAGTGCCTGACACTAAAATTATCAAGATGAACCCAAAAACAAACACGATGGACCGCAGGACGGCGCCTGCGATATTGAATCCGTATGATGCACATGCAGTTGAAGAGGCGGTTCGTCTAAAGAATAGGTATGGGGGAATCGTATCTGTTGTAACAATGGGGCCGCCTCCAGCGGTTACCGCAATTAAAAAGTGTATTGAAATAGGCGCCGATGAGGGCTATTTAATCACGGACCGCCGGTTTGCGGGTGCAGATACATTGGCAACGAGCTATGCCGTGACAAAGGCGATTGAAAAAATAGGAAAACAACAGCCCGTAGATTTGATCATTTGCGGAAAAATGTCCATTGATGGAGATACCGGGCAAGTCGGACCCGGAATTGCAAGAAGGCTCGATATTCCACCGCTGACTTCTGTGAACAAAGTAGTGGAAATCAATCAAGAAGAAGGATTTGCCATTGTCCATCGCAAGTTCGAGGATGGATATGAAGTCGTCCGTTCCACATTGCCGTGTTTGTTTTCCGTTGAAAAAACAATCAATGAAGTGCCGTATTCTCCGTTTCCAAACATGATAAAAGCTGCCAGATATAAACCTCATATCTGGTCTGTTGATGACCTGGAAGAGGTTGATGTGAAGCAGCTTGGTTTGAAGGGATCTCCAACGATTGTCTCCAAAGTTTGGGCTCCACAAAAGCCGGCAGGGGGAACGTTCCTTGAAGGCAACCCAATGGCACAAGTAGAGCAGTTGGTCTCTGTCATGCTTGAAAAGAAAGAGTTGTTTGAATCAAAGGAGGAAATGTAATTGGATTTCCAAGATTATAAAGGTGTTTGGGTATTCATTGAACAAAAAGATGGAGTGGTGGCTTCTGTATCCCTCGAACTTTTGGGGGCCGGTCGAAAGTTGGCAGACAAACGGGGAGTGGAATTGGCCGGTATTCTAATCGGGGAAAATGTTAAACATTTAACGAAGACCGTTTTTGAATACGGAGCAGATACAGTGTATGTATATGATCAACCCATCTTTAAACATTACAGGACCGAGTCCTACATGAAGGCGCTGCTGGAATGCACGGAAAAATATAAACCAGAAATTATCCTCTACGGGGCCACCTCAACAGGAAAAGACCTGGCAAGTGCGGTAGCCACCGATATGCCGACAGGTTTAACGGCGGATACAACGGAGCTGGATGTTGAAGAGGAAACAGGGTTACTATTAGCGAGCAGGCCGGCTTTTGGCGGAAATATTATGGCAACCATTTTATGTAAAAAATACCGACCACAAATGGCGACAGTACGCGCCAAAGTCATGAAAGCTCTTACTCCTCAATCAGGGAGGACGGGCAAGACGGTTGAAGAAACAATATCCCTAAAGGAAGAAGATATTCGGACAAAAGTCTTGCAAATTGTAAAGGAAA
Organism: Bacillus sp. ISL-7; assembly: GCF_018613065.1. Next base: position 204,054 of record NZ_JAGGQW010000050.1, on the reverse strand, counting down.
CTATAAAGAAAGTTAGAATCGACGAAGCGGACATCATTGTTGCAGGCGGAAAAGGATTAGGGAGTTTCGAGGGATTTCAGTTAATACACCAATTGGCGGAAACTCTTGGAGGAGCGGTTGGTGCCAGCAGGGATGTGGTGGAAGCGGGTTGGATCGATCACGCTCATCAAGTAGGGCAAACCGGTGTGACGGTAACGCCAAAAATTTATTTTGCAATTGGAATTTCCGGTGCGATTCAACATATTGTAGGAATGAAAAATTCCGGTTTAATTATTGCCATTAATAAGGACAAAGAAGCCCCAATTTTTCAGAACTGTCATTATGGAATTGTTGGCGATGCCTTTGAGATTGTTCCTTTACTAATCGAACAGTTTAAAAAGGCTTTATCCAGAGACAAGGTAAGCAATACAAGCGCAGGTTGATGTAATGATTCCGGGGCGAGAAACATAAAATAGAAATTCTCAAAAAGGTCGGAGACGTAAGTTCCCACAATGAATTATTTGTTATTCACAATATCTCTATAATAAAGCCTCACGGTGAATTTTTTCACTCATGAGGCTTTTTCCTATATATGCCTATAATTGAAGCCTAATGAAATCTGAAATTGATGGATAAATAAAATAGCTAATTGGAAAGATAAAATAATTAAATGGGGATATTTTATGATAAAAACAGCCTTTTGCCATCATTATCTTTAATTCCATTCTTAAGTGCAGAATAATTAATGATATTTGGCTGTTTACAATCCTTTTTAGCTGCTGTTTTATACTAAAGTTGAGTTCAAATACAAGATGGTTAAACAATATCAGTAAACAGGAGATTTAAATGGATGATACACTTATACCAATTCTGAGAACAGGTTTCAGCTTTTTGCTTTTAATACTTGTTACTCTGGTTATTGGAAAGCATATTAACTCTCATAAAAACCACTATAGCTTTGCTTTATCCGTTACAATTGGTTCCTTTATAGCGAACATGGGGTTTGATACGAATTTAAAGTTCAAAGAAATATTAATTTCATTTCTTGTATTAGTTTTAATGTTTTATTTGTTCATGGTGTTATCTTCTAGGAGTCGAAGTTTTAGAAAATGGTTATCTGGTAGACCAACCCTGCTAATAGAAAAAGGAAAATTACTAGACGATAATATGAAAAAGGTAAAGTTCTCGATTGACGACCTTAATCAGCTATTAAGGGAAAAGGATATTTTTAATATATTTGAAGTGGAATACGCATTACTAGAAGTGAACGGGGAATTATCCATTCTGAAAAAGATACCGTATCAAAATGTAATAAAAAAAGATTTAAATTTGCCCAATTCATCAGAGTCGCTGCCAGTTGAACTAATTATGGACGGGAAAATCATCGAAAAGAACGCTGCCGGCATCTATAACCGTGAGTGGATTGAAGCTGAATTCAAGAGAAGAAATTTACGAATAGAAGAAATTTATTATGCTGTAGTCAATAGCGGTGGTTACCTTTTTGTAGACAAATATGAAGATAAAATAAATTCACCTACAGATGTTGAATAATTTGGAAAGGCTAATTGAAAATAGGAAGGCAACCATTAGGTTTATACGAACAAAAAATCCCCGGAATTTATCAAAAGGGGATATTTTGTTTGCATAGGAAAAGCCCAGTAGTAAACAACTACCAAAAAGGTCCAACTGGTATAATCGCTTCTTTATGTTGATTTCCTATCATCCTTACTTAAATGAAAAAGCATATACAACTGCTTAGCAAGAAATTGCGGTGTATAAGGCATGTCCTTACGCAACCAAGCTACGATCGTGCCGATAAGAGCTGAAGAACCGTGCCAAATGGCAATATCCCTTTGGATATCGGTAGTAGCGAGCAAGGAGTCTATCTCCGTTCTCTCTGTTATTGATTTTGTAAGGATATTTAATAACCGCTCTGTAAAGATTGGCGTTCGTGTGGAACCAAGAACCACTTTATAGAATTTGGCATTCTCGGCTATATGCTCAAGCAGGTTCACAAGCTTCAATGAATCAATTTCTTCAGCGGATTTCATGTTTGTTGTCGTACTCATCATAATGCACTCAATATCCTCGGCCATTTCCTGTGCCATTTTCTCCATCAAGTCTTGTATATCATGATAATGCAGATAAAACGTAACACGGTTGATGGTTGCGCGTTCCGCAATCCGATTAACCGTTATTTTATTAATTTCCATCTCCTGCAACAAATCTATAAAAGCGTCCTTGATTAATTGGCGCGTACGAAGTATACGAGGATCTACTCGCTTCTTTTCATTGTCCTTCATGTCTAATCACCCTTCCTATTAATTGGTAATTTACAATAATTTTAGTTCTGTCTATTTTTTTGGGCTTTCTCAACGAAATTGAAATAAATGATAACTAATTTACAGTTTTTAAGAAATTGTCTGTTGTCAGAACCAACGATCTCATTATAAAGTAATTTATACAATGTTAATTATTAAACACATTGTAAAAAATGTCTATATTCAAAACAGAAAGGATAGGAGAGAATTGAATAATAATCCTAAAACTGGCACAAATTCGATAAAAAAAGGTCCTATTATGTTCATTATGATCTTAGGTGCTTTCATTGCAACCTTAAACCAAACACTCATGAGCGTCGCTACTCCAGAATTAATGGTTGAATTTAAAATCACAGCTGCAACAGCACAGTGGTTAACGACAGGTTACATGCTGGTAAACGGTGTCTTGATTCCCATTACCGCTTACTTAATGCAGCGATTTACCACCCGTCAGCTTTTTCAAGCGTCCATGTTTATCTTTCTAGCTGGGACCATCGTTTCTGCTATTGCAGCGGGATTTCCTTTATTATTGACCGGACGCATGATTCAGGCGGCAGGTGCAGGAATCATTATGCCGCTGCTTACGAATGTCATTCTGACCATCTTTCCTCTCAATAAACGAGGAGCAGCCATGGGGATGGTCGGGCTTGCAATTATTTTCGCCCCAGCCATTGGTCCTACCATAGCCGGCTATATTATTGAAAACTACAAATGGGAAACAATGTTTTACGGAATGATTCCATTTGCTGTCATTGTTATTGTACTGGGATTCATTTATCTCCGAAATGTATCCGAACCATTCAAGACTAAACTCGATATCCTAAGTGTTGTCCTCTCTACCATTGGTTTTGGTGCCCTACTATATGGTTTCAGCCGAGCTGGAAGCCTTGGATGGTCAGACATGGAGGTACTAAGTACGATCGCAGTAGGCATCTTGGCCCTAGCACTCTTTTCATGGAAGCAGATGAAATCGCAAAATCCGCTGCTTGACTTGCGTGCATTCAAGTATAATATGTTCTCCTTAACGACCATTATCAATATCGCGGTTACGATGGTGATGTATGCAGATATGATGCTGCTACCGCTATACCTCCAAAATACCCGTGGTTACACAGCTATTGAGTCCGGTCTTCTCCTTCTTCCGGGTGCGCTAATAATGGGTTTCCTTATGCCAGTTACAGGGAAGTTGTTCGATCGCTTTGGCGCAAAATGGCTAACTGTTATCGGAATGATAATTACCATTCTGACAACGATGGGCTTTACCAACTTGACAGATTCGACAAGCTATACCTTTTTGGTTCTGATGTCAACAGGGCGTCGCATTGGGATGGCCTTGATGCTGATGCCTTTACAGACCGCTGGTTTGAATCAATTGCCACAAAAGTTAAGTGCTCACGGAACAGCCATAAGCAATACCATTCGGCAAGTGGCTGGTGCCGTCGGAACTTCACTTCTCGTTACCGTTATGTCAGACCGAACGAAATCACATCTGCAGGATATGGCTCCTAATGCAGCTGCTAAAGGCTTTACCCAAGGGCAGCTTATTAAGGAAGCCACCATTCAGGGTATTAATGACGCCTATCTTGTCATTATTGGGATTGGCATCATCGGATTACTACTTTCCTTCTTTATCAAGAAGGTAAAACAAGCTTCCGAAATAGAGCCCAAAGCAACTTTGGGAAAGGTACCACAAAGAAGCTTGGAAACTACCTAACTTAACCAACATCCATTGTATGGAGAAGTTTAATAGAGAATAGAAAATTATAAACAATTGGAGGAATTGATATGAGACTTCAAAATAAGGTTGCCGTAGGGGCGCATTCAAGCAGGATTAGGAATAAATCCACGTGTAGGTAAACCAGAAGAAATTGCAAATATAGCTCTTTTTCTTGCTTCTGATGAATCAAGCTTTGTTAATGGAACAGTTATTACGGGGGATGCAGGTTGGACCGCTTATTAATTTAGTACATTTATAAATGTGTTAAAACCGTCGAGATTTATCTTGACGGTTTTTGTTTTTTTTAGTTTATGAAACATTGTTCTTAAACTAAACCAGCAAATAGTTTGTCAACATTTTTAATAAAAAGATTAATAACCTCATGCGTTTTTAATTTGTATAATACTTGACGATATGATTGTGTCCGAGAAGTAAATATCAATATATTATTTTGTTTTATATTTTTGTATAATACATAACAAGAGTCTATATATCGGGATAAAATGCGTATAACTGTTGGGAAAGCCCAGTAAATGTCACTGATAACATCCTTTTGAAAGGGTATTCATCATTGTAAATAAATTTTTTACTTCAAATTAACAGGAGGGATAGATCATTTATTGGTTTTTTAGAAACAAATCTTTATATTTTAAGCTTATTTGTATATTTATAACAATTATCTTACTATCTATAACCATCTCAACAGCACTACCAGCTCATCAATATTCAAAGCAGATTGAACAGCAAGCGAATGTTCATACGAGGAAAGATATTGAGCAAGTGAAAAAAAATATTGAGTCACATATTAAGGAATTAGAAAATATTACAGAGTATTTAAGCAGGACCGAAAATGTAAGCGATTTTTTGCTCGTACAAAAGTTCTCTGCTGGTCTGCAATCTAAAATAAAAACGCAGATGAAAATGTATACGGATACACACCCAGAGATTGCTGGGGTTTTAATAGTTAACAAGTCCGACTTGTTAATAAGTAATGAAATGTCTAGAACAACAAGGGATCCTCTAACCAATGCGAGTTGGTATAAGCAAGCAGCTAATGCTCCTTCTGTGATTCATTTGGAAAGCAGGCCAATCGGCAGGAACCTCACCACAAGTCCAAAATACAGCGCGGATGAAGTGCTGTCAGTTACCAAAGCGGTCATAAATGAAAAAACAGGTGAAGTTTTGGGAGTTATTCTGATAGATTGGAAGCTTGATACAATTAATAATGAAATCCGGAACATGGGCTTTGGTGCGCATGGATTTGTATACGTTATAGATGAACAGTCTCGTATAGTGTATACCCCAGTTAATAAAATCGTTTATCGTATAAAGGATTCTTGGTTCAATAATAGAAAATCAGGAAGTTTTATTAAAAACATTCAAGATACTGATTTCCAGGTGATGTATGACTACTCTGAATATACTAGATGGAAGATTGTTGGAGTTTTCTCAATTAATGAAACCCTTGCTTTTATAAAGGATATGAGATGGACTGCTGGAATTATTGCAATGGTTGTGTTGATTCTGGCAATTTTTGCAGCCGCTTTTTTCACATCGTCGATTACAAGGCCTCTAAGTCAACTTAGCTCGCTAATGAAAAAGGCAGCACAAGGAGACTTGGACAATAAATTTGAAAGTAAAAATGAAGATGAAATTAAGCAGCTTGGAGACAGTTTTAATAGCATGATTGAATCGATTAAAAACCTTCTCAATCTGATTAATTTGATAGAGAAACGAAAGCGTGAGGCAGAGTTAAAGGTTCTGCAAGAGCAAATTAAGCCTCATTTTCTTTACAACACATTTGATACCATTAAGTGGATGGCCATGGAATATCAAGCAAAGGACATTATGGACGTGATTGATGCGTTGACAAAACTTTTTCGGATTGGGTTGAGTAAGGGAAAAGAAAGTATAAAGGTATCAGAAGAGATTGAGCACATAAAAAGTTATCTGATTATTCAGATGACTAGATATGAGGATAAATTTGATTATGTTATCGATGTACAGGAGGAGGCTAAAGAACTTTTTGTTCTTAAACTCATCTTGCAGCCTTTAGTAGAAAACTCGATTTATCATGCGATTAAAACCAAGAGAGGTCGAGGAAAAATATTAATTCAAGTAAAGATCATTGATAACAAGCTATTTCTATGTGTAACGGATGATGGAAATGGAATGAATCCAGAAATGATAACAAAATTAAATCAACGTCTGCAAAAAACAGGGATGATTGGCGGTGCAGATTCGGGTGGATATGGCATGTTGAATGTAAATGAAAGAATTAAGCTCTCTTTTGGAAATGGATATGGTTTAATCGTTCACAGCATAGAAAATAATGGTACAACGGTAGAGATTTGGCACCCAATCGTCCGAGAGGGGTAAAGCTGATAGGTTTTTCTTTCATTTTATTAGGGGGAATGGAAATGTTGAAATTACTTATTGCTGATGATGAACCTAAAATCATTAGAGGGTTGAAAAAATCTCTGAATTGGGATGAATGGAATATACAAATTGCAGGTGAAGCTCAAGATGGGGAGACTGCATTTGAATTAGCCCTGGAGGTTAAGCCTGATATTCTTTTTTTGGATATCAATATGCCTTTCCTTAATGGATTGCAATTGATTGGAAAACTGAAAAAGGTGCTGCCTTCTTCCATTATTATCATAATCAGTGGACATGATGAATTTTCTTACGCACAGGAGGCCCTTCGATTAAATGTATTTGAATACTTACTAAAACCAGTTAATCCTGATGACCTGAAAAGAACTGTTACCAAAGCGGTCAACCATTTGAATGAATCTAGAAGAAGTAATCAATTGGTCCAATGGATGAATGAGCAATTGGAAGAGAATGTCGATTTGGTTAGAAACAGCTTTCTTTGCAAGTGGGTTAAAGGGCAGTTAAATGAAGAGGAAATTCATAAGCAGCTCCACTATTTTCGTCTGGATTGGGAAAAAGTTGGGATTTTTGTAATTAAGCCAAACAGGATAGCTGTAGAAGGAAATATCGGAGATGCTTGGGAAATGGACCTATTGTTTTTTAGCATGCAAAACATTATCGATGAATTACTCGATGCTTTCGAGCCACGTGTTGTTTTCCGGGATGAAAGCAATCATATCGTAGCAATGATACCTACGGAAGTGTTAGAGCCAATGGATCTGTTATGTGACCAATTTGAAGAGGTTATCGAAAAGCTGACAGGTAAAAAAATAATGATAGCCAAAAAAGTTGTAGAAAAGCCACCAACCGAAATCCCAGATGTTTATAGTAATTTCATCAAAGAGCTTAACGAACAATCTATGATTATGCCAGTGGTTATTTTGGCTAAAAGATATATTGAGAGACATTACTACAAACAAGATTTAACCCTCCAGGAAGTAGCTCAAGAAGTTAATGTTAGTCCAAGTTATTTAAGCCGGCTTTTAAAGGAAGAATTAGGTTCTTCCTTTATCGATTACTTAACCCAAGTCAGGATTCAATATGCGATTAAATTTATGGAAAACCCATCATACAAAATTTATGAAATTGCGGATAAAGTCGGTTATAATACTCAGCATTATTTTAGTACAGCTTTTAAAAAGGTAATGGGTGTATCTCCTTCTAATTATGTTAAGGAGGTAGGGCATTAGTGAAAGCCGGGTTTCGGATTAAGAAAAGATATTGGATGACAATTTTAGTCTTAATAATCCTTGGATGGTTTGGCTTTAAAGCAGCGCATGCTTCTCACAAGTCGAATGAAGGGACAAAATTTGTTATAGGTGTGTCCCAGGCAAATTTAACTGAACCTTGGCGAGTCGCTATGAATAATGAAATTAAAAGTGAATCAGATCGATATAAAGATTTGCATGTGATTTATACTGATGCCGCTCATAGTATTGATAAACAGAAGCAAGATATTAATAAACTACTTGATTTTGGGATTGACTTGTTGATTATCTCCACTAATGATTCCAAAAGTTTAACACCTATAATCGCCAAGGTGCATAAAAAAATACCGGTTATCGTCTTAGGTCGAGCAATCGACGGGTATGATTATAGCTTATTTATTGGACCAGCCAATGAGGTCATTGGCAGAAACGCCGGGCAATTGGTGGCAGATCTGGCTGGAGATAAAAAAGTAAATTTAGTAGAAATACAAGGACTCTCCCAATCACCTCCAGTGATTGAAAGAAGTAAGGGCTTCAAAGAAATAATCGAAAATCATCCTAATATTCACCAGGTGGATACGATAGTTGCAGATTGGAATCGAGATAAAGCCGAAGATGAGGTAATAGAGAGGCTAAAAAAGAACCGCAAAATCAATTTCGTCTTCGCACATAGTGATGCAATGGCTCTTGGGGTACATAGGGCATTAGAAAAAAAGGGAATTCAAGGAGTTAATATCATTGGCGTGGATGGACTAGAAGGTGATGATGGAGGACTTGATTTGGTTAGACGTAACATTTTGAAGGGGACCTTCGCCTATAGGACTGGTGGCAATGAATCAATTCAGTATGCGATGGATCTTTTACAAGGCAAATCTGGTATTCCCAAAAAAATACTTTTGCGTGTGAATAAAATTACGAAAGAAAATGTGGACCAATACGTACAAACAAAACAAAATACATTGGATGAACCTAAAAAACTAAAAAAACATATTGTTTTAGGATTTGTACAAGTGGGCAAAGAGAGCAGCTGGAGAGCGGCAAATTCCTCCTCGATTAAAAAAGCTGCCCAAGACTTTGACATTGATCTTAAATTTAAAAATGCGAATCAAAGTATAGATAATCAAATTGAAGCTATTCGAAACTTTATTAAGGAGCGGGTAGACGTTATTGCATTTTCGCCGGTTGTCCAAACCGGGTATGAAGAGGTTTTAAGGGAGGCTAAACGGGCCGGAATTCCTGTTATCTTGACGGATCGTGAATTGGACTTTAATGATGATTCACTTTGGCTGACTTCTATTGGCTCCGATTTTCAAGAGGAGGGTAGGAGAGCTGCGAGATGGCTTCTAGGATTTACCAAAGGAGTAAAGAAGGATATTAATATTGTAGAATTGCAGGGAACACAGGGGTCTTCACCAGCGGTTTATCGGAAAAGGGGATTTGAAGAACTGCTAAAAAATAATACAAACTATCACATCATCGCTTCCCAATCAGCAGATTTTACGAAAGAGGCAGGTAAACGTGTCATGAAAGAGATGTTGGAAAGGTATGGGGATAAGATTCAGGTCGTTTACTCCCATAATGATGACATGGCACTGGGAGCGATTGAGGCAATTGAAGAGGCTGGGAAAAGGCCTGGGAAAGATATTTTGATTATTTCAGTAGATGCAACCAAAGAAGCATTTAATGCCCTATTTTCAGGTAAATTGAATTTGACGGTGGAGTGTAATCCATTATTAGGACCTGAATTAATGAAAGTGATATTAGATTATCAAGAAGGAAAAGAGATTCCAGTCAAAATCGTTACAAAGGAAGGGATTTTTAGTCAAGACAACGCCAAACGGGAATTCATTAATCGGGCATATTAATTCTTGAACTATACAAAGAACTCGAAAAATAACAAAAAAAGATATAAATCAAAAACAGGGGTAAAATAGTACAGAAGTTTATAAACTTTTGAAGTTTTCTATAAATACAGTTACAACTTTTCTAATTAGAATAAAACATCTAGTGAATAGACCTTGAAACCACGTTAAAAGTGGTTTTAAGGTCTATTTTTCTTTTTTGTATACTTAGTTAAACTAGTAAGCAAAGTTTCTATTGATAAAATTTTGCTATAAAAATAATGTGTTGTATTTTATAAAATATCGTAGATTTTTATAAAGATTGTCTAAAACTGATTTGATATACTCTCACATATGAAAGCGTTTAAATATTATTTTTTAAGGAGGTATTACACAACCCTATGAAAAAAGTAGTTTCGAAAATTATGTTATCAACACTACTATTATCATCCTTTTCAACTGCAGCCTATGCGGATAACCCTATCATTAAGGATAAGTTCACCGGAGACCCGGCTGCGCTCGTTCAGGGTGACAAGGTTTATCTCTATGCAGGACACGATGAAGCGAGTGCGGGTGGAAATTTTTATTACATGCCAGAATGGGTCATTTATTCTTCAACTGATATGGAGAATTGGAAACAAGAAGGATCACTTAGCGTCAAGGATACCTTCTCATGGGCAAGGGAAGATGCCGCATGGGCGAGTCAAGTAATCGAGAGAGACGGTACCTTTTATTGGTATGTAGCCACTAATAATAAGGACGGTAGTGGATATTGTATTGGTGTAGCTACCTCCCAAAGTCCAACTGAAGGGTTTAAGGACGCACTTGGAAAGCCATTGATTACCAATCAAATGACGACCTCTAACATTTCATGGGATGATATTGATCCTACAGTATTGGTGGATGGTAACGGACAGGGGTACCTATACTGGGGAAATTCGTATCCATACTATGCAAAGCTCAAACCGAACATGATCGAGCTAGACGGGGATATTCAAAAGGTTACAATCAATAACTTGAAAGGTGGTTTCACAGAAGCTCCGTGGATTCATAAACGGAATGACAAATATTATTTATCATTTGCTCATAATTGGCCAGAAGGACTAGCTTACGCAATGAGTGAGAGCCCTACCGGTCCATGGGAATATAAGGGAATGCTTATGGATCCGTTCACCTCAGACCCTAATGATAAAAACAATAGTAATACTAGTCATCAATCCATTATTGATTTCAAAGGAAAGTCGTACATTATTTATCATACCGCTGCTTTGCCAACTGGAAGTTCATACAGACGCTCAGTCTCAATCGATCGATTATACTACAATCCCGACGGCACAATAAAAAAAGTTGTCCCTACTTCCACAGGCTTGGATGGTGAAGGACAAAAGCTGCAGTCGTACAGTTTCCTAGACCGCTATATTAGGCACTATAACAATGATGCACGGATTGATCCTTTAGACGTATTAAATATTTCAAATTTTGATGCCAGATGGCAGATAGTCCCTGGACTAGCGAATTCAGGAGAGGAGTATGTTTCCATTCAGTCTGTGAATAAGCCAGGATTCTATTTAAGACATAGTAATAATGACCTCGCACTTGTAAAAAATGACGGTACAGATTTATTCAAAGCTGATGCCACATTTAAAAAGGTGCCTGGTTTATCGGATCCAAACTGGGCTTCCTTTCAGTCATATAACTTCCCGAATTTATATATTAAGCAAAAGGATTACTTATTGAAGTTAGAGCAAGTGAATACCGAAGGGGATAAAGAGAATGCAACTTTTAAGATCTCAGAAGCAAATGTAAAGGATGTCCAACTGAATATCGATAGTCTTACACTGCAACAAAATAATGAAAGCAGTTTGTCTGCTGTTGTATTACCAAGTAGTGTACTTAATCAAAAAGTGATTTTTACATCCAGTGATCCTAATGTCGTATCCATTTCTAATTCTACTTATAATCCTGAAGATGGAAAGACAACCGTTACAATTGCTGCGAAATCTCCGGGTAAGGCTGATATTATTGCTACAACCGACGAAGGACAATTCGCTGATTCGGCTACAATTACTGTAGAAAAACTGATGCCTGCAACTATAAAGGATTTAAAAATATCTGTGAATAAAAGAAAAGTTCTAATTGAAGGCTATTTGACAAAGAAAAAAGGGACGGATGTAGCCGTTAGAGTTACAGCGCCAAATGGTAAGTTGGATTATCTTGATCAAATTACCACGGAAGACGACGGTAAATTCAGTTATGTCTTTACACTTTCGAATCATGCAGCAGGTAAATATGATGTCAGTCTCGGTGCTGCAGACTTAAGTGAAATAGTGAATACCAGCTTCCAATATAAGCCCGGACCACAAAATTAATGAATATCTTGAAATACTTAACTAGGTATCTATGCACTAGTTTAGGAGAAACAATCTAATCTAAAAAGTCAATCTTATGTAAGAATCATAAGGAGGGATTAAATATGAAGTTAAAAAAAACAATTCATTGTGCACTGGCAGTTACACTTTTGTCGGTTCCAACAACGATTATTCCTTCGTGGGCTGCTACAATAACACCAGAAACAACAAGTGCTGTTGACCAGGCAACTGGGAGTGCTTCAGTAACGGAGGAAGGTCTCACAACTTGGTATAAATTCGATCAATTAAACGGGACATCAATAACTGATGCCTCTGGTCATGGCAAGGATGCCACCGTTATGAACGGGGCTTCCTTGGCTACAGTGGCAGGCAGGACCGGTATTGATCTTGAGCATACGAAAAGCCAATATGTCCAGTTGCCAAAAGGTATTATGAGTACACTGGATGATTTCACCATCTCCACATGGGTATATCTGGATTCAAAAACAGGAAATTGGACTCGAATTTTTGATTTTGGAACCGGAGCTAATGCAGGGAAAATTTTCCTTACAGAAAACCTGTATTTGGATGTAGTAGGACGAGTGGCAGATGCCACTCCGAGTGCCCCGAAGGTCAGTGAATGGACGCATATCGCTATCAGCAAATCAGGAACAGCTTACACAATCTATGTTAATGGCAAGGTTGGTGCGACAGGAACTACAACCAAGAAACCATCTGATTTTGGAGAAACCGCCTATAACTATATTGGAAAATCGAATTGGCCTGATCCTTATTTAGACGGTAAAGTGAGTGATTTCCGCATCTATAATAGAGGATTGAGTGGAGAAGAAATCCAGCAGGTTGTCTCTGAATCTATGACGGATCAAGAAGCCGTTGGGAAAATTGCAGGAACATTGAGCGTCGGTGATACTTCAAAAGTAATTCAAGATTTAAAATTACCTGTGCCTGCTGACTATGGGGTATCGATCTCTTGGAAATCGGATTCTCCTTCTGTTATTTCCGATACCGGTGTAGTGACAAGACCTGCAAAAGACCAAAAGGATGCAAGAGTTACCTTGACAGCGACAATTAGCCGGAATGGGTATTCAGAAACGAAAAACTTTACGGTCACTGTGCTGGCTGACAGCATCGTGTCTATTGAAGACGTAAATCTTAGAACATTGGTAGATTTCCCACCTAAGCTTCCTAGGAAGGTAACAGTCCACCATTACGATGGTCATACCGAGCAACTTGATGTAGATTGGAACTCTATTTCAAATGATGATTTCTCACACACTGGGAAGCTTGAAGTTAAGGGCTCTGTCTATGGTACCAAAATTCAGCCTGTTGCCAATATAAGTATTACTAAGATTGCTAAAGTTGACGAGGTGAACGTTAAGACAAAACAGGGCACCGCGCCACAGATTCCATCTACTGTAGATGTACATTATAGTGACGGATCCACTGGAACACTTAATGTGGATTGGGCTGAAGTGAACAAACAAGATTATACCAAAACCGGAACCTTTACCGTTAAAGGGGAGGCGACAACCTATGAATATACTGACCCATTGATTGAGCAAAGAGCAGATCCTCACATTTTTAAACATACTGATGGCTATTATTATTTCACAGCATCGGTTCCTGAATATAACCGCATTGTTTTGCGGAGAGCAAAAACTCTTCAGGGCCTTGCCACAGCAGAGGAAAAAGTAATTTGGACCAAACACGCTACAGGGGATATGGGAGCGCATATTTGGGCCCCTGAAATCCATTTTATCGATGGAAAATGGTACATTTACTTTGCAGCGGGAGCAGCGGAAGATATTTGGAAAATCCGTCCATATGTTCTCGAGTGCGGAGATGCGAATCCACTTACAGGAACATGGACAGAAAAAGGCATGATGCAAAAACCAGCAGGCAGTACGGCCTTCACCAATTTTTCCTTAGATTCCACCACATTTGAGAACAATGGCAAACGTTATTTCGCCTGGGCACAGAAGGATGGCGGAAATTCGAATCTTTATATCGCTGAAATGAGTAATCCATGGACAATTACAGGGAAACCGGTTATGATCTCCACTCCGGATTACGCTTGGGAAAGACAGGGATTTTGGGTCAATGAGGCACCGAGTGTATTAAAGCGGAATGGAAAAATATTCATGACTTTTTCAGCAAGCGCCACCGATGCTAACTATTGCTTGGGGTTATTGACCGCTTCGGATACTAGTGATTTATTAGATCCTAAGTCATGGAACAAATCACCAGAACCAGTGTTGAAAAGCGATGAAACAACGGGCCATTACGGACCGGGACATAATGCCTTTACTGTAGCGGAAGATGGGAAAACGGATATCCTGGTTTATCATGCCCGCTCCTACAAAGATATCCAAGGGGATCCCCTGTATGATCCAAACCGGCATACTAGGGTGAAGAGAATAACATGGAATGCTGATGGTACACCGAATTTCTCAAGTGTTCCTGTAGATGGAGCCGTACCTGGACCTGCTATTTCAGTAAAGGCGAATGTGACTGTTGATGACAATGCGGAATTTTCGGTGGTCACTGATTTTAGTTCAAAACAACTACATCCGAAGGAAAAATTAAGTGCTAAAGTTCAGGTTACGAGCAACAAGAGCACTGCTCAGTCTATTTTAGTGACAATGGCTCTGTACGACAGTGATAATCAACTGGTGGACATCCAGTCTCAGACCCAAAGCATCGCAGCTGGTTCTAAGTCTTCTTTCTCTTTGAGCATGAAGATGCCTGCCAAAGTGGATGGTCACAAAGTGAAGGTCTTTGTGTGGGAAGGAAATGAAATTGAATCCTCTTCACTAAAGCCTGTATCGTCACCAAAAGTTTTGCAATAATAAAAAAATCAGGGCTAAGCTATGCTAGTCCTGATTTTTTTGTAGATGAACCTAAGGATCCAAATTACCTTTGAGCATTATGCTTCAACAAAAAATAGCCAATTATTATAAACAATCCATGTTTTTTATAAATACAGCTTTTGTTTATTTTTTTAAAATTATCTTAAAGAGAAAGGAGTGTAGCTTCCTTTAAAAAGAGTGAAGAAAAAATAGAGGAGGAAAGAAATGAAAGGTAGGCAGTATTTTTCATTATTTTTATCTGTATTAATGGTATTTTCACTGATCCCAAAACCGGTAATTCAAGCGGAGGAGATTGGAAGTACAGAAAATCGCATAATCGCTCACTATGATATGTCGAGAGCGGATGGTAAGTTGACGGATGTTACGAACAATGGATTTGACGCAGAATATGTTGGGTTTCAAGATGGAGATTTCATAGAAGAACAAGGCGATACAATTCTGAACTTCACAGGAGATAAGTCTAAATATGTAAAATTACCAAAAGGACTTATTGATGATGAAACATTTACAATTGAAACAAAATTTAGGACAACAACAAGTGCTGGCCATTGGCTTTACACCCTTGGGACAAAGGAAGGTTCTTGGCCGAATGTCAACAATTATATCTTTTTAAATCCAAAACAAGGAAATGGAACGACTCGTTTTGGGATTAAAAATTCTAGCACGGAACTTCTTTTCCAAAATGCAACAATTAAGTTAGGTGAATATAATACATTCACAGCAACATTTAAAGAAGGAGAAATTATCCTTTATTTAAATGGACAACAAGTTGGAACACTACCACATACGTATAAGGTAATGGATATTCTTGCAGCTGGGACAGACCCTACAGCTAATTTTATCGGATATATTGGTAAATCCTTGTACACAGCTGATGCAGCATTTACTGGAAAATTAGCTGATTTTAAGGTATATAACTATACATTGTCAGCAGAAGAGGTAAAACTGAATGCTGGTTTAACAGATGAGGAAATTGTTGCATTAGCAAAAGCCAACTTAACAATTCCAAATGCAGATGACATTCGTGGAAACATTACAATACCTACAAGTACGGATAAAGGTGCAACAATTACTTGGGAAACGGACAATGCAGCTGTTGCAAATGTAAATGAAGGAATCAATGAAAATTACGATAAGACTCCTGCAGGTGTTGTAACAAGACAGGAAACTGATACAAAAGTAACATTGACAGCAACAATCAACTATAAGGGAATAAGCGATACAAAGCAAATACCACTTACAGTTAAAGCTAAACCTGCAAAAAAGAATTTCACATCTTATTTATTTGCTCACTTTACAGGTGAAAGTGCAAATGGAGAACAGATGTATTTTGCTAGCAGTAAAGATGGTTTGCACTGGAAAGATTTAAATGAGGGTGATCCAGTATTAACGTCTGATGTAGGTGAAAAGGGTGTACGTGACCCGTCTATCATACGCTCAGCCGAGGGTGACAAATTCTATATTATTGCAACAGATTTAAGAATTGCCAGCGGAAAAGGCTGGGGTGCCGCACAAACGGCTGGAAGCAGATCACTGATCATTTGGGAGTCTACAGATTTAGTAAATTGGTCTAAACCAAGAATGGTAGAGGTAGCACCATCGAATGCAGGAGATGCATGGGCACCGGAAGCATTTTATGACGAAAAGACAGGGGAGTACGTAGTATTCTGGGCTTCAACTGTGAAGAATGATCAAGGGGTATTCGAACCACATAACATCTATTATGCAAAGACAAGAGATTTTTATACGTTCACAGAACCAAAGATGTTCATTGATCGTACTGGTAGTCAGCATATTATTGATACAACCATTATTGAAGATGGGAATATGTATTACCGTTATTCAGGGGATGGTCAAATTACGATTGAAAAAAGTAATCAAATTCTTGGTGAATGGTCAAAAATTGGCACCATTCAATCTTCAACAGGATTAACAGGATCCGACGTTGAAGGGCCATTAATTTATAAATTCAATGATAGAAATGCATGGAATTTAATGGTCGATCAGTATGCGTCTGGAAAAGGTTATCTTCCATTAATTACATCTGATTTAGCAAGCGGCCAGTTCACTAAATTAACGGCTGCAGACTATTCTTTGGGTTCTAACCGTAAGAGACATGGATCAGTACTCAATCTTACACAAGAAGAGTACGATGCTGTAATGGCCAAATGGGATAAGGTGGTCAAAGTTCCTGATGAAGAAGAACAAGAACAGCCAATTCTTGAGTATAACTTTGATGCAGTCACTACAGACAGGACGATCCAGGATAATTCGGGAAATAACCATACAGGTACATTGAATGGTAATGCAACTTATGTGACTGATTCAGAAAAGAACTCAAAGGCATTATATCTAGATGGAACAACTAATACATTTGCCGCCTTTCCGACAGGTTTCTTTGATGGAAGAAATACTTTAACTATCTCTATGGATATTAAACCGGAAACGGTATCAGGAAACTTCTTTACCTTTGCCATAGGAAAGAATGACCAAAAATATATGTTCCTAAGAACACGCGATACGGAAATAAGAAATGCTATGACTACTACTAGCTGGTCATCGGAACAGGAGGTAAAAACAAATACCACTTCTATTAAGAGTAAGTGGTTCAATATCAAACTTGTCATTACACCTACAAGTATGGCCATGTATAAGGACGGGATACTTGTAGCTGAAAATAACAATGTAACAGTATCAATTACAGACTTAGGTGCACAATTAACAGCA
The DNA here is from genome assembly GCF_018613065.1 of Bacillus sp. ISL-7. The sequence goes on along the minus strand of NZ_JAGGQW010000050.1, from coordinate 186,586 downwards.
TATTTAGGTAAATCCTTTTACTCAGGAGACCAATACTTCAAAGGTTATTTCGACAACGTAAAAGTATATAATCGTACACTTTCAGAAGCAGAAATTCTAGAAATGTCTATTCAATCGACTGGAATTGGCAATTTTGTAGTACCTGGTCAAAAAGGTCAAGCTGAAATAGATTCTAAATCACATAGAATTACAGTTCCTGTTAAAGAAGGACAAGGTTTAGATATAACTAATTTGGCTCCAACTATAACTATTAAACCTGGATCTACTGTAAGTCCAGCGTCAGGCGAAGCACAGGATTTTACTAATCCTATTACCTATACGGTGACGGACAAGGATGGAAATAAGCAGGAATGGACTGTGAGTTTAAAAGTTTATCCATCAGGTACATTGCCAGGACTTTATGCAGATCCACAGATCGCTGTTTTTGGTGATACTTATTATATTTATCCTACAACAGATGGCTTTACCGGTTGGTCAGGTTCTCAATTTAAAGCATTCTCCTCAAAAGATTTAATAAATTGGAAAGACGAGGGTGTAATCTTAGATTTAGCAACTGACGATGTTACATGGGCAGATAAGCGCGCTTGGGCACCGGCAATCGCAGAAAAGAATGGTAAATATTATTACTATTTTTGTGCAGACGCCAACATTGGTGTAGCAACAGCACCAACACCAACAGGACCATTTAAAGATGCTTTAGGCAAACCATTGGTGCCAAGTGGAAAATATTCCGGCCAAGCCATTGATCCATACGTATTTACAGATGATGATGGCCAATCTTACTTTTATTGGGGTAATGGTGATCTCTATGGTGCAAAGCTAAATGATGATATGGTTTCTTTTGCAAGTACTCCAGTCAAGATGACCCCGCCTAATTTTAGAGAGGGATCTGTTGTATTTAAAAGAAACGGTATTTATTACTTAATGTGGTCAGAAGATGATACAGGTAGCGAGAATTATCAGGTTGCTTATGCAACAGGGACATCTCCAATGGGACCATGGACAAAGAAAGGTGTCATTCTGAGTAAAGATTTAAGTCTTGGAATCAAAGGGCCAGGTCATAACTCTGTATTAAATATACCAAACACGGATGAATATTATATTGTTTATGCCCGCCATGCAATGCCTGATGGCAACGGATTTAACCGTGAAGTGGTGATTGATAAGATGGAATTTAACGAAGATGGCACTATAAAGCCAGTAAAACCAACCTTGACAGGTATAACTGATCCAATTTTTGTAGATACAGAAGCTCCTGTAGGGAAGTTTACGATAAATTCTGATGCTGAATTTACAAAAGATCCGAATGTTACACTATCATTTGAAGCAACCGATAAACTAAGTGGAGTGAACCAGGTTCGTTTTTCCACCAATGCTAAGGATTGGACAGAATGGGAAGAGTATAAGCCAGCAAAAGAATTCACCCTGCCTTCAGGAGATGGGGAGAAGACTGTTTACGTTGAATTTAACGACCACGCGGGAAATGTCAGTGACACGTATCAACAAAAGATAACCCTTGATACGACTGCCCCTGTGATTCAATTTATTGGACTTCAGGATACTTATTCTGTCGATACGCTTATTAATATAACTTGCAATGCCATCGATGATTTGTCTGGTATTGCTTCTAAAGAATGCCCAAGTGTTGAAGGACCAGCCTATACCTTCGAGTTAGGGGCTCATAAAATCACTGCCCCAGCCACTGATAAAGCAGGAAATACCGCCAAAGTCGACATCGAATTTACTGTAACTGTTGATTTTGATAGTTTAAGCCGATTGACCCAATCTTTTGTAAGTAAGGATGGGGTGGCGCATTCACTTGTGGCGAAGCTCCAATCAGCAAAAGAAGGAGCCGCTAAAGGTAACAAACAGACCGTGGACGGTAAATTGAAGGCGTATGAAAAAGAGCTGTCTGCCCAAATAGGGAAAACTATTACTGAAAAACAGGCAAATATTTTGATTTCTTTGTCGGATATGCTCTACTTAAAATAAGCCAGAATGATCATTAAATAGACCCCAAAAACTACTAAATAGTAGGTTTTAGGGTCTATTTTTTTATTTTTAAAAAAATAATCACTTAAATATTATATTTTCTAATGTACAAAAGAAAGCGGAATATTATAAAAAAACGCATTTCATTGAAAATACATCACTAGAGTAATTATTTATAATAAACATAGATTCAAATTAATTAAGGGGGAAGTCATATGAAAAAATTTAGAAAATTGTTTACTGCATTAATTTCAACGGCAACTGCGATCTCATTAATGACAGGATGTGCTGCCGGGAACAACCAACAGGCGAGTAGTGGTTCAAGTGGTGGGAAAGATGGGAAGATTGTCGTTGGTTTTTCACAAGTAGGAGCTGAAAGCGAGTGGAGAACAGCTAATACTAAGTCAGTCAAAGAAAGTGCAGAAAAAGATCCACAAATTGAATTAAAGTTCTCAGATGCCCAGCAAAAACAGGAAAACCAAATTAAAGCAATCCGTTCTTTTATTGCTCAGAAGGTGGATGTAATCGCTTTCTCTCCTGTTGTTCAAACAGGTTTTGATACAGTTCTTCAAGAAGCGAAAACAGCAGGTATTCCAGTTATATTAACTGACCGTGCTGTAGATGCCGATCCATCCCTTTATAAAACGATGATTGGATCAGATTTCGTTGAGGAAGGCAAGAAAGCGGCACAATGGATGTTGGACCATGTAAAAACGGATAAGCCGGTAAATATCGTTGAGCTCCAAGGAACGGTAGGTTCTGCTCCTGCCATTGACCGAAAAGCTGGTTTTGAAGAAGTAATCAAAGATCATACCAATTATAAAATTATTAAATCTCAAACAGGTGACTTTACCCGTACTAAGGGTAAAGAAGTAATGGAAGCATTCTTAAAGTCTAATGGAAAAAATATCAATGTTGTATATTCTCACAATGACGATATGGCAATCGGTGCAATTCAAGCGATCGAAGAATATGGCTTAACTCCAGGGAAAGATATCAAAATCATTTCTGTTGATGGTGTAAAAGGTGCTTTTGAGGCGATGATGGCTGGTAAGTTAAATGCCTCTATTGAATGTAACCCATTATTAGGAGAACAGTTGATGCAAGCCATAAAGGATGTTAAAGCAGGTAAAGAATTACCAAAGTGGATTAAGACAGAAGAAGGCATCTTTGATACAACTAATGCAGCAAAGGAATTCCCTAATCGACAATATTAAAAGCTTTTTTAGATATAGGAGCTCTCTTATTAGGGAACTCCTATATTACTCATAAAATAAACAAAAGGAGCATTAAAACAATGTTCATACAAGAGAAACCAATTCTATACATGGAAGGTGTCACAAAGTCCTTTCCTGGAGTGAAGGCTTTGTCTGACGTTAACTTTACTCTTCGTAAAGGAGAAGTTCATGCTCTCATGGGTGAAAACGGTGCAGGTAAATCAACGTTAATTAAAGTGCTAACCGGAGTCCACAATTTAGATGGAGGTACCATCCTTTTCGACGGACAGAACATTGAGCCGAAATCTCCGCTAGATGCCCAAAATATTGGAATCAGCACGGTTTACCAGGAAGTGAATTTATGCCCTAATTTGACAGTAGCAGAAAATATTTTTATTGGCAGACCACCGAAAAAAGGCGGCAGAATCGATTGGAAGTTAATGAACCAAGAATCACAAGAAATCCTGAAGCGAGTAAATCTCGATATTGATCCGACTAAATTACTCTCTTCTTACTCTGTTGCCATTCAACAAATGATTGCGATTGCTCGCGCAGTTGATATTTCAGCAGGTGTATTAATCTTGGATGAACCGACCGCGAGTTTGGATGAAAACGAAGTAAAACAGTTGTTTAAGATCATGCGTAAGTTGCGTGATGAAGGAATGGGAATCGTATTTGTCACACATTTCTTAGATCAAGTTTATGAAATAACGGATCGTATCACAGTCCTTCGGAACGGTAAACTCATTGGCGAGTACAAAACGAGTGAATTATCTAGGATAGAATTAGTAACTAAAATGGTTGGTAGAGAAATCGATGAAAAAGAACACAGCAAACAAAACAAAAGTATAGTTTCTTCATTAAAGAAAAAGGAAGAACATTTCTTAAAAGCTGTCAGTCTAGGAAAAAAAGGTACGATAGAGCCATTTGATCTGGAAATGAAAAAAGGGGAAGTACTTGGTCTTGCTGGTTTACTTGGTTCCGGCAGGTCTGAAATTGCTAGACTGATATTTGGAATTGATAAAGCGGACGATGGTGTCATTTATATAGATGAAAAAAAGATTTCGGCCATGTATCCTAAAAAAGCTATACAACAAGGGATGGGATTTTGTCCGGAAGATCGTAAAAAAGAGGGCATCATTGGAGAATTAACTATCAGGGAAAACATGATTCTTGCTCTTCAGGCTAAAAGAGGAATATTCAATTATATCTCTAGAAAAGAACAAGAGGAAATCGCTAATAAATATATTAAAATGCTGCGAATAGCTACCCCATCTATGGAACAACAAATCAGAAATCTAAGTGGAGGTAATCAACAAAAAGTGATTCTTGGCAGATGGCTGGCAACTAATCCGAAATTGCTTATACTAGATGAACCTACTCGTGGAATTGATGTAGGAACTCGGACGGAAATTCAAAAATTAATACGAACACTTGCTAATGATGGTATGACGGTTTTGCTTATTTCCTCCGAATTGGAAGAATTAGTAGCTTGTTGCGATCGGGTAATTGTTTTGCGTGACCGTTCTCCGATTGGACAGCTTCGCGGAGAGAATATATCAGAAAGTATTATTATGAAAACTATAGCAGGAGCTGGCGCAAATGTTTCTTAATCAATGGAATAAACTGAGGCATTCAAAGGTATTTTGGCCTTTAATGGCCCTCTTAGCATTACTTATATTTAATTATTTTTATATACCAGGTTTTTTTAACATCGAAATCAAGAATGGTCATTTATTTGGAACCATAATTGACATATTAAATCGGGCGGCTCCGCTTATTATTGTATCTATTGGTATGACCTTAGTTATTGCAACAGCTGGTGTGGATATCTCGGTTGGAGCTGTTGTGGCGATATCAGGTGCAATGGCAGCTTACCTGATCGGAGGAACTCTGGTTGTTAACAATGGAGTTCAAGAGTATGTAAGTGATACGCCTATGGCGCTAGCCATCCTTGCTGCCCTTGGCGCTTCCGTCCTTTGCGGAATGTGGAATGGCGCATTGGTGTCTAAAATAGGTGTTCAACCAATGGTAGCCACCCTTATCCTTATGACAGTTGGACGGGGAATTGCACAGCTGTTCAGTGAAGGACAAATTATCACTGTCTACTATAAACCGTTTAGCTTTTTTGGTGGTGGATACTTTTTAGGAATACCGTTTGCTATTTTTGTTGCCGCTGTATTGGGGCTACTAGTTTACTTGCTTATGAGAAAAACCGCAATGGGATTGTTTTTAGAGTCGGTAGGAGGAAACATGGAATCCAGCCGATTTACTGGGATTAATTCGAAGAAGATCATCTTCTGGGCCTATGTAATCTGTGGTTTGTGCGCAGGGATCGCAGGAATCTTGATTAGTTCGAATGTGAAGAGTGCAGATGGAAATAACGCTGGATTATGGATGGAGTTAGATGCAATATTAGCAGTCGTCATTGGTGGTACTTCAATGAACGGTGGAAGGTTTTTCCTATCAGGTACCATTATCGGTGCTCTTTTCCTTCAAATGTTAAAAACAACTATTTATTCCACTGGAGTTCCTCCTGAAAGTATACTCGTGGTGGAAGCAATTGTAGTAATTATTGTTTCGCTTGTACAATCGGAAAAATTCAGAAGCTTATTTATCTTAAAAATGGGCAGCAAGCGTAAGAAGGGAGTAATTCAATCTAATGAGAAACATGCTGCGAGTTAGTCAATTAAATATCACGTTAATTTCGACCATCATTCTATTTCTTTCCTTATTTAGTGTAGGTTCTTTTCGTTATACGGGCTTTTTATCATCGCAAGTTTTTCTGAATCTATTTATCGACAATGCTTTTTTAATCATCATTGCTACAGGATTAGTATTTGTCATATTATCTGGTGGAATCGATTTGTCAGTAGGATCGGTTGTTGCGCTAACCACTATGGTGTCCGCAAGTATGCTTCAGAAAGGTGCAAACCCGGTTATTGTTATGGTTGTAGTTCTTTTAATGGGAATCATATTTGGATTTGCACAAGGATACATCATTCAGCGTTTTCAATTGCATCCATGGATTGTTACATTAGCAGGTTTGTTTTTGGCCAGAGGACTTTGCTATTTTATTAGCATCGAATCTATTACTATCACAGATCCATTATTCACCAATATATCTCACTATAAGATTATGCTGGGTGGCCAATATTTTATTTCCATTAGTGTATTGATTAGTATTGTGTTTGTATTGGCAGCCATGTATGTGGCTAAATATACAGAGTTTGGTCGGACTGTTTACGCCATTGGTGGAAACGAACAATCGGCTATGCTTATGGGACTGCCTGTTGTTAGAACGAAAATTCTCATATACGCTATCAGTGGCTTTAGTTCTGCCCTCGGAGGCTTGGTTTTCACCTTCTACATGTTGTCTGGATATGGGCTTCACGCATTAGGTCTAGAAATGGATGCCATTGCAGCATGTGTCATAGGAGGAATCCTTTTAACCGGCGGGTATGGATATGTTGTTGGTCCAATGTTTGGAGTGCTGAGTATGGGAGTAATTCAAACCATTATCATGTTTGAAGGTACACTCAGTTCATGGTGGACAAGAATTGTAATTGGAGTCTTATTGTTTGTTTTTATCGTACTTCAACGCATAATCGTCATTCAGAGTGAAAGAAACAAAACGATTATTAAAAGAAAAGAAAGAAAAGAAAGAAAAGAAAGAAAAGCACTCGCTACCTGAATCAACGATAGAGGGAAATCTGAAGTGAATTTACTATAATAAAACCATTTTGATCAGGAGGGGAAACATGAACAAGAGGAAAAGGCTTTCAACTTTTTTATTAACCTTCATGCTCTTTAATGCCGTATCAGGAATAGTTCCGAAATCCACATTTGCTGAGGAACCAAAAGAAGTAAAGTTAATTCTTGATTATGATATGAACAATATTGAAGGTACAACAGTGAAAGATAGCACTGGGAATTTTGATGGAAAGCTGGTGAATTTCCAAAACGCTGACCTTATTAAGGGGACAGATGCAGGAGTTATAAGCTTTAAAGGCGGTTCTACTAGTTCATATATTGAAATGCCTAAAGGTGTCTTAAATAATTTGGATAGTATCACCGTTTCTTCTTTGGTGAATTGGAAGGGTGTTAATGAAGCCGAATGGTTATATGCGTTAGGTCAGGACAGTAACAAATATTTGTTTACGACGCCGAAGCGTAACTCGGGTGACCGCTCTTCAAGAGCAGGACTCGGGATAACAAGCTGGATGAATGAAGCAGGTGTAAATGCGACAACTGGGCCATTAAAGTCGAGTGAATGGAAGTTGATAACTACTGTTATGTCAGGTGTGGAAAAAACGATAAAGCTGTACATTGATGGAGTTGAAGTGGGTACTGGTTCTACGAACGGTTATACATTAGCACAAATCAACAATGTTAATGGAAGAAGTGGTTTTATCGGGCGTTCATTTTATTCTTCTGACCCGTATTTTGGAGGAATGATCGCAGATTTTAAAGTGTTTGATGGAGCTTTGACAGCAACAGAAGTAAGTAAACTAAAAGAAGAAGCTGATAAAAAAATTGCTGCCATGGATGGACTACTGCTAAATCACGCTGCTGAAAAATTAGATTACTCCATTTTTATCAATCAGAACCAAAACAAAGACGAAATTAATTCGGATTTATCTTTCCCTAAAAATGGGGCATTTGGAACATCCATCACTTGGGAATCACAAAATCAAAACATTATTACAAATGATGGTAAAGTTAATAGACCTTCTTATGAAAATGGTAACCAATCGGTAGGAATTATAGCTACTATATTGGAAGGTACAAAGACTTTGACAAAAGAATTTACCGTTACTGTATTAAAGAAACCTCAAGATTCAGTGACCGTTCAAATGGATGCAGAAGATTTGAAAGTTCATAACATTAATGATGTTCGCGGCAATCTAACTTTACCGAAATCGGGAGCTAATGGTTCTACGATCACATGGAAATCAACTGACCCTTCCATCATTACACCAACTGGAGAAGTGAAACGTCCTGGAAATGGTGTAGGAGATAAAATGGTTAAATTGACAGCAACTCTCACATTACACAAGGAATCAATCACAAAAGCATTTTTAGCTAAAGTGAAAGAAATGCCGAAAAAGGAGAACTATGAAGGATACGTCTTCAGTTATTTTACAGGAGAAGGTTATTCGAATGGTGAACAAATTTATTTTGCCTTAAGTGAAGGAAACAATCCACTTAAATGGCAGGAGTTAAACAATGGGGAGCCTGCAATCACTTCTAATTTAGGTGAAAAAGGACTTAGAGATCCATTTATCATTCGTTCCCCTGAAGGTGATAAGTTCTATTTAATTTCCACAGATTTAAAAATTAATGGAGATTGGAATTGGGACAGATCCCAAAGGACAGGAAGCCGCTCTATAATGGTGTGGGAATCTACTGATTTAATTAATTGGTCAGAGCAAAGAATGGTAGAAGTATCTCCAAAAGAGGCTGGAAATACATGGGCTCCGGAAGTTACGTATGATGACACGACTGGTGAGTATATTGTGTTCTGGGCTTCCAAATTGTATGACAATGAAGCGCATAGCGGCTCTACTTACAACAAAATGATGTATAGCAAAACAAGAGATTTCCATACGTTTACGGAACCAAAAGTTTATATGGATTATGGATATTCAGTTATTGATACCACCATCATTAAGGATGACGGAAAAATCTATCGTTTTACAAAAGATGAAAGAAACAACACGACATCTTCACCAAACGGTAAATTTGTTTTTGGAGAAGTTGGGGATTCGGTTCTTGATCCTACTTTTGATCTTATTAAAGAAGGGATTGGAAAAGGATCTATCGGTGCAGGTGAAGGACCTACCATCTTTAAATCGAATACGGAAGAAAAGTGGTACATGTTTATTGATGAATTTGGCGGTAGAGGCTATGTTCCTTTTGAAACAACCAATTTACAGTCAGGTGAGTGGAAGATGTCAACAAACTATAGTTTACCAGCACGCCCTCGCCATGGAACCGTAATGCCGATTACAAAACGGGAACATGAAGCATTACTTGCAAATGTTCCAACAGTCAAGAAGCAAGAGCCCGTTCAACAAGTACCACGCGTTACTGTGGATAAGGAAAAATTGGAGTTAGCAGAAGGAAAAGCTGCACAGTTGACTGCAACAGTAACACCTGAGAGTGTTGTCAATAAAGATGTTCTATGGTCCAGTAATAATGAAGAAGTAGCAGTAGTGGATGAAACGGGTAAAGTTACTGCGAAAAAAGAAGGTACTGCAAAGATTAGTGTAACAACAGTCGATGGTGGTAATATGGCTGTTAGTGAGGTCATCGTAGAGAAACAGAAGGACTTAACACGTCCAGAAGGGCATTTTACGATTAATACTGGTGCGGAATTTACAAAAGATCCGAATGTTACTCTATTGCTTGAAGCAAAAGATGATTTAAGCGGAGTGAACCAGGTTCGCTTTTCCATGAATGCTAAGGACTGGACAGAGTGGGAAGCGTATAAGACAGCAAAAGAATGCACCTTGCCTTCAGGTGATGGGGAGAAAACAATATATGTTGAATTTAACGACCATGCTGGAAATGTAAGTGAAACGTATCAACAAAAAATAATACTTGATACGACTGCTCCTTTGATTCAATTTATCGGTAATGAAGGTACGTATCCTGTTGATGCAAAGATAGCGATTTCCTGCAGTATATCGGATGAAGGGTCAGGGGTTGATTCCTCTAATTGCCCTAGTACTGAAGGATATGCGTATAACTTCGGCATTGGTGTTCATACAACCTCAGCTTCTGCTACTGACAAGGCGGAGAATACAGCAGTAGCTGAAAATATGTTTACCGTAACTGTTGATTTTGATAGTTTAAGCCGATTGACCCAATCTTTTGTAAGTAAGGATGGGGTGTCGCATTCACTTGGTGCAAAACTCCAGTCGGCAAAAGAAGCGGCCGCTAAAGGTAACAAACAGGCGGTAGACGGTAAACTGAAGGCGTATGTAAATGAGTTGTCAGCCCAAAGCGGGAAAGCAATTACTGAACAACAGGCAAATATTTTGATTGATTTGACGGGTAATCTCTTATTTAAATGAAAATACATCAGTTAGGAATTTTTTTATAGTGAACAAGTAGTTAAATACGTTATGAATTAATGTTTCCGAGTGCCCATAAACAGGAAAACCAAATTAAATCAAGACATAATGAAAGGAGAAAAAGGAGGTACGGTACGTGTTACTGTTTAAATTGGTACAAACCGAAAAGAAAATAATGGAATACCAACAGGCGATGTATGACATAGCAAAAGTAAGTGGACTAAATGATCCGCATGTATTATCTATAAGTCAAAAGTTAGATAAAGAAATTCTGTTTTTTCAAAAAAATTCATTAAAATATGCCCAAAGTACCTAAATACAAACCTGTAGTCAGGTTTTAACAATTAGTAGGAAGCATTCTGTAAAATTACAGGGTTTAATAACTTTAATAATTATATATACTCATATACTGATTATTTAGTGATAGAATGACTCAGAAGGTAAAGTATTCTAAGTGTTGATTACGGAACACAATCAGGAAGAGTTAATGTGTAGTTAAAAAATTTTAATATAAATCCATAGTGATATTACCCCCTTTTAAGTTGACAGTGTAAAAACCATGCAAAGTGCTTGGGTGTTACACTTTTAATTGGAGGGGATTTTTTTATGGAAAAAAAACAATGTGAGTTAATTTTATGATAATCGGTAAATAATTTACCGGAATTATTTAAATTAAGTAAATTATTTATCGATAATATTCAGTTTTATTTAACTAGTAAAAATATAAATATTAAAATTAAAAGGTTTATTTCGGTAAAAATTTATCAGAAAAATCAAAAAAACAATTGAAAACACTTTATCCCTCTGTTAATATACAATTATACTTAGTAAATAAATTAGTGAATATGAGTTTTGTGCTAGTAAAAAATTTAGTGGAGATGTTCTAAAATGGCTACAATTAAAGAAATAGCAGCATTGTCTCAAGTGTCACCCGCCACTGTTTCAAGAGTTTTGAATAATGATCAAAAGATTACAGTTTTAGAGGAAACAAGAGAGCGTATATTACAAGCTGCAAAGGATTTAGGGTATAAGACCATATTGGAAAGACGGGTTGAACAATATCAGGAAGTAGACAAACCACGGATTAGTGTGGGGATTTTACTTTCCAAGACCTTAGAAGAAGAAATGGCAGATCCATACTTCCTATCGATTAGACAAGGTGTCGAAGAAGAATTACTTACCCAAGGTATAACTTCGACTTTCATGTTTCGGTGGAATGATATTGGAACTAATCACCTGATCAGAGATTTAGGCGGACTAATTATTGTTGGGAAAATTAGTGAAAAGGCTTTGAAAGCAGTAAGTGATCAGATTGAAAACGTTGTATATATCCACCATTCTCCAGATGAAGATCTTTATGACTCTGTTGTCATTGATTTTGTTAAATCTACCGAAACAGCTTTGCTGCATTTATTGGATCAAGGGTACAAGCGGATTGGTTATATTGGTGGAGTAGACATTGAATATTTGAAAAACGAAACCATTGCCATTGAGGATAAACGTCTAACAACTTATGAAAGCCTAATGAAAGAAAAAGGGCTGTATAACCCCAACTACACGTTCGTTGGTGAGTACACAATGTCCCAAGGGTATGAATTGATGAAGCAAGCTATTGAACAAAATGATTATCCCGAAGCTTTCTTTATATCGAGTGATCCAATGGCGATTGGGGCATTAAAGGCACTTCAAGAAGCAAAGCTTTCTGTCCCAAATGATGTAGCAATTGTAAGTTTTGATGATATCGAAATGGCAAGATTTGCAAGTACACCATTAACAACTGTGAAGGTATTTACAAAAGAGATGGGCCAAACAGGAGTTAAGTTGTTACTCGATAGAATTAATGGGAGGAAACTTCCTTTAAAAGTAACAGTGCCAACTAAATTAATCATCCGACAAAGCAGCTTTTGAGTTGATGGTTAATAATTAAGGAAAGAAAAATACGGGAGGTGATTTAATGTAATTATCATTTTAAGTTACATATTTTCCCTAATGATTGAAAATTAATTTGTTTCTTTGCCTTAGTTGTAACATTTTGTAGTAAAGTGGTTACGCTTACAATATTTGTATTTAGCAATATGTAAATATTCTATAAAACTATTAGGGAGAGAAATGATCATGGCGAAGAAAAAGTATTTATCAATAGTATTTATGTTAGTACTTGCATTATCAACTTTTTTGGCTGGATGTAATAAGTCGGAGGAAACTTCCACTGATAAAAATGGAAAAGAACAAGTTACCATTAATTATTGGGCTTCATGGGCACCTGGTTCAGAGGAAGAAATTAAAACAAAAGAACAAATTAAAAAGTTCGAAGAAGAACACCCAAATATCAAAATTAATACACAAGTTATTACTTTTGATGCTCTGCATGATAAATTAGTTGCAGCAATCAGTGGTGGCGCTTCTCCAGATATAAGCTGGGGATTAAGCGAATGGTTTGGAGAATTTAACAAAATGGGCGCCTTGCAGGATTTAAGCCCTTATGTAAATAATTGGACTGATAAAGATAAAATTTATCCAAATGTTATGAAAGCCTTAACATACGAAGGGAAAGTTACGGCACTTCCTCAATATTTAGGAATTCGAGCGCTTTTATATCATGAAGACATGTTAAAGGCTGCAGGAATACAAGAACCCCCCAAAACGTTTGACGACTTACTTAATGCGGCAGATCAAGTTAAAAAAGCTACTGGTAAAGAAGCGTTTGGTATCGCCGGAAAGGGTGTTCGTTCCCCTCAAGAACTCCTTGCTTATTTAGCTTCAAATGATGTAAAAATTGCTGAAAAAATGGATGATGGTAAATACAAAAATACTTGGAAGGATAATCCTGATCAACTTGCAAAAGCAGCGGAAGTATTTAAGTTTTATCAAAACTTACAAGACAAAGGTGTCATTCCTGCAGATGCTAAAGCTTGGGGTTGGGAAGAAGAAGATACTAATTTCGCAATTGGAAAATATGCGATGGTTGTAAATGGCCCATGGATTGAAGACAGAGCAAAACAAAATCCCAAAGAAATGAAAGATGTGAAGGTAGCGGCACCTCCATATATAGAAAAACCTGCAACATTCTTAGAAATCAGCCCATTATACCTTTACAAGAGCAGCAAGCACCCTAAAGAAACCTGGGAATTTGCTAGCTATATTTTAGGGGAAGAATGGCAATCAAATATTCGTCCAACTAACTCCCCTCGTTCAGATGTTGTCAGTGATAGCCAATGGGGTAAAGGGTTTACCGATTTAGCACCAACTGGTGTAACGTATCCTGAGATTTCTTTGGGTGCTGTTACAAAAAGTATGGAGGATGCTTTAGGAAAAGCATTACTTCAAAAAGAGAATCCTAAAAAGGTTGCAGAGTGGTTATCAGATGCAATTAATAGTGATTTGAAAAAATCTGGAGAATTAAGCAGTAAATAATTTATTTCAAGGAGGAGCAAGTATTGTATAAGGGAACAAGCAATACTTGCTCTTTCATTACATACTATCAATTGGCTTTCCTATTGATAGATTCAACATCTGTATTGAGAGATGGAGGTTGATACTCTTGAATTTAGAATCGAAGCAAGTTAATGCGGAATTCGGAGAAAACAAAGAAACTATTAAAATTGGAATTTCCAAAGAAAAAAAGAATATGATTCACGCTTATTTATACGTATTTCCTGCAATCCTTTTCTTTCTTATTTTGATTGCACTCCCACTGATTAATGTTGTATGGGATAGTTTTCATTTTAAAAATCTCGTTAATACATTACAAACTTCCTTTTCAGGATTGGAAAATTATAAAAATGTTATTCACGATGAAAATTTTCTAAAAGCACTATCTAACACGGCTATTTGGACAGTCCTTTCAGTGGCAGGGGAGTTTATCTTAGGTTTAATTTCAGCAATAGCCTTAAATCAAAAAATAAAAGGAAGAGCTATTTTTCGAGGATTGATTATTATCCCTTGGGTTGTTCCCATTGTAATAGCAGGGATGACGTGGACATGGATGTTAACACCTGAATATGGAATTATTAATTTTCTTCTCACAAAGTTTGGAATTCTAGATAAACCCTATTATTGGTTAGGTGAATTAAATACTGCATTGCTAACCGTAACATTTGTTAATATTTGGAGAAGCTTTCCCTATTATACAATTTGTTTACTGGCCGCAATGCAGTCTATACCTAAAGAATTATTAGAAGCTGCCGCGATTGATGGGGCTGGCGTGATGAAGAGATTTTTTAAAATTGTTCTCCCGCAATTAAAGCCTGTATCGGTTGTATTAATTTTTATTCACCTTATCTGGACAGCCATTAACTTTGACTTTATCTGGGTAATGACCGAAGGCGGACCACTGAACGCTACTGAAACTCTACCTATTATGATATATCGTTATGCAATGAAACAGTTTGATGTTGGATCTGCATCAGCATTGGCCACCATGATGATTGGGTTTATGATCGCGATTTTTGTTGTCAGTTATTATTATAATGTCAGAAAAAATAGAATCTAATCCAATGTAAGGAGTGAAAAAACACATGCTACTGAGTAAGAGAGGGATGTTAATCAGTAAAATTGTTACTTATATCGTACTTATAGCATTCTCAATTTTCTGTGTGTTCCCGTTTCTATGGATGTTGGTCACGTCATTAAAACCAACAGAACAAATACGGACCAGTCATCCCAGTTTCTTCATTAGTAATCCAACATTTTCTCATTTTGAAAATGTTCTAGTTAACACCAAATTTTTAACGTTTTTTGTTAATAGTTTAATAGTTGCATTTACCACGACTATTATATCTATCTTGGTTTCCATCTTTGCTGGTTATGCATTGAGTAGATTCCAGAGATTTAAAGGGGTCAAAGTAGTAAATGTAACGATGTTATTATCTCAAATGATTCCGGGCGTATTATTGTTAGTTCCTCTTTATATCCTCATGCAAAGATTTGGGTTGCTGGATACTTACGCATCAATGATTTTAGCTTATACCACGTTTATGGTTCCATTATGCACTTTTATGTTAAAAGGATTCTTTGATTCAATCCCATATGAATTAGAAGAAGCGGCTGAGATCGATGGCTGTGCCCGATTTAGGATTATTTTTCAAATTATCCTTCCTATTTCCATTCCAAGCCTTGTAGCAACTGCTTTGTTTGCGTTTGTTAATGCATGGAATGAATTCATGTTTGGATATGTTTTCATCAATGATGAAGCACATCGAACCTTAACCCCGGGAATCACTATTTTCAAAGGGTTATATTCCACTGATTGGGGAAGTATCATGTCAGCATCTGTTTTAGCTGTTCTTCCAATCGTAATCATGTTTATTTATTTACAAAAATATTTGATAGAAGGTATGACTGCTGGTTCTGTTAAAGGTTAGGGAGGTTTCAACATGTCAGAAGTAAAAGAGAAAGTAGAAAAAATAATTAAAATCGAAGAAAACGGAATTCACCTTGCATTTGAAGTCACTGAAGATAAAGATGTTAGATTTCTACACTTTTCTTCTATTCCTTCAAATGAGTATATAAATTGGGATGATAAGAAAAGAAGTAAATACCGACTTGTTGAAATTCATTTTTCTGGTGAAAATCAAAACGATCATCATGGGTCAAAGCATACGGGAACAAATCCGGGGAGACGCTTAAAATTACAAGATTTTAAGGATACAGTAAATTCTGACGGACGAAAGCTTGTGTTTCAATTTGTAGATAAAATAACAAATGTTGAGGTATCTTCAGTTTTGCAATTTTTCAACGGAATTCCGGTTGTAAGGACATGGACAGAGGTCGTTCATAAAGGCAATAAACCAGTCGGTATCGAGTATGTTTCTTCTTTCGCCTATACAGGCATCGATAAAGAGGGTTTAACTCGCAGGGAAGAAAAAATAAACCTGCATATCCCTCACAACACATGGTATGGGGAAGCGCAATGGCATCGATATACACTCACAGATTTAGGACTCTACACGGTTAACGAATTTTCTATGAAAAGATTATCGTATTCGAGTACTGGAACATGGTCAACTTCACAATATGCACCCACTGCCTTTTTAGAAAATACAGAGACGGGGACCGGTTTTATTTGGCAAATCGAACATCTCGGTTCTTGGCATTGGGAAATCAGTGATATAGCGGATTCACTTTATTTACAATTAAGCGGGCCAACTGAAAGCGAAAATCAGTGGTGGAAAGAACTAATACCGGGAGAAACATTTGTTTCCGTACCTGTTGCCATAGGAGCACTTAGTGGCGGTTTTGAAAATGCTATTTCAGAAATGACTACTTATCGAAGAAGAATCCGTCGTCCAAATAATGATAATATTCATCTTCCTGTTATTTTTAATGATTATATGAATTGTTTATTCGGCGATCCAACTACAGAAAAACTGCTACCGCTTATCGATGCAGCAGCGGAAGCTGGCTGCGAATACTTTTGTGTGGATTGTGGCTGGTATTCAGATGGTGACTGGTGGGATGGAGTAGGTGAATGGCTTCCTTCTCAAGAACGCTTTCCCAATGGTATAAAAGAGGTTTTAAACTATATTCGCAGCAAGGATATGGTGCCTGGCCTTTGGTTAGAGCTAGAAGTAATGGGAATCAATTGTCGACTTGCTAGCAAAGTTCCAGATGAATGGTTTTTCTTGCGACATGGGAAGAGAGTTATCGATCATTCCCGCTATCAATTAGACTTCCGTAATCCAGAAGTTACTGATTTTGCAACCGGAGTTATTGATAGATTAGTAACAAAGTATGGTGTTGGTTACATCAAAATGGACTATAACATTAATGCTGGTGTAGGAACAGAATATAATGCTGATTCAATGGGTGATGGTTTACTTGAACATAACCGGGCTTATTTATATTGGCTTGATCAAATATTTGTAAAGTATCCTGATTTGGTAATAGAAAACTGCAGCAGTGGCGGGATGCGGATGGATTATAGTTTATTAAGCCGTCACAGTATTCAATCCAGCAGTGACCAGACGGACTTTCTAAAAAATGGTGCGATCGCAGCTGCTGCCACCTCCCTAGTGACACCAGAACAATGTGCAGTGTGGTCATATCCCTTAAAAGAGGGGGATCATGAGGAAGTTATTTTTAATATGGTTAATAGTTTACTGCTTCGCATTCATCAAAGTGGCCATCTAGCTGAAATAAGTTCGGAACGTTTCAGTTTAGTTAAAGAGGCAATAGAATACTATAAAAAAATTCGTCAATATATTGCAACAGGTATCCCGTATTGGCCAACTGGAATTCCGAATATTGGGGATGCATGGATGAGCTTTGGATTAAGAAATGAAAACAAGAATTTTATCGCCGTTTGGAGGTTGGACTCTAGTGAGGACAACATCTCTATCCCGTTAAAACATTTAATAGATAGGGAAGTAGAAGTGAAATTAGCTTATCCATTAAAAGGTGATGCAGACTATCAATGGAACAAACATAGTGGTGCATTGACAGTGAAAATCCCAAAAAGAAATGCTGCAAGACTATTTGAGGTTCACTTAAAACAATAGATTCTTAACATCGATTCTTTTATTAAGGGTGGTGATGTCTATAGCTTTAAGGATACATAACTAGTTTGTAGTAACAACGGGTTTGGATGCTGTTTAATAAATTGATAAAAGGGGATAAAACATATGTTTAAGAAAATGAAAAAGAAGAAAAGGGTATTATCCTATGTTCTTGCTGGCTCGTTATTGACATCAATGGCTCCAATTTTTTCATCAAATGTTTCTGCGACATCCACTACTGCTGCGACTTCAACATCCATTGCTTCTACATCACCAGCAGAGATCACTGTTGATTTGGCAGATCGATCACTAGGTAAAATCAATCATGGTGCAAGTGCTGCTCTTTATGGTTTAAGTGAGCCAAATGTCCCGGATATCAATACGCTTATCCCAATTAAACCATCACATATCTTACAAAAAGCTCCTAATGGGGTACAGCATCCTTCTGGTGATGGGCTGAGAGTGGCCGATTATTTCTTTGAAGCTGGAGGAAATAATATTCAGATTTATATGCAGGATTACTATGGCCGATGGTACTATCCATCAAGGACTCCAGAACAATATATTAATGAAGCGGTTACTCCAATTACCACTCAAATAAAGGCTTATAAGGATGCTTGGGCACAAAAGAACCCAGGTCAGAATCCTGATGACAAATTCATTTATGTGCCATACAACGAACCAGAACAAAACGGCACCCGCTATCAAAGAATCAATGACAATACCGCTCAAGGTGAACAATCGAGAGATACATTTAATCATGACTGGTTAGCCGTTTATCAGGCAATTAAGAAAATAGATCCAGGTGCCAAAATTTCTGGACCTAATTTCTTATTCTACCAGGCCAACGCTTTTGAATCTTTTATCCAATTCTGTATTGATAATGATTGTTTACCAAATACCGTTTCCTGGCATTTATTATCGAATAAATCGTATAATAATGCAAAAAGTAATCTGGAGCAATATCGAGCTCTTGAGGCTAAGTATGCTTCACAATATGCTGCGAAATATCCAGATCGAAAGAGCCCGTTCCCAATTGCAGTTGATATAAATGAATACGCTTCAATGGCGGAAATTGCAAACGGCGGTTCGCTTATCCAATATATTGCACGGTATGATGAGTTAAAAATAACGGGAGCTCTCCCTTATTGGAATACTGCAAATTCATATGGTTCTTTATTAGCAGGCCAAAACGAACCAAATGGAGCATGGTGGCTATACAAGTGGTATGCGGATATGCAAGGGGACATGGCTAAAGTAAATGTTGTAAAGAGTAATGCAGAGGGGGACTCTTTTGGGTCTGGATTATATGGGCTTTCTACAATTGATGACAGTAAGAAACAAGCGAACATTCTATTTGGCGGTACTACAGGCCAAAGTAACATCGTGTTTAAAAATATTACTGGCAACCAAAATAGTCCTAGTTTTCTAGCAAATGCTAAAAAGGTGCATGTAACAGTATGGCGTGCGGGTTACACAGGACTAACTGGATACTTAGCGGAACCAACCCAAATAGTGGATGGTAATTATGATATTGAAAATGGAAATGTTACATTACCAGTGCAAACTGACAATTTGGAAAGCTATTATGCCGTCATTACCGAGGCGGTGGACTCTCCTTCTAACACTACATGGTATAAGAGGTATGAAGCCGAAACTGCGGAAATAAGAAACCACGTTCAAAATCCAAAAAGCTTATATCCAAGGGTTAACAGTGAGCGTGCTGCTTCTAATGGACAGCTTATTGGCGGTATTGACTATAATGATAGTCTAGTTAAATTTACTAGCGTTACAGTTCCAAAAGACGGAAATTATAAATTGGATATTGTGGAAGGCAGTGGTTCAACAGCAAACCTACCTGCACAATCCGGCGGCGGAACCTCATCGCAAAGGCAGAATTCTGAATTTTTTGTTAAAATTGATGATCAGCCATCCTTTAAGGTAACTTTAAGGGCAGATTATAGTTGGGAACAATTGGGTATGGCTACTCAATTCGTTGATTTAAAAGAGGGCGCACATTCAATTGCAATCAGTAAATACAACCAGGATACCGGTGAAATGGGGCAGGGTGCAGCAACACTCGACGCAATTGAACTCAATTATAATGGGGAAATTGGGGCCAAGCCAAATTACCGAGTACAGGCAGAATTCGCAGAATATGATAGCAGCTTAGGAAGAGAGAGCAAAACAGCAGGCTTTGAAGGTGCAGGCTATGTGACAGGCTATAATGACAAGTCAAGCAGCAATTCGAATCGATCGGGTCATTCACCAAATAGTAAGTCAACTGACGCAAAAACCCGCTTTGTTATGAGTGTTCAACAAGACGGGATGTACGATGTAACGGTAAGATATGCTACCCAAAATACTGGTGATCTTTCTATTGATCATGATCGAAAGAATGTTTTGAACATCTCAGTAAATAATACCAATGGAAAATGGCAGAGCTCCAAAGTAAGGATGTTCTTACGTGAAGGCATTAATTTAATTGATATTCAATCCAGTGCGAAACTAAGCTTAGATTATCTTAATGCTTCCTATGTAAATAGTGATCCAATTTACTCAGAGGAAGCAGAAAATGCTAAAGTGGTTGGTGAGCCAGCCGAAGGAGATCCTTCATTAATTCGTGATGATGCACTTGCAAAATATGCATCAGGCGGCAAATATGTAAATGGTATTACTTCCTATGACGGTAAGGAAAGAAATTTGGAGCTTACTGAAGTGGAAGTGCCAGAAGCAGGTCGCTATAAGCTTGTAGTCAAATATGCAAACGGTGAGTATTCTGGATCGCATTCGTACAACAATAATGTGGTGGAACGGTATGCACAAATTTCCGTAAATGGCGGCGAGCCAGAAACGGTATATTTCAAAAATACCATTTCATGGCAGCAATTTGCGACGGTTACCATTGACGTTAATCTTAAAAAGGGTAAAAATAGCATAAAATTTAATAATAATAACACCTATGACGGGGGTGCTAATCCTTATGGAGGAAGCAATGGATCTGGAACAGCACCATTTGTTGATACCGTAATGGTACCAAAACAATATACACCTGCGTTTGACAAATTCGAGATCTATGGACAACCGACTGTTGTAGATAAAAAAGAAAAATAATTAAAAGTGGTCTCAAAAAAGTCTTGTTATCGACCTTTATGAGGCCCTTTTTAGTTGGTGACGTATTCATCGGAATAAATCATCGACTTGCTATTTGGGCGATATTCTGCAACAGGAACCCAAATTGATTTACAATCAATAGCAATTCCTCCAGGATGATACACATCCCCTTCACCAAGCTTTATATCTTTATTGCTTGTTACCCAATGTTACTAGGTACCTATAAAGAATAACTGGAAGGTTTATCTGCACAATCAGTTCTACATTATCACCGAGTCTTATCAAAGGCATCTGCCTTAACAGTCCGTATCCAAGTCCTGGTGAAATCAGATGGCAGAAAAATACGAATACCTTGGAGCACTTGCTCAAATTTCTGAGCTTATTTATTTCTCTAGATATGAAGAATAGACTAATATTCAGTAATAGTATTGAACACATATTAAAAACACGTTATAAAAGCAATCATATTGTATTTAATTAGTCGGCAATACGAACATGTTTCCTAGGAACTTAAATCGAGCAATCACGAAATTAATTAAGCCCTAATCAGGCTTTCTTTATTATTGTCAATGTCGAAATTTACTGCTGAAATAAATAGAAAATTGATTAATAGAGGAGAATTACATAAAGAACGCTAATGCATTTATTCACTAATCTAAATTTATAAACAACTTTAGACAAATAATAGAGAAGAATATATAATCATTATGAGGAAAAAACATGAAAAGAGGAGAAATAATGGATATAAAACGGCAAAATGTCGATTTTGGTAATTCGGTCTTTCAAACCCTTGTGGACGGTTATTATTTTGAAATTCCTACAAATGTAGTAGAAATAACGAGGGAAAAGGCAGACGGGCACTTTCCGTCTACTTTCCATGATCCCCAATCCCTTCTTCAAAGTTTACTCATTTCAACTACGATAGACGGTGTTGAGAAATATTATTTGGTGGGCGATTCAGCGGAAAAACAAGTGTTAGGAAACAGTCATATCAACAAACTTCATGATAAAACGGAATCTGAGATTCCCTATGTGATGTTCCTGGCGTCAGTTGCTTATTACAATGTATTAAAAGGAAACGACAAAGAAGATAAACGAGTGAACATTAATTATTTTTCTACTATGCTTCCAATTTGGTTGCTTAAGAAAACGAACAAGTTTAGTGATATGCAAAATAAAATGGCAAGCCGATTTGAAGGGGAGCACCAAGTAACGATTTTAACACCAGGATTTGAAAGAGTTGTATCCATTCATGTCGAAACAAGCAAATGCCGGATTGAAAGTGAAGTTGCTCGTTGGGCAATTAAAAAAGATTTTGATTTACAAGATCGAGAGGAAGCAAATTCATTTCTAAACTTTGAAACTCTAATTGTGGATTTAGGAGGAGGGACTGTTGATCTTGCGTTGCTTCAAGCAGGACTTCAAGCTCCTAAGAGCAGGGAATCATTAAATTGCTTCGCCGACATTTCGTATCTAAAACACATTGAGAAACTAAGAAGTGAAAAGTTACTGGAGTACTTTGATGATGTTCGTTCACTAGAAGAATTCATTATCAATAACATTGAAAAAACAAAAATGGAGCAGAGGGATGGAAATAGCGGTAAAAAGGTTGATCTCACTGAGCAAATCCATGAGTCATTAAGGGAGTACACGCAAATTTTAATAACGAAAATTGAAAACACATTCCCGTCACCTAAAGATAAGGTATATAAATATGTTTATATTGGTGGAATTGCCAGCATCCTGAAACAATTCATCCAAGAATCGATCGATATAAGGTATGGAGTCGAAATTAGAGAGCAAAATCATCTTTTCCTTCAAGATACAAGAAAATTAAATTTATACGGTCTAGAAATAATAAGCAGGCATGAAACAAACGTAGTTTTCGCCTAAGAAGAGGGAGGAGAACATATGAGCAACAAAGATTATCTTCTTGGGGAGAAGTCTGCTTTCGGATTAGACAATATGTATTCACATCTAGGTGCACAGATGATTGCACCATTTTACGCACTATCGAGCCTTTTTTTAACTGCTGTTAATCTCCAAACGGATGTGGGCAAATTAATGAATAAGGAATCAGGAAGTAAGGACCAAAGTATAATGTTTACTTTAGAAACTTCAAAAATTTCTCCAAAGGTGTATTCAATTCTTGAGCAAAAGGCAAAAGAAAATGAGCTGGAGGATTATATAACGAAGCTTGTTGAGCAAGATGTAGAAAAATTGGACAAAGAAGAAGAGACCATAACTGTATTGGATACACTTCGTAAAGAGTTTTTAGGTAAGATCAACCTACTTAAACAAGAATTCGCTTCACGTGTTGTTGTAGATCCTAATGAGATTGGGTCCGGCCAAGCATACGAGCTGCGGAATTTTGTAACGAAACTCGGTGAGCAAAAATTAGACAAGGAAGAATTCCAAACGTTGTTAAACTCCCTTCGAAGCGATTTATTAGATGAAATTAGCTTGCTTAAAAATGAGCTTGCTTTCCGTCCTGATGTTCCTTCCAATCCAAATAAGCAAAATCCTCCTGTAGAACCTGCGGAGGTAGTGACGGATATTAAAGAAGGACAATTACTCGAAAGTGATCGAGTAAAAGGGACTATTGAAGAAGTCATAGATATGGATTTTTAAATATGAAATAGCGGAGTGATGCTCTGCTACTAATAACACGTCCAAGAGATTCCTCTTGGACGTTCGTTGTAAACGGAAGAAGGAATTATTTACTTCGATTAGAGAATTTACTTGAGTAAGGATGTGGTTAAGTTTAACTTCTAGACTTTTTAGTTCTTTTCCAAAATCTTTAATTTCGGATTGCAGTTCTGCATGGTTTAGTTGTTTAGCTCTCGTTTCTTCCAAAAGATCTTCTAAGTCAGAAGAAAAAACTTTATACAATAACTAATTGACAAGCTTCTCATATAGGTGTAAGTTACATATAGTGTTTTTTATTAATTAGGAGGTTTTTTATAATGGAATTAAACAATGAGTTAGTTACTAATTTTGGTGAATCTCTATTAAACATTTGGACAAACAGTTTGGACAAGGTGACCGATTCTCAAAAAGAAATAGAAAATCTTTTGCTTCAAGCATTTACAACACAAAAAGAATCATTGGAGAAAATTGCTGAAGGAATGGACTTTATCCAAGAACAACAGAAAAAATTAATTGCAGATGTTCGCGATTATGTAATGCAAAATGTTGAAACAGTTTACGGTGAACAAGCAAGCCAAACTTTCGAAAAGTGGTATGCTCAACTAGATGAAATAAATAACCGTGTTCAACAGTTAACCTCCACTCCATACAAAGAAAGTTTAAATTTATTAAATCAGTCACAAGAGCAGTTCCAACAATCGATTAAAAATAGTATCGAACAGCAAAGAAAGATTCGTGAAGAGGCTGTAAATCAATTTAAAACTGCACAAAAAGGATTTATGGATTTATTTGAATCCAACACAAAAATGGCATTTAATTTGTTTAAGTAGAACAGCGAATTTTCGCTATTATATTTACAATGTACATATAATATATATATCCTACCACTGAAGGGGCAATGGTAGCCACCATTGTGGAACGTAATTAAAATATAGTTTAACAATTTGATTATTTTCAATGCTGGCCTTCTAATATCCTTATCTTGCTCTCATATTTTGGAAGGTAAAGTCTGTATTTCCTTCTGCTATTTTTTATTAAATTCTATTAAATATGAGAAATTTTTTTGTTTTAAAGACTAACAAAGATTTCCTTTTTGTTTAAATCACAATGATAAAGAAATTGGAGAAAATATACCTTAATCTTTATCAACGGGTGCAAAGAAAGGAGTTGCCATTGGGCAGCTCCTTGTTGTGTTAATAAGCAGTTTAGCTGAACCAGAATTTCGCATTATATTCGATCCTCTGTAGTGGACATCTTGGCTGTAAGGATGGATAACGGGTGCTTTGGTCTTAGAACAAAATGGACGAGTCTTTTGTGTTTTTATATACCAATTAATATTCTAAACAGGAATTTTCTATTATAACCGTAAACACAAAACTATAATTCTATAGGGTGTGGTTTGGGCGGGGATACTTTTTGTGGCAGGTCCGTATATAACAATTAAATCTCTGTTCGCAGGGGTTCTTGAAAAGAGTTGCCCATTTGTTAATACTATTTGAGTATATGGAGAAATATTTAATCGTAATCGTCCATCACTACTCTCCAACTCACTATTAAAATAATCTACTTTTACATTCTGATATGGGCTATCTTTTACCATGACAAGTGCTTGATATTGTGGAGGGTAAATAAGTAGAGCAGGTGCATTTCCGTCATAATATCCAGTCACGTGATCTCCTACTGCCACCATTACATGGTCAACAAAGTAAGTTGTGGGTGACACCACGAAATTTACTAATGCTCCCAATCCGTTTTCTACAGATATTAATTTATAACAGCCTTCACCTTCACCATTTTGGCCTGTAAAAAAATCACTAATCATAGTGACAGTCCCGTTAAAAGAATAAAAATTTATCATACAATACCTCCATTACTTTAAAAAGAAAATGCATAAAGCGAACCATTAGTTGAGGCTAATTAACTTTGTTCCAAGTATGGCTGTTGCCAATCTAGTAGATAAAAATTGAGTGCCATTCCATGTTAAAAGGTTTTCGACATATCCTAATGTATCCGTCTTTTTAACTATGTCAAGAATGAAAAGTAGGTCTAATGGAGGACTTCCTACATTTACTCTATAAAGATCTTCATAATTGACTTTGAATGTATAGCTATTATTATATATTTCAAAATCAAACAATAGGTGAGGAATATTATTACTGAAGGAGTAAATATTGAATATACCGTACCCCCCGCTACCCTCCCGATTCAATACTTACCAAAATATCCAATATATTATCTTTATAAAAAATCCCCAAGGAAGAGCTTAGCATTGTATCCAGCATTATTTTGAAGATTAATTGTTGAAATCTGGTTAGAAAGCCCATCTTGAATTACAAGTGTAATATAATCTGCGAAGATTTCGGTTTCAACGTTTTTTCTTCCATTTAAATAGACGTAATCAATTATACCGTCACCTGTAACGTCACCTTGCTTCATGTCAAGCATCACAACGTTTCCAGAATAAGTATAGGTACCATACGTTTGTTCTTGGAATTGCCCGTACAAATAACTCCCCCCTATAAACATTTGGCAATTACTTGGTGTTTCAAATGCAGGTTAATACCAGCACCTATCGCTTTAAAATCTATAGCGGGTCTTTCTATTGGTGTAAAAGGTGGGGCGGGTCGAGTAATAGGAAGTGAGCATCGATTACCTCCAGCCTATGCTGCATTTGCTAATACGGCTTTAGCACATGCTTTAGACTATGATGATATTAATGATTTAGCTAGAATCCATCCAACCCCTGTTACATTAGCTGCCGCATTAGCAGCTGCTGACGCTGAGGATTCAAAGAGGACGGATCTTATTACTCCAGTTGCACTAGGAAACGAGTTATTGTGTCGACTGGGATATGCAATCGAACCCAGGGGTACTGGTACGGATTCCAAATGGTTCTTAAGTCAACTGTTTGGTTATTTAGGTGCAGCCATAACTGCTGGACTGGTCCTTGGATTAGATGATAATGAGTTAGTTAACGCCTTAGGACTGGCATATATGCAAGTAGCTGGCGGTAAGGAACCAGGTGTTTCATCAATGGGAGGTGTTCAAGCAGCATTATTAGCCCGAGAAGGGGTGACAGCACCTGCAAGTTGTCTGGATGGGAAGACGGGTCTCTTTCTAAATTATTTTGGGAAGAATTTAAATGAAAAACAACGAAGCGTATTATTGAACTCTGAAACATGGGCGTTTTCCGATACATCTATTAAACTTTATCCTAGCTGTCGTTACTCACATCCCTTATTGTGGCATTTACATTTGTGCATGGGAGTGTTCACTTGAATAATTTGACGGAGAGGGCCCTTATGAATACCGAAGTGTTAGATTTATCTAATCGTATAAAAATTGAGCAAACACAGGCTGATACGCCTGGAATTCCTTTAGGTGATATTAAGATAGTAAACGCCAAAGGTACAAAAAGACATATAGAACGAATTCACCCTGAAACATCTTTTGATGAAGTTAAGAAGAAATTTATCGAATGTTGTCAGTATGCAAACGTAGCCGATCCTGAAGTGCTGTGGGATACGTTATGCCATAATCAGATTTTGATGAAGTGAATAGATTACCAATGATTATTCATTAGTTCTTAAGGATCAGTCCCCCAAAGGAGTAAAGTATTACTCCTTTGGGGGACTGATCCTTTTTGTTGTCGTTGATTGACTCCAAATCTCTATGCAGACAACATTATATCAAGAAAATTTCAATTACCAACCATAACTCAACTAGTTTATAATAAAAGGATATCCAAATTGGGTAGTAGGAGTCTATTTCTATGACACTAAGAGATTAAAGTAGGTGAATTATTATCGATATCATCGAAACTAGGGTAAGAGGTTTTATTGCTGATATTCAACACCCAAAACAAAAAAAGAAAATAAATATAAACGATTTGGAAATTCAGTTGCGCAAGCTTTTGGATGATTATTTTGAAATGGACGGCTATTCGTTGTTTTATCGTGCCATTGAAACATTGCAAGCGGAAGGACAACTGATTCCTATTCCAAATAATCAATACAATGGAAGAAGCCCAGCGCTTGCCTTATATTACTGGGTTAATTTAAAAGTTCAAACGCTCAAATGGGATCGTTTCGAGATGATGAAATTAGGTGATCAGTTTGATTTTTCCTTTTATGAACGGCATCCCGAATGGCAAACGAAAGACGAGTGGAATCGAATCCAACATGTTTATACTTTTCTCAAATCCAATCAGGAAAGAGAAAACGTGTCATTTGAAGAAAGAAGTCTGGAGCTCTTTGGTCATGAAAAATTCTTACTAGACAATGATAGCTTTCCGGATGGAAAAGGGTTTTTAGCTAGAATTGGCGTATCTGAAGAGCAACTTAAAATGGTGAATTACGGGGAGCCTTTTGTATTTTGGATGAAACAAGGGAAAGAAATAAAAGATATTCAGCGGATTCTGATCGTCGAAAATCTATCATTCTTTCATACTTCCATTAAGTTATTGGAAGCCAATCAACTCGATTATGAACCTGAACTAATCATATATGGTGAAGGGACTAAAATCGAACGGAGCTTTTCCTTTTTCTTCAGAATGTTTCCGCCCAAACCCTATCTTTTCTATTACGCAGGAGACCTTGATGCCGCGGGATACGGGATCCTCATTCGGCTTATCGAAAAATACTCGGATTGCTGTATTCAGCCTGCTTTAAAAATATATCGCAAAATGCTTCAATGTCTAGAACAAAGGAATGACCAGAAACAAGGCCAAACACAAAACATCAAATACCGTGATGCATTCTTTCAATGGTTTACGGAAGAGGAGCAAGCCTTATTAATGCAATTTTGGCAAGAAAATAAGCGAATCCCACAAGAAGTCTTAAACATAGAAACATGGAGGCGATGGATGTGAACGAATCATGGGAAGGATTCGCCCAGCGTATGCAACGATTAAATCCACTGTTTGAGCTTGGTAGGGGAATGGAAGTGGGTGAGCTTAAACCTCATATCCAAACCATTCTCATGCAAGTGCTCCTGACCATCTTTTATAGAGAATTAAATGATGATGATCATAGACGCAAGTCAGATATCAAGTATATGGTGGAAGATTCCATTAAGCAAATGAAGCTTTTGGCAGACGATAGGCAAATTGAACGGATAACAAGCGGGCTCCTGTATCAGGGGAAAGAAGAGTATAGTAAACCGTTTGAAGCCTTATATTACGATGAAATAAGACAATCCTGGGAGACTCAGGTCTTCCGATATGTCACAATGGATGAATTATATACGAATTTAGAGATGGGCGGATCCATTGTTTATAAACTCACGGATGTTGCTCAGGAAATGATTTTTATGAGCAGGGAAATGGCTGAGGAATTCTCGATAACGATTGAACAACTCTACAGTATGCAGCTGATTAAAAATGGAAATTTTAGAAAAGCTACTCGAAACCTCGATCACCTCATTTCACGAGTAAACCGCTTAATGGCAAAGGAATTCTCCTTTCAAAAGGAAATGATCAACAATCCCAAAATCTTATTGATGGAAGAGGAATGGCAAAGGGCTGACAATCGTGTGGAAATTGAAAAGCAATTTGAAGAAGAAAAAAACCACTTCCGTACCATCACTAGTATGATCGATAAAACAAAACGAAGGAATGAAGAAGATGATTATATTCAGAAAGAATTGATTCTTCTCCAAGAAAAAATTGGCCATACAAGGCAATTGCACGATCGTTTTGCTAAGCTGGTTATTCAAAATATTTCCTATGAAATGAAATTAAAAGTGGAAAACCCTTCCTTGTTTTGGGAAAACAGTTTGGTCTCCTTTCGAGAGCATATTTATGAAAATGGGTTCATGAAGAATGGAATTCAAACTTTTACGGAAATCGAAACGGTGCTTTCTCCTTTATTTTCACCGAAGAATGAATTTATTTTGCCTCTTGATTGGATTTGGGGTGAGCAAGAATTCGATGAAAAACAACTAACCGATGCCGTAATTGAAGAGGAGGCAGAAGAAAGCATTACGCGTCTGCGAGTGACGAACTGGGAATCTGTTATTAAGGCATGGAGTTATGTTTTTCAATTCTTACAAATAAACGGAGAGTTTTCGTTAGCTGATTTAGCAGAGATGCCATTAGAAGTACAGGATTTATGGTTTGAAGAATCTGAAACGATTGATTTGTGGATGATGTTCGATAAAAAGCCACTGAAGGTTCAAGTGCTACATCGAAAAGAAGAAACATTAAGCGATGAGAGGGAAATTCTTCTTTATAAACTAATGAAGGAATATCCTCAATTTCAAACTTTTGAGGGCACAAAAATCTTTACTGAGTTTGATCATAAAGCGGAGCCTTTCTTATGGTATCAAACGAAAATGACCCCTTTTAAACTATGTGTACAGGAGGAGAAAGGATGAATGCAGAAACGATCAAAAGAGCATCTGCTGTCTATTTTACTCTATTAAAAGATAAAGTAATCGACGAGAATAGTGAACACTTCCAGACTTATTTCGATCCGGAGGTGAGACAGACGGTTCTTTTATTAGCAGACGAATCTGGTACATATATCATTGAATCGCCAAAACGCATCCAATTAGTTGTCCAGCCTACTGGCTCCGTCTTTGCTACTAATTTTACCCATATGAAAGAAAAGCATCGACAAGTCGAAAATAAGAAACATTTTCATCTTATCAGTGTTGTCATTATGTCATTTTTAGCGGCCATCGATCGCAACCAGGCTGCAAAAATTCGCACGAAGCGGGAAGGGATTAGCTATTACGCATTAGAACGGCAAGTCAACGACCTAATGATTCAATGGGATAGCATTCTTAAATCTAAACCGACCTTCGGGGAAGAGGAACGAATTGATATGAAGGAAGTTGTAACCACCTGGAAATACATGGAGGTTGACACGGACGATTATGGAGTAAAAAAAGGCAATAGACGAACAAGAATCGGTTTAATTGCCGGAGCTATGCGTTTATTAGAGACGGAGGGGCTGATCGTCATTCTTGATCGGGACGATATAGCTAAGGTGATACCAAAACAAGAGCTTTTTGAGCGAATTGAATACCTGTATCACGATTATGACCGTTATGAAGTTTTTAAGCAATTAATGACATCAGAGGAGGATGAGCATGCCGAAGATTCATCGAATTAGAATTGTTAACCTGAAGTATGATGGCATGCAAAAGCAATATAAAGATACCACTTTTAATTTTCATAATGATGAGACATCAACCAATGGCCTCATTGCGATGATGAATGGGGGTGGGAAAGGTGTGTTCCTTCAAACGATCTTCCAAATACTCAAACCTGGGACTTCGTGGGGGAAACAAAACAATCGTTATTATCAACAGTTCTTCTTTAATAATAAAGAACAATTTATTCCATATACATTTCATGTACTTATTCAATGGGAATTGGACGGAGCTGACCGCCGGCATCTGATTACGGGAGGAATGTTCTCAGCCGAACAACGGATCTCGATGAGTGAAGAAAGTGGAAATGAAAGTAAAACATTGGAACAGGAAGCAAAGATCCTCCCTACTATTACCTTTTATACGAGAGAATTTGAACGGAAAGAAGAGGCAGCACTTGAGCATATTCCACTCTACGATAATGATGAGGTTGCTGAAATCGAAAGTTTAAAGGACTATTTAAAATGGAATGGATATGACGTTTACCGAGATACGAAGAAGCACTATCGCATCCTTGATACATACGGAATTAACCGTAAAGACTGGGATATTATGAAAGATATTAACAAGGATGAGGGCGGCGTTGGGAAATACTTTGAGGGAGCGGAGGATGATCATTCCCTGTTCCAAAAACGAATTGTTCCAACTGTTAGTCAAGTCTTGCACAGGACGGAACATCAAAAGAATGATCTTGTGGAGATTTTCAAGAGTCAGGCAAGTATCGCTAAGGACCTGCCTGTTCTCTTAAAAAGAGAGCAAGCCCATAAAGAGTTTTTAGAAGACATTGTCCCTTTTGAAGAGCATCTAGCTAAAGGTGTAGAACATAAAGAAATTGTTCAAGCAAGTATACAGGCAGGAAGACAACTGCTGGGTGCTTTAGAGCATTTGAAGCAAACGGAAGAGGAAATGCAGCTTACTTTAGAAAAAGACATGGAGAAATTAATCCTAAGGCAAGCAGAACTACGCTATCAAAAAGACAACCTGGAGTATGCAAAAGCTCACAGAGAAGTTATGGATTGGGAAAAGAAATTAGTGGAAGAAAGGAAGAAGCATACTTCCTTACAAGCCATCGTTCTAGAGAAACAGGAGCGAAAAGAAGCGTTAGTATTTCAGGCTTTATTGAAAGAGTGGAGTGAAAACGAACAAACCATTCGCTCTCTTTCCCAGCAGATAGCCACATTGGAACAAAATAGTGGCTTAGAGCAAGTGAATCAAAGAATGGAAGAAATCAAACAAGAAGCTAAAAAGCAATGGGAGCAGTCCTTTTTATCCATACAAGAAGCGATTAAGCAGTATGTGGGATATCAAAAGTTCTTAAAGAAAAAAGGAACGGAGCTGTCGCAACAGGATAAACAAAAGACAAAAAAGATTGCTCAGCTTAGTACTGAAATTGATTTTCTTTACACGCAGATGCATGCCTTTGAGTCCAAGGAAGCGGCACTAATCCAAGCATTTGGCGACCGCTTAAGCTATGACTTAAAGGGATTGATCGAAAGTCTTTTTAAACAAATTGAAGACAAAAAGGCTAGACTATTAGAAGTGCAAGCAAAAGATAAAGAATCTAGTGAACGGCAAAACCAACTTGCGAATTCACATGGTACCCTCGTCCAATCGATTCAGTTTGCAGAAGAAAAATGTGAAGAATTAAACCTAGCAAATGAAGAGCAAATGCAAAGAGAAGCAAAATTATTGGATAAACTTCATGGTTTATTAAATGAAGCCACAGCGCCGTTTACTCACTCGCTCTTATCGAAGTATTCTATACAAATAGAAGAATTACTAAGCAATAATCGACAACAAGCTGAACAAATTAAAAAAGACCTATGGGAAACACAACTCGACCATTCCTTAAACGATGAGCCCTTTTGGGTAGCAAATAAAGATGTAAAAGAATTAAAGGAATGGATCGATGAGAAGACTGGCATTGATGTGTTTTATGGTACCCAATTTCTCCAATCTTTACGTGCTGAGGACCTAGCGAAAAACCTTATGAAGTATCCACTCCTTCCATACGGTTTGGTCGTAAGCGGGCAGCAATGGCAAAAAATAAATCAGCAGGTTCTTTCCGGAAGAATGTTCAAAAGTCCTGTTCCAATTTTCTTGCGGGAGGAAATGAACAGCGAATATCATCAAACTTCCTTTGTGATCATTAACGGAACCGAGCAAGAGCTATTAACGGATAAAAACCAATTCACCAACTGGAAAATAAAGATTGCTAAACAAATAGAAGAAAAGAAAGATACACTCCTTGAAATTGAAAAAACAGAAACCTCCTTACGTCGTGTTTTAAAGGAAATCGATCGATTTTTATCAAGCGATCTTTCTATTGATATCGAAAAAGCTCTCAATCAGGAACAAAACGCGCTTCTTTCTAAGAAAAAAAATTTACAGGAAATCAAAGCACAAGAAGAAAAAGAAAAAGAATTGCAACTTCAGCTAAAAGAACAGCTGGAGAATACAAAAAGTAAAATAGAAAAGCTTACAAAAGATGTGGAAACATTAGAGGATTTTGATCAAGAAAAAACTCTTCATCAAGAAAATAAACGAGTGAAATTAGAGAAAGAGAAACAAAAGGAAGCCTTAGGTTCTCAGCAGCAAGAAATAGGAAAAGAGCTCCAAAATACAGTTGAACTGCAAAACCAGTGGAATCAAACGTATTTAGAATGGAAGCTGACATCCGAACAAACTATAAAGGAGATCAGGTTCTTTATAGAAGAAGCGGTTTTTCCTACTGATGAAAAAGCAGATCCATGTGATGAGGTCCCTCATCTTTCATCACATTTATTAGAAAAGATAAACGGAAGTATTGGAGAGCTAAAACAGCTCCAGAAATCAAAGGAAGAACAGGCTAAAGAATTACTCGTTATTCAAGCAAAAAAAGAAACCGAACAAAAGCAGCAAAAGAAATTAGAGAAAAAACTCAATGCTCATGATGAAGATTGGAATAAAGTTCCAGAACCAGATGAACCTATCAGTATCTTAGAAAATATGCTGCAAACCGCACAGAAGGAAGCGAAGGCAGCGGAAAAAGAAGAACGTGAACAAGGAACTGCTGTAACCGTCGCGGAAACGTCCTTAAAGCATGCAACTGAACAACGTGAAAAGTCAGGAAAGAAAGTCGAGAAGCATGAAAAACAGCCTGAAGAATGGGCAGATCTTGACTTAGTGGTAAAAGAAGTAGAAATTAAAGACCAAACAAAGTTGACGAAAGAGGAAGTAAAGCAGGCTGAGAAACGCAAAAAAGAAACTGAAAATAATATTACTGGCTATGAAGGAGATTTATTAACCTTATCCGTAATCCTAAAGGAAGAAGCGGGAGTATTTACGAATGAGGATGTAGAAAAAATTAAGACTCAAGGCAAAGCATGTATCTTATCCTGGTGTGAAGATCATCAAGCAATACAGGAAGAGGGGCAAGAGAAGCATGCGAAAATCGATCAATCCCTGCGCAATTTAAAGCTCACGATAGAAGGAAAAGATTGGGAGATCCGCTTTAAAAATGAAATATTAACCACACTAGACCATATGGATACAAGGCATTATACACATATCCAGAGCATCGTTAAAAACATGAAGCGTTTTTCACAAAGTGGGTTGGAACAATTAGAACGCGACAAAGAAAGGGCAGAAAAGGCTCAAAACTTCTGGGCAAGCCGTGCTAGCATGAAAGTGATGAGCATTGCTGAGGCGATTCGTTCGATGGTTGCGAAAATGAAGCTGAAAAATGAACGAGGGTCCTTTCCACTCGTCCAGCTCAAAGAAGATATTTTACCTAAAAAGGCGGAAGATATCGAACCACTGCTAAAGCAGCATTTTGTAGCTGCTATTAACAAAATCACTAAACAATTTGATATGATTGATGATCATAATCGCGCCTTAGACGAAGAAATAAAACAACTGATAAGTGATGAGCAAATTTTATTTGTATCACTCCGAAATCGCTATCCTGAGCTGCTTGTCTATAATATGCGAACGGATAATGCCTTTATGTACGGGAAACCTCAAAGAGAGCATTATTCAACCTGGCAGACTATTAATCAAGGTTCTAGGACGAAATCCGATGGCAGCGGCGGACAAAAGCTATCGGCCCGAATGGTGATGATGATGATGTTATTATCCGTTAAAAGCGATACCGATCAAAGCTGGGTGCCTTTAGTTTGTGATAATCCGTTCGGACAAGCAGCATCGGCACACGTCCTTGACCCGATTTTCGCCGTGGCCGAAAAACTAAAGTTCCAATTCATTGTTGTCACTCCGCCCGAACTGGTGAAAACAGAAATCAGCCAAAGATTTGATTCCTATTATAAATTGGACTTCATTCGTGAAAAAGGAAAAGAAATTGTTTCGGACACGATTGTTCCAGCCTTTCGGATTTACCAGGGAGAGGCAGTCGTTCAATAAGGTAACACAATGATAGAATCGAGGATTAGGGGAAAAAATCTCACTTTCTGTATAGAAGGTGGGATTTTTATTTGTATTAGGGAAAACGTCTAATAAATAAGAAGACCACGGTGCAATACCGAGGTCATCAGTTAGCGGAATAGGCCCTTTTATTAAGCTGTGTCCATATTATGGGTATAATTCAGTTCTCATCGATCCTAGCGAGCAAAAATAAATAACCTCTTATTACTTTGATAAAGTTTTAATTTAATAACTTCGTCGTATTTTGTACACGATACAAAGCATCCTCTTATTTTCTAGTAACAACGACAATAATGTAATTCTTTTTTATAAAGAAATAACACCTAAAATTAGTGCGGCTATTACCATCACCGTAGTGGTTCCTAGTGCCCATTTAATTAAGAATCTCTGTAAATCACTAAATTCAATTCCTGCCATACCTATTAATAAATGTGCGGCTGCTACTAAAGGACTTAGAACGTGGACAGGCTGTCCCAATATGGCGGCACGGCCGATTTCAGCAGCGCTTATGCCATAAGACTCGGCGGCTTGGGCAATAATCGGAAGTACCCCAAAATAAAAGGCATTATTTGACATGAAAAAAGTAAAAGGAGCGCTTAAAAAAGCCACGATTACTGGTAAATGCTGCCCCAATGCTTCAGGAATCAATGACACTAAAGTAGTAGCCATGGCATCAATCATTTTCGTTCCTGACATAATACCTGTAAAAATACCAGCTGCAATAACAATGGAGACGACCGCTACTGCGTTGCTTGCGTGTGAAGAGATTCGTTCTTGTTGCTCTTTTATATTTGGATAATTAACTAATAAAGCAATAGCAAATGCAACCATAAATAAAATCATGAGTGGAATAACATCCATAATTAACAAAACTAAGAGAATGAGGGTTAAAGCAAAGTTAAACCATACCAGTTTTGGACGGCGATAGTTAAACTCCATTTTTGCATCCATTTCAGCCGCACTAGCCACTTCTCGAAATGCATCAATATCTATAACTCCAAGTCTCCTCCGTTCCATTTTTCCGAAAATAAAGGATATAACCAGAACCCATAAAAGCCCAAAGCCCATGACAGGAATGAGAGGCAGAAACAGCTCAGATGAGTCAAGTTTCAATGAAGTCATCGCCATTGCAGAAGCTCCACCCCAAGGAGTCATATTCATTACTCCCATTGAGGACATGGCTACTCCTGCAAGAATTAGAGGATTCATTCTTAGACGTTTATAAAGCGGAAGCAGGGAAGAAACCGTAATCATATAGGTTGTGGTTCCATCACCATCTAAAGCAACCATCATCGACAGGACAGCTGTACCTACAACAATTTTTAAAGGATCACCTTTGACGATTTTTAAAATTTTGGCAATAAGGGGTTCGAATAAACCAGTATCAATCATCAGTCCAAAGTACAAAATGGCGAAAAAGATCATAATGGCGGTAGGGGCAATAGCTTTTACCCCCTCAAACATCATCGTACCCAAATCATTCGCATAACCCCCTATTAGACCAAATAGGATGGGAATGAGCACGAGGGAGACAAGGGGTGTTAGCCGTTTTGACATAATTAAATACATAAAAACTGCAACCATAGAAAATCCCAAAAAAGATAGCATACGTTAAATCCTCCTTTGTTATTAATTGTGGGTTCAACAAATCTTAGTAAATAACAAATTATTTTTTACTTAAATTTTTTCATAGAGTAAAGTAAATTAATAACAAGACTAGAAGAGTGTACCCACTGTTCACTAATTGATAGCGCTTTCTAAGAAAGATTAACATGTTGATATTCAAAGGAATATATAAAACAAATAATTTTAATTTTTTCCATAAATATCTTTTTTTTTATTTTTTTCACGTAAAAATCTAAAATTTCTGCGAACTCACATAATAACAAACATTAAAATTGATAGAATTGAACCTAATATTAGAATAGTGCTATTATTGATATATAATATGAACAATCACATCTTCTGAGATATTTAGCGAGGGGAAACCAGTTGGGCAAAAAAATAAAAAAACCACGACTGTTAACACAAATGGTTGTATTTTTTTCCACTATTATTTTAATTACTATTGTTTCTGTAAGTGCTCTTTTTTCCATGATGATTGACGATATGATTAAAACTTCATTGGGTAACCAGGCTATGGCAGTAGCGAAGATGACGTCTCAAAAGGAACATATTATCGATGCATTTAAGGAACCCAATCCTTCTTTAACTATACAGCCCATTGCAGAAGAAATACGGAAATCCACAGGAGCCGGCTATGTAGTAATTGGCAATAAAGAAAATATTCGGTACTCTCACCAGATAACAAAATATATAGGAAAGCCGATGGGTTCAAGCAACAAACTGGTATTTGAAAATAATGCCTCCATTATATATGAAGGAACTGGAATTTCAGGAAAGGCGATTAAGGCAAAAACCCCTATTTATAATAAGGACGGAGAAATAATTGGTGTATCGTCCGTTGGTTTCTTAACCTCAGAAGTAGAGGGAAAAGTACATAGCTACCGTCTTAAGTTACTTCAGTTTTCTATTTTTATTTTGTTATTTGGGATATCAGGGGCAGTTATTATATCAAAGAGGGTAAAGAAACTAATTTTTAACCTTGAGCCAGAAGAAATATCCTTTTTGTTTAAAGAAAAAGAAGCTACCTTAGAATCAATTAGAGATGCCACTGTTGCAGTCAACATAGACGGTGAAGTAACTTCCATCAATAAACGGGCAAGAGAGTTGTTGAAACACGATGAGATCGAGAAGGGGATGAGAATTAAGCATAGCCGTCTACACGCTCTAATAGAATCCGTAATGGGCAGTCAACAAAATATTATTAATCAAAAGGTAATTTTTGGTGACCAATTAAATTTGGTTGACGCATCACCGATTATAGAGAAACAAAGAACACGAGGTGCCGTATTAACCATCCGGCCTGTTTCCGAAATAGAGGAAATTATAGATGAGATTTCAAAAGTACAAAACGTTTCTGACCATATCCGCGCGCAAAATCATGAATATTTAAATAGATTAAACACTATTTATGGATTGATTACCCTTGAACAGTATGACGAAGCAAGGGAACTTATTTCAGAAGAAGTCAAAGAACGTCAAGATATTGTGGTTTTTTTAACTTCTTCAGTTAAAGATCCTTTTATTGCGGCTTGTCTGCTTGGAAAAATAAATCGATCAAAGGAATTAAAAGTAGAACTTGAAATCGATAAAGACAGCAACCTGGAAGATATCCCCTCTACATTAAATACTAAATTATTTGTATCCATACTTGGTAATTTAATAGATAATGCCATGGAGGCAGCTGTTCGGGCTAATTCTAATGGCGCCTATGTAAAAGTTTCCTTCACAGATATTGGAAGCGATATCATTTTTGATATAGAAGACAACGGTAAAGGTATCCCTGAAGAATGGCAGGAGATGATTTTTATTCAAGGATTTACGACAAAAGAAGGAGAGAATCATGGACTAGGACTAGCCATTGTTAAAAATGCCTTAAAAAAACTGGATGGGGAGATTTTTATTTCTACAAGTGATTCAGGCGGAGCTCAATTTACAATCGTTTTACCAAAAGGCAGCTAAGAGAGGGGTATTAAGGATGACCAAGGAACTAATCAAAGTAATGATTGTAGAAGATGATGAAACAGCGGCTAAAATTTATGAAAAATTTACTGATAAAGCAAAAGGATTTCAAGTAGTCGCCATTGCAAATACGGGGAAGCAGGCACTTGATATGTTGAATGTATTTACTCCCGATCTTATTTTGCTCGATGTCTTTCTTCCTGATATGAATGGGACAGATTTATTATGGGAGATTAGAAGAAAACTGAGAAGTATGGACGTAATTATGATAACAGCAGCTAATGATGTTGGCACTGTAAGCGAAGCAATCAGGGGAGGAGCATACAGTTACATCCTTAAACCCATTATGATTAACAAGTTTCTTGAAGTGCTGGAACAGTTCAAAGAGACTAGAGAAAAACTAGTTAAATTAACAATTGTTGAACAGGAAGATGTTAACGATTTTTTTAGAGTAAAACAACCACGGGAAGCGGTTTTAGCCCAGGAGGAACCACCTGAAATACTGCCTAAGGGAATTGATAAACATACATTAAAAAAAGTCAGGAAACAAATAAAGGATATAAATGAAAACATAAATGCAGATGATTTTTCAAAAATAATCGGAGCCAGTCATTCTACTGGCAGGAGATATCTTGAGTATTTAGTTGCAATTAATGAGATGGAAGTAGAAGTTATTTACGGAACCATAGGACGCCCTGAAAGGAGATATCGGAAGAAGTAATCTGGGCATTTTTTCTTAGAACAGTTCATTATTTTAGAAAGAATAAACCCGACTAAGACTGTGCACGCCTTAATCGGGTTATTTTTATTTTCATTTACTTTTCTTGCCAAACTCCATGTTTTCAGCACAAGAAGTGAATGAGGAATTAAACAGATTTTCTTGCTGAATATTCGGCAAGCCAATCAGGTAATGTATTTCGTTGGTTAGATGCGCGTTCGTGTTCAATTCTCTCCCGTCCTTTCCTCATCCATTTTTGTAATGATTCTGGAAAATTATTTTCTTCAAAGGAGAATACCGCAATTTCAGCAATCGCAGGTGGAAAAGGACTTTTTCGAATGTGGTTTTTCACCTTCGCCATTACCTTTTCATAATCCATTTCAGAACAAAATTGGAACCATTGCTGGACCGTCTCGTCCTTAAAAATGCAGTTGGGATAAACCGATTCAATAAGTATTAAAAGTTTGACTACCTCTTCCTTGGTCAATGCGATTCCTCCTCTAATATAATTTTCCCTTCATGAATCAGCCATTCCACCCGGTCAGACATGGATTCCTTTTTTGACTTTTTAGGCTGTTTGCCATTTTTCTACGCTTTTAGTATTGACTTGATGGCCTTTTCGCAAAACAACGCGCTGTAAGTTATAATAAAAGTGGATGGTTAAATTTATGATAATTTGGATGGTAATTAATTATTATGAACATTAGGTTTTTTTTAAAGTTCATAACTAACGGATTAATAATATTAATAAAGAAACATAATAGTTAGACTACATTACATAATAAGGACTGAAATATATGGATTGGAAACCAGATCGCCAAGCCAAAAAAGCTATATATAAACAACTTGCTGATTATATCGAAAATGGAATTGCAGATGGTACTTTTCCTCCAGATAAACCATTACCTTCTGAAAGAAATTTAGCTAAGGACCTTAACATAAATAGAAGTACAGTAGTTGCAGCATATGATGAATTGGAGTCCAATGGACTAATACAAAGGAATAGAGGAAGCGGGACGACCATAAGTAAAGATATCTGGGGAATTACCAAGAAACGTATACCGAACTGGAACAGGTATATTGAAGCAGGATCGTTTTTACCTAACTTGCCTATAACACAGAGGATAAGGAAGGAAGCAGTAAAACAGAAGTTAATCAATCTAGCTAGCGGCGAACTGTCAGAGGATCTTTTTCCGCTGAAATACTTAAGTGAGATTACTTCTTCTAGATCGTTTATAGGAAGCTTAGGTTATGATCACCCGCAAGGAAACGCAATATTAAGAGAAACGATTGCAAAGCATGTTAAGCAATATAGAAAAATTGAAACAAATCCTTCATCCATTTTAATTACATCTGGGGCACAACAAGCATTGCACTTGGTGGTTCAATGCCTATTAAAACAAGGA
Source organism: Bacillus sp. ISL-7 (assembly GCF_018613065.1). Next base: position 145,747 of record NZ_JAGGQW010000050.1, on the reverse strand, counting down.
GATGCAGTTGCATTGGAAGATCCCTCATATAACTATAATCTTCCGATTTTTAAATCAGCAGGACTGAGACCCTATTTCATACCTGTAAACCAAGATGGAATTAACCCGGATGACTTACTTTCGTTACATAAAAAGCATCGAATCCGAATGATATTTTTGAATCCTGCTTTTCAAAATCCAACAGGAGCTTTACTTCAGGAAAAGCAACGGAAAGCGATCTTAGAAATTTCTTCAGAACATGGTATTCCTGTGGTTGAGGATGATCCTTATAGTTTAACCTCGTTTACAGGGGAAAAGATCTCTACTCTAAAATCAATGGATATTAACGGAAATGTCTTATATATTAGCTCTTTAACAAAGATCGTTGCTTCTGGATTAAGAATTGGTTGGATTATAGGCCCCACACCTGTTATTGAGAGATTATCCGATGCGAAGCAGCAAATTGATTTTGGTCATGCAAGTTTTACTCAGTGGATCGCAAATGATTTTTTAGAATCGGAAAATTTCCATTCTCATATCGAAAATTTAAACAAACAATTAGAAAAGAGAAGAGACCAAATTATTACTAGTCTTATATTTTATTTAAAGGATAAAGTTGATTTCTCCATCCCTCAGGGAGGAATTCATATATGGTGCAGGATAAAAAAAGAGGTGAATGAAATGCAATTACTGGAGGAATCAATCAGCAGAGGAGTTATTTATGTCCCAGGTTACACGATGGGGTCCAAAAAAGGTTTTGTTCGTTTTACATTTGCTAGGGAAAATGAAGAATTAATACATGAAGGAATTAAAAGGTTTGCGGAGGCACTAGGGTCTATTTAATACATAAAGTTTGAAAGGATCATGTTCATAGTATTACCCTAACATTCATTTCGGCAAATCCATTTCAGTTATGTTATAATACTATCAAATCAATGATAAACGCTCGAATTTTAATTTTTTTATTTAATATATTTCTAGCAAATATATTTTGAAATTCACTTTTCAATTAATACCCAAGCAGCTAAAAGTCCATTCCTCTCAAGAAACCACGGTATAAGAGCGGTAATCAAATAATTTTATCAAGGAGTGAATTAAATGGTTATTCGAAGTAAAGCCGATGTTGAGCTCTTTTGTGAGAAGTTTGGTGAGTTGGCCAGCTGGGATGGTTCGAAGCACTACATTGTCCTACAAGATGATCAAAACAACGGCACTGTTACATTTATGCGATATCCTGATGGCACGCTTACTGCTCATAGGAAGTATCAAGATTTTTGGGATCTAAATGAGCTTCCGGTTGATAATAAAGATATATGGCGGTATAGAAAAGTGCTAAACAGTTACTTGAAAAGTTTTAAAAGTTATTAAAGGCGACGGGGTCGCTTTCTTCGTTTTCTAGTATCAATATGTGATAAGCTCTCCTCCATAACAAAATTACCCAAATTAGTTATTCAGTATAATTCTTATCCTTTCCATAGATAATATAACTGATTAATAAAAGGAGATGATGAGGATGAAAACTAAGGATGATTTTCTAACTGGAGCAAAAGTAACAAAAGATAATCAAATTTATGGAACACCTAATAGTAAAAGTAAAAATGGTACCGGTGACTCACCAAATGATAATACTGAAAAGAATAAAAAGGGACTTGATCGTTAAATAAACAGCCAAGATATTCTTGGCTGCTTTTTTTCACCATTAAAACGGATGGATAACCCAGGAGCCAGAGAGGATCGAGAAGGGAATCTAATTGTTTGCGGAACACGACAAACATTACAACAAGCTGCCAGAGAAGTTGGCTTGAAGACGGACGACCTTTACGTGACTTTTATCCTAAAAAGAAGACCGGTGCGTGCTTATGAAAAAGATCATGTGCGCCAAACCTGCATGGTTCATTTAGAACAACAGATCCTACAGAAAAAGCCCAATCTTATTCTATGCTTAGGAAATGTAGCCGTCCAATCCTTTTTTCAAAATTCTGAAGTTGATGTTAAGACATTGCGAGGTACTTGGCACAATGTTCATGGATATCAGACAGCGGTGGCTTACCATCCGTTCCAAAATTGAAAAGTCATAAATAAAAAAAAGGGAGTTCGGGAGAAAAAAGTTTCCGAACTCTTTTTTTCTGTGAAATACGTTTATTACCTATGTTGTTTCCCAAGGAACTCCTATCAAATTTGGCATCATTCTTCTATTTAATCGAGGCTCTACACACAATAATGGATGAATAAAGAAGATTGCTTTTTGCCGATTTGCTTCTTAAAAAAAGGGATGAAAAATTAGTGAACTAGGAAGAGGTTCTGCTATTATGAAAGCAGCATCTAGTTCCTTGAAAAAACTATCGTTTGAACAATGCGGTAAAAATCCAAATATTATTTTTGCAGACTCAGATCTTGATGAAGGAGTTGAAACGACGATTAAATCAAGTTTCATTAACCAAGGTGCAGGGGAGTCATTTACGGCAAGATTCGCACACATTGGGCAGGTAAGCGTCCATTTTTAAAACGGAGAAAAGGAGATACCAAAATGAGTCAATACCAGGATATTGCTAATTACCTTGTTTCAGCGGAGGAAGATCGGCGTGAAGTTCCAAAGGTAACAGTGAACATGAATCCAGATTTATCGGTAGAGGAAGCGTATCTTGTTCAACAAGAAATCGTAAACCGCAAATTAAATGAAGGAAGAAGAATAGTTGGTCCTAAGATGGGCTTAACAAGCTTTGCCAAAATGAAGCAAATGGGCATTGAAGAGCCTATTTATGGATATGTGTTTGATTATATGTTGATAGAAAATGGCGGTAAAGTCCGTTTAAGTGATTTGATCCATCCGAAAGTAGAAGCAGAGATTGCATTTGTGATAGGAGAAGATATTGAAGGCCCAGGCATGACAGGCGCCCAGGTTCTCTCAAAAACGGAATACGTACTTCCAGCGTTGGAAATTATCGACAGCCGTTATGAAAACTTCCAGTTTACTTTACCGGATGTGATTGCTGATAATGCCTCAACGTCACGAGTTGTGTTGGGCACCACCTTAAAAAAACCGGAACAATTTGAACTGGACCTTGTCGGAGCTACGCTTACTATTAATGGTGAAATCAAGGAATTGGGTGCAGGGGCTGCTGTCCTTGGCCACCCAGCCCACTCTGTGGCGATGCTTGCCAATATGCTGGCAAGAAAGGGTGAAAAGGTTTGTAAGGGTGACGTGATTATTACTGGCGGCATTACTGCTGCCGTTAAGTTGAACTTTGGCGATGTTGTCAGCGGGAAATTTGATGGTTTTGGCGAAGTGTCTTTTACCGTGACAGATTAATAATTGTAGAGAGCAGGGATTTTCATGCCTATTATTCATGTGCAAATGATGGAAGGTAGACCGAAAGAAAAAGTAGCTGAATTAATTCGCAATGTCACGGCCACCGTATCCGAAACATTGGATTCACCGAAGGAGAATATAAGAGTTCTCGTAACCGAGATTCCTAAAACGCATTGGGGAAAAGCTGGGGAGCCGGTTGAAAAATAGAAAATGACTGAGCATGGTGGTAAAACCGTCATGCTTAAATTTAATACTATTCTGAAAGCGGTTCCTGGGGGAAGGGAAATGGCTTGTATTCGAAAATAAGAAAGATAATTAGAGTACAAAAAACCGATTTCCATTAGGAAATCGGTTTTTTACGTAATCAGTAAGTAACCTTTAGTTTGAAATTAAATTAAGGCTACACTAGTTTTATCTTTTATATATTGATATATATTGATGGCTAAATGAATATTAAATAATGGTTGACTTTCATTCAAGTCCGTTAATAGAATTTCCTCAATTCGTTTTAAACGATAGCTTAAGGTATTTGTGTGAATATGTAAAGTATCAGCCGTTTTCTTTATGTTTTGATTTTGGTCTAAATAAACAATCAGAGTGCTTAACAGTTCGCCCTTTCTAGATTGTTCATATTCAATGAGGGGACCTAATACTTCATGGATAAAATCAATCAATTCTTCCTTTGAATTTTGTAAAATAAACCTCTGAACGCCAAGGTCTGTATAACTAAGAACTCTATGATCAAAACGATAGTTTTTGAGAAACTTTATGCACTTTGTCGCTTCTACAAATGACTCGTGGACAAAAATAAGCCCTTGCTTAATTCTTCCAATCCCAATTGATACGTCTATCTCTCTATATTTATTTTTAATCTCATGCTGTAAAATTTTTGCAAGTTCTTTTAATTCAGCAATAATATTGGACGAAGAAACTCTTGAATGCAAGGATAGAAGGGCAACGATTTGATTTTCATCCCTTACTGCCATTACTTGCGAGTTCCTCCCAAGTAATGTATTGGCCATATGGAGTAAATTCCTTATAAAGTGGTCGCCGATTACCTTTTGCTCGTTTAACTTATCCTCAAAATTAATAAGTATGGCAACATAGTTTCGGTTAGGGTCAAAATTTAAATTTTTTGCTTTCTGAATAAGTGCTTCATCGATCTGTCCTGAAAAAAGCTTGGTCACGAATTCTCCTCTTAAACGCTGCTGTGTTTCAAAAACTGCTTGCTCTTTTCCCAGTTCAAGTGAAATGACTGTACAAGCATGTTCAAGAGCAGCGATATCCACCTCATTCATTTTTTGTTTTGAAAGGATGATTAGCCCGCCTAGAGACTTTAATTTGGACCCAAGTGGCAATACAACTAATTGATACATTTCATCATTTAATGTTATTTCGGAAACGGTATGTGAGTTTTCAAGTGTTAGGATAATTTGTTTTGCATACGCTTTCATATACTCGGTCATTTCAATTGAAAAGGAAGAATAGCAGGCAGAAGCCCTAAGTTCACCTATTTCATCAAAGAGAAACATATGTTGTCCTATTGTTTTATGTATAAAATTCATTATCGACTGAATTCCTTCTCCATTTACAACGAGATTGGCCAGGTTCCTGTGTATTTCGATTGAATGGGAAAGCTTCTGAACCATTTTTTCCTTCTCATAATAAAGACTGGATTTTTCCAAGGCAACTGCTGCTTGGTGGCCAATCGCTTCTAATAGATTAATATCCTCTTGCTTAAACTGCAAAGATTGTTCAAAAGAGTCCAATGTAATCACGCCAATACATTTTCCGTTTTGTAAAATAGGGGAAGAAATGACAGATGTAAAATGAAAATTACTCGGAATAGACTGATCCAATAAATCTCTGTTATATGGCGTTAATGTTGACAGCGCCTGTTTAATTTCTACCTCATCCCAAAAAATGAGACATTTTTTTGCAGCAAAAGACATCCCAGTCATAGATTCACCGCTAACTAGTTTAATTTGCCTAAATATATGTGGATAAAATAATCCTTGAGCTGATTTTGCGATGAGTCGATTCTGGCTTTTGTCAAAAATCCATATAGAGCCTCCTCCTGCCGCTTCAACGACAGATATCGTTTCATTCATGATTGAATCAAAGATCGTATCAATATCTAATTTGGAATTGATAACGTTTGACACATGGATTAAGGACTTTAGTTGCCGATGAGTTAAGGTATCTTGCATCTGTCATCATCCTTTCTCTACGATTTTTTACATTTCATCCATTTTCCTGTTTTTGTGTAAAAGACACAAATTTTTCATAATAATATTCATGAAAATGTACATAGCATAATATTCATAATGATTATATTCTTATTATAAGAAAGTTTTGAAAATAATGAAAGGAGTTCAGCGTAAAGATAGGTAGTGGTGGCTTAATTTTTTTCGCTTAAAACAATCAGAATATTTAGAAAGGGGTTGTAGATAAATGAATTTTGATTTAACGAAAGAACAAGAGATGATACGCAAGTTAATTCGAGATTTTGCTGATGCAGAAGTTGCACCTGGTGCAGATGAACGTGATCGAACGGGGGAATTCCCTAAGGAAATTTTTGCAAAATTAGCAGAGTTAGGGATCATGGGTCTGCCTTTTCCTGAACAATACGGTGGTGGTGAGGCTGACACGATCAGCTTTGCAATTGTCGTTGAAGAACTTAGTCGTGTTTGTGCATCAACAGGAATTACATATTCAGCACATATTTCATTGGGAGGAGCTCCACTTAATTTATTTGGTACAAATGAGCAAAAAGAGAAATACTTAACACCAATTTGTACGGGAGAGTCTTTTGGAGCATTTGGATTGACTGAGCCGAATGCAGGCTCCGATGCAGGGGGAACCCAAACAACAGCAGTTCTTGATGGAGATGAGTGGGTCATTAACGGCTCAAAATGTTTTATTACAAATGCAAGCTATGCTAATCACCTTGCAGTGACAGCGGTAACAGACCGCTCAAAAGGAATCAACGGAATCAGCGCATTTATTGTTCCTACCAAAGCTCCAGGATTCACTGTAATCGACAACTACGAAAAAATGGGTCTGCATGCTTCAAATACTACAGAACTTATCTTAGAGAATGTAAGGGTTCCTAAAGAAAATCTGCTGGGATCAGATGGAAACGGTTACAAACAGTTTTTAGCTACGCTTGATGGCGGAAGAATTGGAATCGGTGCTATGGCTGTAGGTATTGCTCAAGGGGCCTATGAAAAAGCTCTTCAATATGCAAAAGAAAGAAAACAGTTTGGAAAGAGTTTAGCCAACTTCCAGGCAATCCAATTTAAATTAGCTGACATGGCAATGAATATTGAATTAGCCCGGAATATGGTTTTTAAAGCAGCTTGGTTAAAGGATCAAGGAAGAGCCTTTAAAAAGGAAGCGGCATTTGCGAAATTATTTGCTTCGGAAATATGCATGAGAGCATGTGATCAAGCTGTTCAAATTCATGGCGGATATGGATATATGAAGGAATATCAAGTGGAGCGATTCTTCCGTGATGCGAAACTCTTAGAAATTGGTGAAGGAACATCTGAAGTTCAACGAATGGTTATTGCCAAACAAATTGGATGTTAATAAATTTTTTATAGGATTGGCTGTGTTAAAGGTGATGGTTGATCTTAAAGACTACGTTGATTGGAGCGGAAATCAACAGCCTAGTAGAGACATAGTGATGAAATAAAAATTGTTAAAGGAGCCATTACATGGATATCAGTGGAATTTTACAAGTAGTTTCAAATAGCAAACTCATCTATCCAGAAGAAGAAAAAGTTCGTTCAACCTCCATTGGGAGCAGTGAAGCATATCATGAACTGCTTAAACAATCACAAGAAGATCCTGCTAAATTTTGGGATCGTGCAGCCCGTGAACTTGTTTGGTATGAACCATGGGATGAAACCATTAGTGGACAGCTCCCCGATTTTCGCTTTTTTGCCGGCGGCATTAGTAACCCAAGTGTAAATTTACTTGATCGGCATATCGAAAATGGGGCAGGAAACCGGACCGCTCTCATTTGGGAGGGTGAAAACGGGGACACCAAATTTTACACGTATAATATGCTTCTTGCTGAAGTAAATCGTTTTGCGAATGTTCTTAAATCATTTGGTGTAAAAAAAGGTGATTGTGTTGCTATTTTTCTTCCCAATCTGGCAGAAGCCTTTATTTCCGTTTTAGCTTGTTTTCGAATTGGTGCTATTTACAATACAATTTTCTCAGGATATTCGGAAAAATCATTGACAGACCGTCTCATCAATTTTGAGCCAAAAGTATTAATCACTGCGGATGCAACTGAACGTCGGGGTAAATTCATTCCTTTAAAAGAAAAAGTTGATCATGTTGTACCATTTATTCCATCGATCGAAGCAGTCATTGTTGTTGACCGATTAGGTTCAGAGGTTCAAATGAAAGATGGCCGGGATTACTGGTGGCATGAGCAGACAAAAGCGGCAAGTATCGTTTGTGAACCAGAGAGAATTGAAGCTAATGAGAGCGGTATTGTGTTTTATACAAGTGGTACGACAGGTAAACCAAAAGGCGTCGTGCATTCCGGCATGGCTTTTGTCACACAGAATTACACATATGCCAAGTATCATATGGATCACCATCAAGACGATGTTTTCTGGTGTACCGCGGATATCGGCTGGTTAACCATGCATATTTGGGGAATTACAGGTGCCTTAGCGAATGGTGTAACAACCGTTGTCTTTGAAGGGGCTGTTGATTATCCAGCAAAAGATCGTTTTTATCAAATCATTGAAAAATACAGGGTGAATAAACTGTTTACTGCCCCAACAGCATTAAGAATGTTAAAAAGTATGGGTGAAAAGGCATTAGAGAAATTTGATTTATCGTGCCTCGATGTCATTTCCCTTGTTGGAGAACCTTTCGATCCGGAAACCTGGCATTGGACATATGAAGTTTTAGGAAAGAAGAAGGTATATATCAATAATACTTGGGGCCAAACCGAAACTGCAGGATCGCCTATAGCTGGAGCAGCTTGGCTGACGCCGATGAAACCAGGTTCCTCAGGTACTGCCTTTTTAGGTGCGGTTATGGATATCGTTGATGTAGAAGGCAACCCAGTTAAACCTGGTGTCTTAGGAAATCTGGTTATTAGAAAACCATTTCCTATGCTATGCCGGACACTTTGGAAAGAACCAGAACGATATTACGCATCCTATTATAGCCAAGTGGATGGCTGCTATTATGCCAGCGATCTAGCATTATTAGATGATGATGGATATTTATGGGTAGTTGGCCGTTCAGATGACGCATTTAATGTAGCAGGACACCGCTTAAGTACAATGGAGATGGAGAGTGCTGTACTTGAATGTGAGGGTGTTTCTGAAAGCGCCATCATTGGGATCCCAGATGAAATTAAAGGAGAAGTTCCGCTCGCATTTGTCCGTTTGGCCGATGGCTATGAAGGAACAGAGGAATTAAAACAACAAATAAATAATCACATCATTCAACAAATTGGTAAGATTGCAACCCCAAAATCAATTATTTTTACAGATATGTTGCCGAAAACAGTCAGCGGAAAAATCATGCGCCGCTTATTAAAGGAAATTGTTGTATCAGGAAAGGTTTCCGGCGACATTACAGGACTAGAAGACCCGACGACGGTTGCACAAATCCAAAAAATAGTTGCTGAAAAGTCATCAGTTAAATAGTTATTAATTAGAGACAGTCATTTGTCAGGAAAATCACCGGCAAATGACTGGTTCCATATTACTAGATTAAGAGTTAAAGATAAACGTAAAGAATGTTGCAAAATGATAATTAGATTTTTACATATCTCCTTAATCATCAAAGTTTAGGCATTTGTAATGCTGACGAGTTTTGAACCTTCTTAAATAGAAGATAGAAAGGGTGGAAAGGCATGTTCAAAAAAGTTTTAATTGCTAATCGTGGCGAAATTGCTGTCCGTGTAATCCGTACTTGCAAAGCCTTAGGGATTACGACAATTGGAGTTTACTCAGAGGCTGATACGGATGCTCCCCATGTAAAAATGGCAGATGAGGCCTATTTAATCGGAGGTTCCCGTGTAGCAGAAAGCTATTTAAATATCAATAAAATTCTAGAGGTCGCTCAGGTTTCAGGAGCGGAGGCTATTCACCCGGGATATGGCTTGCTGTCTGAAAATACGGACTTTGCCCGCCGCTGTGAGGAAGCAGGACTTGTATTTATCGGGCCTTCTCCAGAGGTTATTTCTAAAATGGGAAGTAAGATTGAATCACGCAAAGCAATGGAGGGAGCAGGTGTTCCTGTCGTTCCAGGGATTACCTACCCACTGGCAGATGAAGAGGAAGCGGTAGAAGCGGCGGACCGCATCGGTTATCCCGTTATGCTAAAAGCCTCCGCAGGGGGTGGCGGAATTGGAATGCAGGTGGTCCATAACGGGGATGAAATCCGAAAAGCATTTGCGGGGAACCAAAAGCGGGCTACTGATTTCTTTGGCGATGGAGCAATGTATATTGAAAAATTTGTTGAAAATCCAAGACATATTGAGATTCAAATCTTGGCAGACAGTTTTGGAAATACCGTTTACCTTTGGGAACGTGAATGTTCGATCCAACGCCGTCATCAAAAAGTCGTAGAGGAAGCCCCATCATCGTTTATTACTGAAAAAACTCGTACCAAGATGGGGGAGGCTGCAGTAAAAGCGGCCCAATCAATTGGGTATAAAAATGCAGGAACAATCGAGTTCTTAGTTGATGAAGAGCAAAACTTCTACTTTCTTGAAATGAATACTCGCTTACAAGTAGAGCATCCGGTTACGGAAGAAATTACAGGTTTGGATTTAGTTGAAAAACAATTACAAATTGCTGCAGGTGAAGCTCTGAAATTTTCTCAAGAAGACGTAAAACGTGAGGGTCATGCCATTGAGGTTAGAATCTATGCGGAAGATCCCAAAACATTTTTCCCTTCACCTGGAAAAATAACAAAATTAGAGTTGCCGAACGGTCCTGGAGTTCGACATGAATTAGCCATTCACGGTCAATCCGCAGTCACCCCTTTTTATGATCCAATGATTGCTAAGCTTATCGTCAAAGGCAGCAATCGTGAAGAGGCAATAAATCGTCTGCAAGCTGCATTAGCTGATTATCATATTGAAGGTATTAAAACAAATATCCCAATGCTGCAAGAGGTTATTGCCCACTCAGCATTTCATTCAGGTGATACGACAACAGACTTTGTTAACAAGTATTTAAAAACTAAAAAAGAAAATAACGTAAAATAGGAGGAATTATCATGAGTGAAGTAATTGCAGTCATGGCAGGAAATGTATGGAAGGTATTAGTTAAAGCTGGAGACCAGGTAGAAGAGGGCCAAGATGTAGTGATTTTAGAATCGATGAAAATGGAAATTCCAATTGCAGCTGAATTCGATGGAACGGTGAAAGAAGTAAAAGTGAACGAAGGCGACTTTGTTAATGAAGGCGACGTCATTGTAGTAGTTGAATAAAGCCTGGATAAAGGTGGAAAGGAGATGAAACAATGAAGTGGCCGGAAGGTGTAACGATTAAAGAGGTTGGTCCTCGTGATGGATTGCAAAACGAAAAGGCATTTATATCAACAGAAGATAAAATTGCTTGGATTAATCAATTGTCAGATAGTGGACTAAAACATCTTGAGATTACCTCTTTTGTTAATCCCAAATGGATTCCTGCACTTTCAGATGCAGTTGCTGTTGCTACTGGCATTACCAAAGTGCCTGGTGTCACCTATACAGCGCTCGTTCCTAACCTTCAAGGTTTGGAACGGGCATTTAAAGCGAACATTGATGAAGTAGCAGTGTTTATGTCAGCAAGCGAAACACATAACCTAAAAAATATCAATAAAAAGATTGGAGAGACTTTCCCTGTGTTACGGGATTTGGTCAGAGAAACCATTTCAGCAGGAAAATTAAGCAGAGGTTATGTTTCGACCGTTTTTGGCTGTCCCTATGAAGGGGATGTTGATATCGATGCGGTCATAAGAGTGTCCGAAACATTATTTGAAATGGGTATTGCAGAGTTGTCTCTCGGGGACACAAACGGTGTGGCAAATCCAAAGCAAGTTCAAAATGTGTTGGAAGTTTTATTGAAAAGATTTCCAGCAGATAAATTAGCGATGCATTTTCATGATACACGTGGAACGGCTTTGGCCAACATCTTAGTATCGTTAGAAATGGGAATTACCATTTTTGATTCTTCGCTTGGCGGCCTAGGTGGTTGTCCTTATGCGCCTGGAGCATCCGGAAACGTGGCAACAGACGATTTACTCTATATGCTTCACGGGATGGGAATTCACACTGGTGCTGATCAACAAAAGCTCACTTCTGCATCCCAATTCATTCAGGAGAAACTTGGCAGACCTTTACCAAGTAAAAGTTTTCAAGCCGCGAGTTCCATGCTGAGTGGAAAGCTTAAAAATGCTTTGTAAGAAAGGTGAGATCATGAGTAAAACCATATTAGTTAACAAGATGGAAAACGGAATCGTGATGATTACTTTAAATAGGCCGGAAGCTGCTAATGCTTTATCCTTACAGATGTTAGAGGGGCTCAAGGACGCCATTCTTACCAGTAAATATGATCGATTAGTCCGCTGTATCATCATTACAGGGGCTGGGGAGAAAGCTTTTTGTGCGGGAGCTGATTTAAAGGAACGAGCTGGAATGGATCCGGTTCAGGTGAGGAAGACGGTTTCTTTGATCCGTGAAACTATCAACTCTCTAGAATCATTACCCCAACCGGTCATAGCGGCAGTGAACGGCGTTGCTTTTGGCGGAGGAACTGAACTAGCGCTCGCTTGTGATATCCGTATTGCCTCTGAAACTGCGAAACTTGGACTGACGGAAACATCATTGGGAATTATTCCTGGTGCAGGAGGAACACAGCGTTTACCAAGATTAGTAGGAAAGGGACGTGCAAAAGAGCTGATTTTCACCGCAAGACGAATTGATGCAAAAGAAGCCCTTGAGATTGGATTAGTAGAGTATACGGTCCCTGTTGAAAGCTTAATTGATAAAGCATTAGAAATTGCAGGACAAATTGTTCGGAATGGCCCGATTGCCGTTGCACAAGCAAAGTTTGCAATCGATAAAGGCTATGATGTAGAAATAAACACCGGTCTGGCCATTGAGCAAAATGCCTACGAAGTGACGATGCCAACAAAAGATCGTTTAGAAGGATTACAGGCTTTTAAGGAGAAACGCGCCCCAATCTACAATGGTGAATAAGAAAACTAGATTAATAGGAGGAAAAATAATGACAGTGGATATGAAACCTCTACAACAAACACTGAATGATCGAGTCGAACAAATCAAAAAGGGCGGAGCTCCCAAATATCACGAAAAAAACGAAGAGCAGGGAAAACTGTTCGTCCGCGAGCGTTTATCATTATTATTCGATCCTGGCTTTGAACTGGAAGATGCGCTATTTGCAAACTGCATGGCGGGGGATCTTCCTGCAGATGGTGTTGTGACAGGGATGGGCAAGATTAATGGCCAGCTTGTCTGTGTGATGGCTAACGATTCAACGATAAAAGCCGGTTCTTGGGGAGCTCGGACGGTTGAGAAAATCATTCGAATCCAAGAAACAGCTGAAAAACTTCGGGTACCATTATTATACCTGGTAGATTCTGCTGGAGCGCGGATAACGGATCAGGTGGAAATGTTCCCTGGGCGTCGTGGGGCAGGAAGAATCTTTTACAATCAAGTAAAACTTTCAGGTAAAATTCCTCAGATTTGTATTCTGTTTGGACCATCTGCTGCTGGTGGAGCCTATATTCCAGCTTTTTGTGACATTGTTATTATGGTTGATAAAAATGCATCGATGTACCTGGGATCACCGAGAATGGCCGAAATGGTTATTGGTGAAAAAGTAACCTTGGAGGAAATGGGCGGCGCTCGCATGCACTGTTCTGTTTCAGGCTGTGGTGATGTTCTTGCAAAAAATGAAGAAGAAGCCATTTCAATGTCAAGAAACTATCTTTCTTATTTCCCTGCTAATTTTTCAGAGAAACCGCCAGTTCGTGAGTCTGTGGCTCCTAAACCATTGAAAAAACCATTAGAAGAGCTGATTCCGGCTAATCAGAATGCACCATTTAATATGCATGATCTAATAAACGGGATTATTGATGAAGACTCCTTCTTTGAGATCAAAAAACTTTTTGCTGGCGAACTTATTACCGGACTTGCCCGCATGGATGGAAAACCTGTCGGAATCATTGCCAATCAGCCGCGTGTTAAAGGCGGGGTATTATTCCACGATTCAGCAGATAAGGCCGCAAAATTTATTAATCTTTGTGATGCCTACCATATTCCCCTTTTGTTTTTAGTTGATGTACCTGGTTTTATGATAGGTACAAAGGTAGAACGGGCTGGAATCATTCGTCATGGTGCGAAAATGATTTCAGCAATGGCTGAAGCAAGTGTTCCAAAAATTTCTGTTATTGTACGTAAAGCATATGGAGCTGGTCTTTATGCAATGGCTGGCCCTGCATTTGAACCGGATGCTTGTCTTGCATTGCCTTCTGCTCAAATTGCGGTTATGGGGCCAGAAGCAGCAGTTAATGCCGTTTATGCTAATAAAATTGCAGAGCTTCCTGAAGAGGAGCGAACCGCATTCATAGAACAAAAACGTGAGGAATATAAAGAGGACATTGATATTTACCATTTAGCTTCCGAAATGGTGATTGACGGTATTATTCCAGCAAACTCATTGCGTAATGAGCTTGTTAATCGTTTTGACGCATACACTTCAAAATATCTCATTTTTTCAGAACGAAAACACTCTGTATATCCGGTCTAATTTATAACAGTTAATTTCAAATGTAAGAGACTATATTTTAATAAGGAGGCTGACCTGTGAAGAATGGAAAAATTGTAAACTCATTTGTGGAAGCAATACAAGATATTTCAGATGGAGATACCATCATTGTTGGTGGTTTCGGACTGTGCGGAATCCCGGAAAAAGCAATTCTTGCCCTAAGAGATCAAGGAACGAAGGATTTAACAATCGTTAGTAATAACTGTGGCGTTGATGATTGGGGGCTTGGTCTGCTACTTGCAAATAAGCAAATTAAGAAAATGGTTTCATCGTATGTCGGTGAAAATAAAATTTTTGAAAAGCAGTTTTTAAGCGGTGAGCTTGAGGTCGAACTAGTCCCTCAAGGAACGCTTGCTGAACGAATTCGTGCCGGCGGCGCCGGAATACCTGGTTTTTATACGGCTACTGGGGTGGGAACTCCAATTGCAAAAGGAAAAGAGCACAAGGAGTTTAATGGAAGAACCTATTTATTAGAAGAGGGAATTGTCGGTGATTTTGCCCTGGTGAAAGCCTGGAAGGCCGACCCGCTTGGAAACCTTGTTTTCCGAAAAACATCACGCAACTTTAATCCATTGGCTGCAATGGCCGGGAAAATTACAATTGCAGAAGTCGAGGAAATCGTTGAGGTAGGAGATTTAAATCCAGAAGAAATCCATACGCCAGGAATCTACGTTCAACGTGTGCTGCTCGGAACTAACTATGAAAAACGGATAGAAAGACGTACAGTAGTACAAGCCTAATAGTTTAAAAGAGACAAGGAGTGAGTGGATTGAAGGATGCGCGATTAACCATTGTAAAACGTGCGGTTCAAGAAATTCAGGATGGAATGAACGTAAATTTAGGGATTGGGATCCCTACCCTTATTGCCAATGAAATTCCAAGCGAATACAACGTCTTGCTTCAATCAGAAAATGGCTTATTGGGCATTGGACCTTATCCGGTTAAAGGGACAGAAGACCCCGATTTAATAAATGCGGGAAAAGAAACGGTAACTGCTGTGCCTGGTGCTTCTTATTTCGACAGTGCAGAATCATTTGCAATGATTCGCGGTGGTCACATCGACCTTGCTATCTTAGGGGGAATGGAAGTTTCTCAAACAGGAGATTTGGCTAATTGGATGATTCCAGGGAAGATGGTCAAAGGAATGGGCGGAGCCATGGACTTAGTAAACGGCGCAAAACGTGTTGTGGTTATTATGGAACATGTTAATAAGCACGGAGAATCAAAGGTCAAAAAAGAGTGTACACTTCCTCTTACTGGAAAAGAAGTGGTCCACCGTTTAATAACAGATTTGGCTGTATTTGATTTCACTCCTGAAGGAATGGTTCTCGTGGAAACCCAAGACGGAGTATCGGTTGAGGAAGTTATTGAAAAAACAGAGGCCTCATTTAAAATTGGTGTCGAATTACTAGTTAAGTAAAAGGGGTTGAGCAAAATTTTATAGAAACAATTGAGGCAGTTTCCTACCGTTAGGATTATTATTTTATTGAACTTGATGACCAAGATTAAGTTGTTGAAGAGATATTTTTTAGAGCTGTCCTTAAGGCAGCTTTTTTTTGATGAAAGGATTAGGTTATAGATTAAAAATTTATACAAATGTTTAATCATTGGTTTTTTTGTCTATAGTTTTTAAGTAAATCATTTTTATGGAGGGCAATAAACGTGGGAGAATTTACAAAAGAAATAGTACCATTACCCGAGGAATTTTATGTTCAGCCCACGCTTGACCTGGCAAAGGCATTGCTCGGATGCCTCCTTGTAAAAGAAACGAATGAAGGAATGACAGCAGGATATATTGTAGAAACAGAGGCTTACATAGGTCCTGGTGACCGGGCTGCACATAGCTACAATAATAGAAGGACTGCAAGAACCGAGGTCATGTTCCAACGGTCCGGCCTGGCCTATACCTATGTTATGCATAGGCACTGCCTCTTCAATGTGGTTAGCGGCGGTGAAGAAAATCCTGAAGCCGTTTTGATTCGTGCCCTTGAACCGCGAGATGGTCTCGAGCTTATGAAAATAAGGAGGGGCATTGAAGAACTTTCAAAATTGACAAATGGCCCTGGCAAACTAACAAAATCATTGGGCATTACCATGGAGGACTATGGACGTCCCCTCAGTCCTCCACGATTATTTATTGCCAAAGGCTTTTGTCCAGAAAGCATATCAGTCGGAAAAAGGATAGGAATTGATAAATCTGGTGAAGCCCGTGATTATCCATGGCGATTTTGGGTTACTAATAATCAATATGTTTCACGGCATCAAAAGTCTGAGTATGTAATTGTCTGAACAGTAAAAAGGACTTAACTCGTTGGTTAAGTCCCTATAATAAATGGATTCGTTAGTTTTCCTTAGTAATTATTAGGCTTACAGCCAATAATTCATTCCTTTCCTAAAGTTTATTTATCGAAAAGGATTATCCATTTAATCCTTTTGTTTCGAGTTTACTAGTATGAAGTTTTTTCCGAAAGGACAATCCTAATCAACACCTCCTCAACATTAAATTGGATGGGTTCTGATCACCTGGACCGATGAAATCTAATTCGGCAGGAGAAAATACTTTAACTTTTCTTTTAACGTCCTCCAAAGGAATTCGGATCGGCTCAAGAACTTCATGATCCTGAAAGACATTACCTCCCGTGATTATTCTCTTTTTCTTCCTCCTTACGAAGGCATTCCTATTTTTCTTGCTATCTTTGTTAACAGTGACACGCTCTTTCACTTTCTCATTAAGTACTAATAGTCCTTTCTCGGTTTGGAAAACTTCTTCTTCAATCGAAGCGACTATTCCGATTTCACGTTTGTTTACGACCAAGATGAAGTTATATCCGGTTTCAGTTTTCTTTTGTAAAATGTTAACTTCATCTGTGATAAACGTGACGAATTCCTCGGGTTCTTTCGTGTGTGAGTCTTGAGAGTTTTCTTTTTGCTTAATGACTCGATAATATGCTTTTGCTCCAATTCCTTCATCTGTAAAATCAAAAGGTTTTATACTCTGGGTGCGTACAAAGAATAAGTGATTTACCTTCTCTTTACCGTTTAATTGGACACATAAAGCAACATCTTCTTTCATCACCGTTCCTTCTTCGTCAGAAAGCATAGGTACATTCATTTTCATCCCCGGAAATTGAACGAAGATGTAACTGAAGTTTTTCTTAGGCTGCACATTCGAAAGTCTCATAAACTCACAACCTTTCCGATTTGTTACAAGATTATTTTCCTTGTAGGTGTATAATTCAATATCGTTCTTCACATTCCTGTTTGATTAGAAAGAGTTTTCATCGTCACTTTCTTATGAAATGCGATGGATCCTCCTAAATTATGAGTAAATCTCCTATCGAAACATGTAAATGATATAATTCTGCTTTCTAAAACGACAATTTACAGCCTATTATTGAGTATATTTTATAAATCCTGTTTCATCCTTTTTTTGGATTTTTTTTAGGTTGTGCACTATATGGAAGGATATGGCTAAAAAAGTAAGGATGTCAGTGCTATTTTCTCGAGTTTGAATGACATTCCTGTATACAGCAAAATACACTGTTTTTTTGACTTTGTGTGACCTTGTATTCAATGATAAGATGAAACCTACGTAAAAGAACAATTCGCCCAGGGGAAAAAAACTGAAAGGAATGATTTGTTATCAATCATTTACAATTAAGTTATACGAGCGAAATGGAAAAAGCGATGCATAGTGCTCATGGTGTAGGTTATGAAGATTACAGAAGACATCATACAGTGAGAATGAGAGTCGAAAAACGCCGTAAAAAGGATTATATTAAATGTCGTAGAATGGTTGCAGATTTAGACCGGCTTGTTCATTTTAATAATCGATTAAAGGCATGAATCAAAGTGGAAACCAATGTGAATGCACACTGGTTTCCTTTTTTTGATTAAAAGCAAAAATAAATAAGAAAAATTCCTCATCCTTGTCTTATTTAAGGGTGGTTTTTTTCCCATTTATTAAACTTATAAATAGGTTAATCTTAACTGGACAAGAAAATTTAGGTCCAGTAGACTAAAAACTAATTCATAATAAATACCTTTATTATCATAAGAGGTCATACAAGCAACTTTAATTAGAGGGGTAAGTTTGCTCTGAAATAATTAGAAAGCAATAGTAAAATTTCCTGTCACCTAATCTACTATAGCGGAGGAATGAACATGTTAGAATTTGATACAAATATGGACCAACTGGCTAAGATTAAAGTCATTGGTGTTGGCGGCGGGGGAAATAACGCCGTGAATCGTATGATTGACGAAGGCGTTGAAGGTGTAGAATTTATTGCCGTTAATACAGATGCACAAGCTCTTAATCAATCAAAAGCAGCAGTCACGATGCAAATTGGTACAGCATTGACAAGAGGTTTGGGAGCAGGGGCTAATCCAGAAGTAGGTAAAAGAGCTGTGGAAGAGAGTAAACAGCAAATTAAAGAAGTGTTAGCAGGTGCAGACATGGTTTTCGTTACAGCCGGTATGGGCGGTGGTACCGGCACAGGTGCAGCGCCTGCCATTGCTGAAATTGCCCGCAATCTTGGTGCCCTGACAATTGGAGTTGTCACACGTCCGTTTAAATTTGAAGGCCGCAAGCGTGCATCTAACGCAGAAACTGGAATTAACGAAATGAGGGAAGCAGTAGACACTTTAATTATTATTCCCAACGATCGCTTATTAGAGATTGTAGATAAAAAAACACCCATGATTGAAGCTTTTCGTGAAGCCGATAATGTACTACGCCAGGGTGTGCAAGGGATTTCCGATTTAATTGCTGTGCCAGGGTTAATCAACCTTGATTTTGCTGACGTGAAAACGGTCATGTCCCATAAGGGAACTGCCTTAATGGGAATTGGTATTGCTAAAGGTAAAGATCGTGCAGTTGAGGCTGCGCAGAAAGCCTTAAATAGTCCCTTACTTGAAACTTCTATCAATGGAGCTCATGGTGTGATAATGAACATAACTGGTGGAAATAATTTAAGTCTTTTTGAAGTACAGGAGGCAGCCGATATAGTTGCTTCTGCTTCTCATGAGGAATTAAATATGATTTTTGGTTCGGTCATTAACGAAAACTTAGATGAAGAAATTATCGTAACTGTTATTGCCACTGGATTCACTGAGCAAGAGGAGATATTAGCACAACCGCTTTCCCAACCATCAATGGAAGAAATGTCTAATCCATATCAAAGGGAAAAACGTACACAGCGTGAACCTATAAACCGAGGCGAACCAGTTCAAGATTATGAAAGACACTCAGAACAGTCAGAAGAATCTCTGAATATTCCAGCGTTCTTGCGCAATCGAAAAAAACGATTTTTATAAATTTTACATCTGCATTTTCAAATGTAGGTAGAGAAATACATAGTACTAAGACCCAAATTCTTGAAGAAATAAAAGGCTTTGCGCCTATTAGATAGTCCTACTAAATAAATAAAAGGACGCTTTCATAATGTGTTGGAAAATACATTACGAAAGCGTCTTCGTGTTAACTTTAAAATAATTTCTACACTTGTTAATTTTTAAATGTAGTGGTTGAACTTCTAATCACAAGTTCAGGCTCGTATACGATGGATGGAGGAATGTTATCCTTCTTTTCGACAGCAGCAACAATCCATTTTGCAGCATCAATCCCCATTTGCATTTTTGGATGGGTTACTGATGTTAGTTTTACATCTGATGCCTCTGCTAAAAAGGAGTCATCGTAGCCAACAATCGAAACATCCTCAGGAATACTTAATCCACGTTCTCTTAACATATTTAATATTTGTAAGGCCAGTTGGTCATTGTAACAAACAATTGCTGAAGGGATTGAATCTGCATTGAAAAATTTTTCTAATCGTTCTAATAATCTGCTATCTTTTTCTTCGGTGGTAAAGGTAATCACCATCTCCGGGAAAAATGTAATGCCATGCTCTCTGAAAGCGCGGATAAAGCCCTGCATACGATTTACCCCTTGGAGGTCATCCGTTTTAAAAAGTCCAACTATCTTTTCATGTCCTAATTTAATTAAATGTTCAGTAGCCGCAAAACCGCCGTGTTCATCATTCACAATGATATGAGGAGGCATAAGCTGGGGATAGAATTGGTTAATCATTAAGTATGGGATATGGTTCTGTTCTAATTCCAGATAGTAATGAATGTTAGGATTGTAATTGCTGCTTTTAGTAGGCTCAACAATAAGACCGTCAATGTTCCTGCTTAACATCGTTTGTAAACATTGTTTTTCTTTTTCAACATCATTATCCGTACATGCAAAGGTTAAAGAATATCCCTCAGCTGTTAAATATGATTCAATTCCTTTGATAATGGAAGGGAAAATATAGTCAGAAATGTAGGTGGTTATAACTCCG
The DNA here is from genome assembly GCF_018613065.1 of Bacillus sp. ISL-7. The sequence continues at coordinate 125,283 of NZ_JAGGQW010000050.1, read as the reverse complement.
ATATTTTTTCCATAACTCGATTGATGCTGGATTTGAGGCTTTTCATTCCCAAACTTATTGGAACAAAAGGTTCCAGCACCTTGTTCTCTGTATAGCCATCCCTCATGAACCAAATCCCCGATAGCTTGACGAATCGTATGTCTGCTTACACCAAACATTTTGACAAGTTCATTTTCAGAATAAATCTTATCCCCAGGTTTTACCTGACCGCTAGTTATCCATTCTGTTATCTTTTCCTTAACCATATTATATTTAGTTTGTTGAGCCAATTGGATTACACCACTTTCAACTTGGAAGCAAGTTTATTTACTTATGCGTACAACATGTTTAATAAAATAATATTAACAAAAAAACAAGAGATTGACCATGAGATAATTTACTAGCATTATACGTACAAGTCGCGACTGATCTATTATTTGTGATGCTTTTGGAATTTGTATATATCAAGCTTTTGAATAGGTATCCTCAGATTGCACAGTGTAAAGCTATATCGAAAATCATGTTATAATAAAGTCGAGCTATGTTCCGTAATAAGGCAATAATAAAAAAGAAAAGGAGTTAATAGAATGATTAAAGTTGTATGTAAAGCAAAACTAAAACCAGGTGTAAAGGTCGAAGAATATTTTCTATTGGCAAGGGAAGTTGTGTCAGAAACCAGAAAAGAAAAAGGCTGTATAACTTACACACTTCATCAAGATATCAATGATCCGACCATCCTTACTATGCTCGAAGAATGGATGGATGAAGAGGCTTTAAATCAACATAATAAAAGTGAACATGTTATGAAAATTGTTCCAGAGCTTAGAAAACTTCGAGAAAGTACAGAAATCAACCTTTATAGAGAAGTAAAATAACCCCCGATGGAAAGGAAAGTACTTACATATTCTTCTTGTCCCAGGCACCTTCCTCCCATGAGGATGGTGCCTGATTTAGAATAAATGTGAAAAAATATGCTTTCTATAACGACAATTTATAGACTATTCGCTAAATTATGTATTAAAATGAATTTTATATATTATAGCTTCACGAAAATAATATAGGAAACCCTAGTTAGCAAATTTTATCGGATAGTAAAAACTTTTAATATAACCTTGGAGGATGCTATGAACTTTGTTAGTACACGCGGAAATGTAAATAAAATCGGTTTTATTGATACAGTCTTAATGGGATTAGCAAATGATGGGGGACTATTAGTCCCTGAGAAAATCCCACAAATTCCTGCAGATAAGTTAGAAGCAATGTCCCAGTTAACTTATCAGGAACTAGCATACGAAATCTTTTCCTATTATGTTGATGGTGAAATTCCAGACAATGAGCTAAAGGCTTTAATCGAGAAAAGCTATGCAACCTTTCGCCACCCAGAAGTAACACCTGTTCAAAAGCTGAAAGAAAACATGTATGTGCTAGAACTGTTCCATGGTCCGACCTTTGCTTTTAAAGATATTGCTCTGCAATTCTTAGGGAATTTATATTCCTATGTATCAAAGAAAACAGGTGAATCAATTCATATTCTCGGTGCTACTTCTGGGGATACGGGTGCATCAGCAATTGAGGGTGTCAGAGGAAAAGAAGGCATTCGCATTTGCATTTTGCACCCACATGGCAAAGTAAGTAAGGTACAAGAATTACAAATGACAACTGTTGATGACAAAAGTGTTTTGAATTTAGCCATCAAAGGGACGTTTGATGATGGTCAAAGAATCATCAAGGAATTGTTTGCAGATGTGGATTTTAAAAACAAATACCATATGCGTGCGATCAATTCCATTAACTTTGTTCGTATAATGGCGCAAACAGTTTATTATTTCTATGCGTATTTCCAAGTAACAAAAGAGACAGGTTCAGAGAGTGTTAACTTCAGTGTGCCGACTGGAAATTTTGGAGATATTTTTGCTGGTTATCTTGCAAAGAAAATGGGTCTACCGATTGGTAAACTAATCGTTGCGACCAACGAGAATAATATTTTAGAGGATTTTATCTCTGATGGAGTGTACAAGCCTGGTGAATTCAGGAGCACCTATAGCCCTTCTATGGATATCCAGGTAGCAAGCAATTTTGAGCGTTATTTGTACTACCTGCTTGGAGAAAATCCAGACGAAGTGTCTGCCTTAATGGAGAAATTCAAGTCAGAAGGAAAAATTGTCGTGAACGAGGAGCAGCTCCGCCAGGTAAAAGAGGATTTTGCAGCACATGGAGTTGAAGGGGAAGAATGCTTACAAACAATTACGAAGTACCATGCTGAAACTAGTTATTTATTAGATCCACACACCGCTTGTGGGGTCGCTGCATACGAAAGTTGTAATAAACCTAGTGAGGTTTGTGTCACACTTGCAACTGCTCACCCAGCAAAATTTAATGAATCCATCGAACGTTGTGATATTAAGCAGACATTCCCTGAACAAATAAGTCAATTGTTTAATAAACCACAGCATCTAGAAGTTGTTGACGCGGATAAAGATGAAATTGTACGTAAATTAGAAAAGCTTTTTAGTTTTTCTGCTAAGTAAATATTAAAATTAGGTTCATGGTATAGATTCAAGAACTATAGTTTACCTTAATAGTCCACAAAGATGAAGAATGATAATGAAAAGGGATTTTTAATCGGCTGAAGGGGTACTGGTGTCCTCCACAGTCTTCAAAACTGCCTGAGACCTGCGTGCCAGGTCTGGTGGGTTCAATTCCCACTAAGTCCCGCCAGGTCAAATCATCAATGTGGATGATGGTTATACGAGCTTTAAAAGCTGGTAGTAATATGCCTTAAGGGTGACTCATAAGCAAACTAATTAAGTTATTTGACGTGTCTTTAAGTAAAAATATTGTCAATAAGAGAATGGTGGCGTTGGAAATAATTCCAGGCCACCATTTTTATATGACGGGCGTTAGCATTCATTAAAAAAGAGCTAATCGCGATATTGATTTTACTGTAGAAAAGTACCTTTAACACCCCTAATAGTCAAAAAATAGATCCATAATTAAATTTTATTCATTTTATTGTTTATATGCAATTGACGAAATGTGATCTATATGTGTAAAATACATATATAGTAATTTTGTTGAGGTGTAGTCATGACAAACTCTAAAAATAAAAATAATGTTACTCCATCTAAGAATTTTATCCTTCCATTTATATTATTGCTTCTTAGTAGGATGTCACATCATGGCTATGAACTAAATCAAAAGCTTCAAGCTTTCGGTTTTCACACGCTTGACCAAGGAAATTTGTATCGTTTATTGAGACAACTAGAGAATGACAATCTTGTGCAATCTGAGTGGCATACAAATGGAAGCGGTCCTGCCAAAAGATGTTATTCAATAACTGATGTTGGTAAAGCGTACTTAAAGAGTAATGCTAGACAACTTGAGATATACCAATCTATGCTCGATCAATTTTTTAAAATGTATTCTAGTTTTCTTGAGCTCTACATACCTCCGTTTCATATGGAGGATAAAATAGAGAAATTTACAAAGTAAATGAGGAGGAACGAAGATGGTCCAAAAGATGATTCATCAAAAAGAAGAAGTCCTAAAAAAGGAAGTTAAAAAAGTGGAGGTTCCGAAAGTTGAGATTCCAAAAGTAGAGGGGCAAAATGAACCAAGCTATGTTACGGATTCATTTATTGAAACATTTTGGGATCAATTTGAAGGTGCCGTATCTCGTACAAGAGATTATAGAGAACAACGCCAAGACCTTTATTTAGAGGCTATAAAAGAAACAACAAAGTTCAATGGAGTATACCTCAAAACATTAAAGGGTCTTTTTGAGCAAGCAACAAAATTTAATGGCGATTTGCGTAAAGGGTTATTCCAAAACAACATTTTTAAAACAAATGAATCTACTCATGAAGTGACTGAATCTTTAACAAGTCATGTAAGTGAAGCAGCTAGTAAATTAGAGGAGCTTTATTTAACTCCAATTAACTCAGCCTTTGATTTATTTGAAAGAACTGAGAAGCTTTTTGAACAAAATAGCGAGGCATTCATTGAATATACAAATGAAGCACTGAATGCTTGGGAAGCTGTCACAGACAATTATTTAAAACAAGCTAGAAAAACTCATCAAAATATTGCCCATCAATTAGAAGATAGCGTGCGTGTACTTGTTGCTCCAAGTAAATAATGTACATATCTAAAGGAAAACACATCCTTAATCGGATGAGCCCTTCTTTGTTAATAAATATCCCATATTGCAAAAAAAAAGCAGCTTTACCTTCACGGCACGCTGCTTTTTTTATTTCTTGATTGCTGATGACATTTTATAACGGAGTATTCCCTCTTCATAATCTTACTTGAAAGAAGGTATTTGAGTAAAGTGGAGTGAGACAAGTATGCATAACCTTAGCACTGAACAATTGCTAGAAGCATTTAATTCTGCTTGTAAGTTAAATCTTTGTAAAGACTTTATTCTGCTATTGGCTAATGAGTTAAACACACGATTTATTAATGAATCAGATATAAATGATTATAGAAAAATTTTAAATCAGTATATTAAATCAGATTAGAATTTGAATATAGTAAAATATTTTTTTTCGTAGATATGAGTAATGTTTATTAATCATAGATTACTTGCACCCTAAGAAGAATCTTTAGACTTTCAGATAAATTTATTTATTCTTTATTAAGGATCTTCCAAGAATAAGTTGGGTTTTGCCGTTTAGAATTAAAATTCAGCATTCTATTAAATGGAGGAATTTATATGAATGAACAAGAAAAAACTATATTTATGAGTGAACAAGAAAAAACTTTACTATACAAAACTTCTATCATTTTAAGAAAAGATACAAGCAAGATGAGTTTAAACGATATTATAGAAGAACTTGTTCATGTTATAGAATCAAAAAATGATGACAGATGGCCAAATCAAGAATAGAAATTGAGCAAGCGAGACAATTAAACTTACAATTGAAATGAAGCAATTTTAGGTTATAACAGCCCTATCCATTTAAACTTGGATGGGTATTTTTCGTTATCTAGGATTTCGGTTTCCGTAGTCCACCCTAAATGAAAAGGAAACCGGTCTTGGACTAATGATCTGTCATAAAATTATTAAGCAGCATCATGGCAGAATTAGCTATCAAAGTAAAGTGAATGAAGGTACGTTGATTGAGATTAAGTTACCGTTAGCGGTTTAGTTATAAATCCAAAAATTTGTCGTGAATAAATTATAACTTTTCTCATCAACTTAAGAAATAAACACATTAGAGGAGGAGGTGTAATAAGTGTCGCGGAACTTTTATCAGTACTTCACCATAATTTCTTTAGGCATGGTCTTTTTACTAATGATGTCATCCTGCAGTTATTCACAAAGAAAAAATGGTAGTCTAAATAGTGTTCGAGAAAATACTTACAGTATCGAAAAGCCATCGCCAGAGAAAATGCAGGATTTTCATCCAGGTTATTCAGAAACGGACGACCAGAGAATTCCGGTACATAATATTAATAAAATTCCTCGTGAAGTTTTAGGCTTTTACACAGAACAGGAAGGCAGATTTCCAGGTTCTCAACCTACATTTAACTCGCAATTCAACCATATAAGCATCATTGCACCCTTTTGGTACAAGCTTGATGACAAACGTCCAGGCAGTCTGATAGACTCCGTTACAGCTGCTCATAAGAAAAAGGTTATTCTAAGCGCTCATGAAAAACAGGTGAAGGTATATCTAGTTGTTCACAACCTCTTTTATGAAACCACGGAGAAGGGTAAGCAAGTAGCGAGTAATGTACTCGATAACGATAAAAGCCGGAGTGTTTTCATACAAAATTTACGAAATGAAATAAATCAGTTCAGTTATGACGGTATTAATATAGACATGGAAAATTTGTATTTGACAGACCGAGATTCTTTTAGCCTAATGATTAAAAAATTGTCTGATACACTGCATCGTGATGGAAAAGTAGTGACGGTTTCCGTCCCGGCAAACACAGGTGATTCGCGTGCTAATCCCTGGTCACCGTGGTTTGATTACGCAAAACTTGGTCTATTTGCAGATCGGTTAATGATTATGACCTACGATGAACACAACGCAAACACAACACCCGGGTCAACGGCGTCGGCTGATTGGACAGAAGCAACGATTCGTTATGCTTTGAATAAAGGAGTCCCAAAATCAAAAATTTTACTCGGTATCGCTGGTTATGGATGGGACTGGGACAAAACAGCAAATAAAGCTTTATATAGCTCCTATGCAGTGTTAATGGAGCATAAAACAAAATATAAAGCTGAAATTTTATGGGACCCTCGTACGCAAACACCTCATTACAATTATGTAGATGAAAAAAACCATATCCACGAGGCTTGGTTTGAGAATAGTGACAGTCTGCGGTCTAAACTAAACCTTGTGGAAAAATATAACTTACAAGGAATCGGGATTTGGCGACTCGGCTTAGAAGACCCTATGTACTGGAAGGCCATACCCGAGACAATAAAAGTTAAAAAATGATGATCTATGAATGAATTTTCCCTACAGAAAGTAAGACATATAAAAAAGCAGATCCAATGAATCTGCTCAGATTGTCGAGAAAAGTTCATTTTCTCGGCAATGTTCATTTTAATTTCTCTTTCTAATTGTCTTTCTGAACGAATACCAAACGGGGCAGGGGAGACCCCGCAGAAGCGAAGCGACCAGGAGGCTCCCCTGCACGCTCGCGAACTGCACGCGCCTGGAGCGCAAATCAACAGACAAGTTGAAAATCCTAGATATTAAAATTATTTTAACTAAGGTCCTATATTACTATTAGAATAGTAGCTGAGGTAGAAAGAAATGGTAAATATGGCTTTAGAAGTTTTTTCGTAATCGGGATACTATAAAGATATAATTACAGCATATTAATGTACTTATGAATACTATTTAACCATATAAAAGTAGGATGTAAAAGGAAATAATGATACCACTGGATGAAGTAAGTTATTAAAAGGGAGTTATAGTAAAATGCTTTATATAAGGAACATTGAAAAGATCATAAAAGATACATTAGATTTGCATCATTTAAATATTGACTATGAAATTAACAATAATCTCACTGTACCTATGAGTTATAACGTATCGACAAATACTATAAAATTTAATTATCTACAAGTTAACGGTTATATCAACAAAATTAGAATTAAAGAGATAGATGAAAACTTTGTTAGAATTATTCTTTATCATGTGATTGGGTATTACTTGGATTTTAAAAAAAACAAACATGATCTTAGGATTCTAATGTATGGTGAAGATGAAGAAATAGAGAAGCTTAAATCTGAAATTGAAACGAATGCTTGGGAATACGGGAGAACATTGGTACCGGAACAACTGTTACTGTCATATGATAAAGTACGTGAATTAGATAAAACTTTAATAAAGGGCCAATTAACCAATATGTAATCATCATTTTTACTTATGGGGTTTTGTAAGGAAAACTTCTTATTCGTCGTTAATCAACTATCTTAGCTTTTTAAAATATATTACTCGTGAGGTGGAAAAAATTGAAGGCGGATGCTGTTTTTGAAGGTGGTGGGGCTAGGGGAATTGCTTTTATTGGAGCGATTCAAGCAATGGAAGAGGAAAAAGTAGAATGGCAAAGATTAGCAGGAACATCAGCAGGAGCTGTAATCGCTGCTCTTTTGGCAAGCGGCTACAAAAGCTATGAAATTAGAGATCATTTGAGCAAACTAGATTTTTCAAAGCTACGAGGTAGAACGTACTTGAATCGAATTCCGATTTTTGGTAGCTTATTAGAACTAATGATTCATCTTGGAATTTATAAAAACGATTACTTGGAAATCTGGATGGATTCACTTCTTATAGAAAAAGGAATTAAGACATTTGCGGATTTACCAGAGGAAAAATTGAAGATAATCGCTTCTGATGTTACGAATGGCCAAATGCTTGTTTTGCCAGATGATTTGGATCGGTATGGGATGACTCCTGCTGATTTTAAGGTTTCAACCGCAGTTATGATGAGTGCCTCTCTCCCATTTTTCTTCCGTCCGGTTATTTGGAAATCAAAAGACCGTAAAAAGTCCTACATTTTAGATGGTGGTTTACTAAGTAACTTTCCAATATGGATATTTGATACGGAAAAGCCTCGGTTTCCAACGTTCGGCTTCCGTTTTGTGAAAGATAAAGTTAACATAGATCCGGTAATACCAACGCCCCTCCACCTTTTTAAAAATATATTTAAAACGATGATTCAAGCCCATGATCTACGATATTTGAACAAAGAGACGATTGAACGTACCATTCAAATTCCAACTGGTGACATAAACGCTACTGATTTTGAATTGGATCCGGCTGAAATCGATTTTCTCTATATGTCAGGCTATTCTTCTACAAAAGAATTTTTATCGAAGTGGGATTTTGAACAATATAAGGTTAAAAGAATGCAAAGATTAATGAATAAGTAGCTGAAAAGGCCCTTACTCAAACTTTATTTAGAAAATAGATTAAAAGTGAATGTAATCAGGTGCACAATAGCAAGAGCACCTAATAGATACGTACCGATATAGAGTAGAACTTCCATTAGTTTCCTCCTCGATTTTTTACACTTCCATACTTAAGTCATTATAAACAAGGTATATTGAAAAAGTTGTCGATATTCCTCATTTTAAATGAACTGTTAACTTCTTTTAATAAAAGAAAAAGGTTTTCATTGTTTGACTTATGTTTGTAAAAAAAGCCATGCTATTCTAAGCACGGCTTTTCTCATTTCCACCATTTCCACCATTTCCTTTGCTCGGCGACTGCGATTTGCTTTCTGGTTTCTTCCTCAATCATTTTACTTCGTTCCTTCTCCAGTTGCTCCATACGTTCTACATACTTCAAAATTAGATTAATCTTCTCTTCTTGCCTAGCTTCCCGTACTGCCTTCTCCTTCAAATGTTTGATTAATTCTAAGTTTACTTGATCCAAATGTTCTATACGATCCAATAGCTCTTTAGTGTTAGTATTTTGCTCAATATCCCCGTCATTAGTTGTCTGTGACTGCACCACTTCCGTAAAGGTTACCGTTTTATATTCTTCAGAGGTCCATGTCATCACTGCCTCGGCTGAACGTTCCATCGTCATACCCTCTTGCTTACTGAATTCGATTAATTTACGGAGAGTGATAACATCTTTATCTATATAGGTTCGATGTCCTCTATTATTACGCTGAACTTGATACCCATGTCCTTCTAAGAGAATGGCATACTTCCGTAATGTACTTCCATCAATTCCAAGCAATTCCTGTACGTCACTAGGTGAATATATTATCGTCATAACACTACACCTCCAATTTAACACTTCTATAAAACGCTGTGAATTCCTTTTTTTATTAGAATTTTTTTCTGAATGAAGTATAGGTCATGCACAATATGGAAGGAATGTCTAAACCATATCAACGGGAACAACGTTTACAACGTGAACCAATAAACCATGGTGAATCGGTTCAAGATTATGACCGATACTCAGAACAGCTGGAAGAATCTCTAGATATTCCATACCGAATTGATTGTGGATCTTTTAATTTGGATGATTATGATAAAAGTTCTAAATATATATAACCTTTTCTAAAAAAGTTAGAATTTAAAAAAGACGGAATAAAAAATACAATAAAAAGTGTAAAGATGATTTAAAAAATCTTATAGGGGGCAAAAGGAAATATAAATTTAAGAAAGTTTACTTCAAAAATGTAACCGGTATCAATTTTTTTAATGATTAAAAAATAGGGGGACATGATCAATGAAGGTTTCGCAACCAAATAGCCCATTAGGGGGATTACCATTTATTAAGAATGCAAGTTCAAAACGTGAATCAAGCTATGACCGAACAGGGGGAAATAGAGATTTTGTTGTAGTTGAACCTGTTACAACTGCAGTTATGGCTGATATCAAAGGAGCTGGGTGTATAAAACATATTTGGATGACAACAAGATGCTATGCTCCACAATATTTACGGAAACTTGTCCTAGAAATGTATTAGGATGGGGAGGAAAATCCAAGTGTAAGAGTTCCTTTTGGTGACTTTTTTGGAATAGGGCATGCACACTGTAAGCACTATGTTTCCCTTCCTTTGAGTATGATCATGGGTGAGAAAAGAGGGCCTAAAGGACCATTTGCTGCATCAATGAACTGTTATTTTCCAATGCCATTTGCTGATGGTGCTAAAATTCAATTAATCAATGAAAGTGAAGAAAAAATAGAGAATTTGTTTTATTATGTAGATTATGAATCATATGACAGCAAGGAACAAATTCCGGATGATCTTGGAAGATTTCATGCCACCTGGAACCGTGAAAACCCTTGTGAGCATGGGGTTTCCCTAGTGGAGAATATGCGGGTCCTTATCATGGCGTATCTTTAGGAAGCGATGTACAAGAGCACTTTGGAAAATGGAGCCTATACCGTTTCCATATCGAAGATCCAATCCGTTTTAACAAATCGATTCGGGCAACGATAGAGCATGGCCACGCAAATGATCAAGGAAATGATTATTCTAGTGTTGCTTATTGGTATCAACTGGAGCCTCATAAACCACTTCCGGAGCTTCCTCCAGTAAAAGAACGCCTTCCTAGAAGATGGCCAGAACATGGGTGTGGGATCGATAACTTAAATCAAAAATTAAGGGGGCTGTAAAGGGTGAAGAAAAAAGGAATTCTAACGATTATTTCTCTACTTTTAGTATTATCTGTCTTTTTATCGGGATGTTCGGAAGAAAAAACAGGAAGTTCAGAAACAAAAGGTGACAATAAATCCATTACTGTTCTTGTTGAAGGGGGAAGCCCGGCATTTAAGGTAGCAAAAGAAACAGCAGCGGAATTTAAACAGAAAACAGGCTATGAAGTGAAAATTGAATCGGTTCCCTATACCGGAGTTTATGACAAATTAAAAGCTGAGGTAGCTTCACAGGCAGGAGCTTTCGACGTTGCAACCATTGATATTCTTTGGTTTCCTGCTCTTGCTGGTGGACTTTTACCCTTAGATGATCTAATCGTAGATGACGTTAAAAATGATTTATTTCCAGGTCTAGTAGAAGGCGGAAGCTATAATAATGAAGTTTATGGAATGCCTGTATGGACGAATGCAAAAAATTTAATCTATCGGAAAGATCTATTCGAAGATCCAAAGAATAAAGCTGATTTCAAAGCAAAATATGGCTATGATTTACATCCGCCAACAACATGGGATGAATATAGAGATACAGCAAAGTTTTTTACTAGAGATACCGATAATGATAAAAAAGTTGATATGTACGGAACAACGGTATTTGGTGCGAACAATGGGGATGCAGTAGCTAGCTGGCTTGATCATGCTGCTCAAGCAGGTGCGAAACCCTTGGTAGTTGGTGATAATGGCAAAGTTCTTGTAAACACAAAACCGTATGTTGATTCATTACAATTTTTAGTTGACCTTTTAAAGAAGGATCAATCGGTTCCAGCAGGAGCACTTGAAATGGCATCTGCTGAAACTTCTGAGCTATTTTGGAATGGAAAATCTGCAATGATGCTAGCATGGGGTCACTTTTATGTCCCTTCAAATGACCCAAAACAATCAAAGGTGGCAGGAAAAGTAGGAAGTGCCCCAATGATCGGTGGAGGAGCAGGAATAGGTGCAGTACCAGGTCCATGGTATCAGGTTATCCCAAGTTCTTCAAAAAAACAGGAGATCGCCAAAAAGTACCTGAACTTCATTTATGATAAGAATGAACTATTTATGAAATCATTGGGAGTAGCAGCCAGAAAATCTGTTTTTGAAAATTATAGCACGAAAAATGGTTATGAGCATTTGCAACCGCTTATGACAACATTAAGCGGACCACAAACTCAAAATCGACCTGCTATTAAGGAATGGCAGCAAATCGAAAGTGAAGCACTCATCCCAGCCGTGCAATATGCACTTTCAGGAGAAAAGACACCACAGGAGGCACTTGATTGGGCAGCGGGAGTAATAAAAGATCTATTGCCGCCACAATAAAATGAATTTGTTTTGATAGAACCTTTTCGTGGGCCCTTTATTCCATGAAGAGGTTCTTATCCAAAAAATACAGTTTTAACAGATTAATAGAAAGGAGTGGATTTCATGAGAATGAAAAATGGGGCATTATCGACCATGTTTTTCTTTCCTGCAGGTATCTTTATGTTGGTGTTTCTGGTCTATCCAATATTACTTTTAATCAGAGATAGTTTTTATAAGATAGATTTAATAAATCCTTCATTAAGAGAATTTGTCGGCTTTGCTAACTATACAAGCTCGTTGACTTCCTCACGATTTTTAAAAGCACTTTGGAACACAGTGGTTTATATAGGAGTAGCGGTGTGTATCGAGTTTATCTTAGGTCTGATCCTTGCATTGCTCCTAAGTAATGCTTTCAAAGGAAGCCAATTTATTCGGACACTATTGTTAAGCCCGCTAATGTTAGCACCTTTAGTAACAGGATTAATTTGGAAATTCATGCTTAATGATCAATTCGGCATCATCAACTGGGGGCTTTATAAACTAGGACTCCTCTCTGACCCACATCAAATACTCTGGTTATCCGACTCCCGTTTTGCACTTTATTCTACGATTATTGCAGATATTTGGTTAACAACACCTTTCATAATGCTCGTATTATTAGCAGGTATTAAAGGAATCCCCATTAGTTTATATGAATCTGCTGAAATAGATGGGGCTAATAAATGGCATAAGTTTCGTTACATTACGTTTCCTTCGCTTATTCCGGTAGCAACAGTAGCATTACTAATTCGTATTATTGATGCTGCAAGAACCTTTGATATTGTTTGGGTGCTTACACAAGGGGGACCAGGTTTTTCTTCTGAAGTGCTAAGTACATATATGTATAAGACATTAACTCGTTATGGAGAAGTCGGGCAGTCTAGTGCAATGGCGGTAATCTTTATAATCATTTTATTAATCCTAAGTTCTTTCTTCATTACAAAAATGTGGTCTCCTAGGAAAAGACATGGATAAAGATAAGAGAGGTGAAAGATAGAATGGCCCATATGCCAATAAAAGAAACAATGGTAGGAAAACCGGTTTGGATCACTAATTTTTATTATAAACATAAAATATGGACGATGATTATATTTTTGGTCACATGTTTGCTGGCTTTATTATTCTTAGGTCCGTATATCTATCTATTGTTAACGTCCTTAAAACCATCCGCCGAGGCAGTTACTGCACCACCGAGGTTATGGCCTTCGAAATTTTCGCTAGAAAATTATAAAAACATGCTAAATACCTTACCGATAGGAAAATATTTTTTGAATAGCTTAATTACTGCAGGTGCTAGTACCATTTTAAGTGTATTTTTTGGTGCAATGGCTGCATATGGAATCTCCAGGTTCTCTTCCATTACTGGAAATTACTTTTTGTTATTTACCTTAGTGATAAGAATGGTACCAATGATTAGTATTGCTATACCGATGTATATGATTATAAAAAGTATGGGCTTAATTGATACCCATTTGGCCTTAATATTGGTGTATACCAGCTTGAATGTACCGTTTGCCATTTGGTTATTAATTGGTTTTTTTGACTCGGTTCCTAAAGAATTTGATGAAGCGGCTAGGGTGGATGGATGCAGTTGGATCGGTTCCTTTATACGCATTATTCTTCCTGTTTCACTCCCTGGACTGGCCACAACAGCTATCTTTACCTTTATGTTGGCATGGAATGATTTCTTGTTCTCGTTACTTATGACCAGTACGAAAGCAAAAACGGCTACAGTAGGAATTTCAGAATTTTTAACAGCTTATAATCTTGATCTAGGGCCAATGACAGCTGCTGCCATCTCATTTAGTCTACCTGTAATGATATTTTCCTTTTTCGTTCAACGTTACATTGTAAGCGGTATGACATTAGGAGCTGTTAAAGAATAACTTTTTTTATAATCGATAGTGGAATTCATATTCAAAGCTTAAAATTTTTTAGACTGGAGCGGGTGACACTTTCTTAGGAGGGATTATTCATAAATTAATAGAATATAATGTATATCCTTCCTATTTGAAGTTTATTGAGGTGGTTGAAATGGAAAAGTTTGCTAATGCTGTTGCTTCCATATCTGTCACAAGAAAAGGAGGTATTCCTAGCATGCCTAAACTAATGAGACTTATCGACTCTCCAATCAAGCGTAAAATTATCTTATTAGCTTTGTTTTCAGCTCTAATACCTTTACTTGTTATTGGTCCTTTTACGTTCATTTATTTTAATAAAGTAATAGAAAATAAAGTATCTACAACCATTAATAACTTTTTAAATATTGTCGATTGGAATATAAATGCATTTGTAAGCAATGTAGAAAATGTATCTAATGGCATCTTTCTCTCAAATGAAATTCATGCATATTTAACTTATAAAAAAACAGATCCAAAGTTATACAGATTAGAGACTTCATCCCTAGAAAACCTAAATAATATAACGGTAGTAAACAATCCTTTTATTAATGCCATTTATGTTGGTAATGAAAATCACGGCTTTTTGAAAATAAACCGTGGGGAACGGAATATTAAAAATACAATCTATCAAACAATAAAAAAGTCCACTATCTATCCGCATTTGATTAATGGCCAATGGCAAGGTGAATGGTTAAATGGTAGTGATTTAAAACTTGTTAAAGATAGTAATCATTCTTTACTTTATGGTAGAAATATTAGAGACCTTGGAACGAAGGAACAAATGGGGTTAGTACTTATAGATCTTGATCAATCTTATTTCGAGAATATGTTTAAAAATAGTAATCCTCCTGGAGATATTTTGGTGTTAGATGGGGATAAAATTTTGTTCTCGAGTAGTGATCATAGTTTCTCTCCCTCTCAGGTAGCTAAAATAATTCAAGGGCGTGGTAAAAGCGGGACAATTAAAAAAGTGATGAATGGAACGCAATATTTCTTTAATTATCATACAAACAAGAAAACCAATTGGGATGTGGTAAGTATTATCCCATATAAAAATATTGTTCGTGAGGTAAATCAACTTCGATTAATAACGATCTCATTATTAGTGCTAGCGCTCATATTGTCCTTGATCATAGCCTTATTTATAACTAGGAGAATTACAAAACATTTAAGTTTGCTGCGAATGGTTACTGAAAAAATGGAAAAGAGAGAGACTGTAGTAGGTATTCATTTTAATAATGAGGATGAAATTGGACAAATTGGGAACCGAATTGTTCACCTTTATAACTGGAATAATGATTTAACCAAAAGGTTATATAAATCACAAATTAAGGAAAAAGAAGCAGAGCTATTAGCCTTGCAAAGCCACATTAATCCGCATTTTTTATATAATACTTTGAACACTATTTTTTGGATGGCGGAGAAGTTAAAAGCGAAGCAGATTGCAAAAATTGCAATTAATTTGTCAAAAATCTTTAAACTTACATTAAATGATGGAAATCATATTACCTTAGTTAAAAATGAAATGGAACAAGTTAAAAGTTATCTGGATATCCAAAATATTCGTTTCGACCATAAAATCATCTATACATTTAATATCGAACCTGAAATCATGGAAGAAAAAATCATTAAATTGCTGTTACAGCCCATTGTTGAAAACTCTGTCTACCATGGTTTAGAACAACAGGAAAGAGGAACCATCATGATTGAAGGCTATAAACAGCATGACGGTTTAGTTTTTAAGATTAGTGATACTGGAGAAGGTTTTGACATGAACGAGGTGGATATTAACACAAAGGGTTATGCTTTGAAAAATATAAATGAACGATTGAAACTTTTTTATGGAAAAGAATATGGATTAAAGATCGAGAGTGAAATAGGAAAGGGAACGACCGTTTTTCTTAAGATTGGCCTGAATAATGACGGAATCATCCATGACAATTTTTAAGGGGTTTTCTATATGTATAAACTTTTAATTGTTGATGATGAAAAAATTGTAATTGAAGGCTTGAAATCTGCAACTAACTGGAAGGAACATCATATTGAAATTGTAGGATCGGCCTCTGATGGAGAAGAAGCCTTTAAAGAAATTATTAACAAAAAGCCTGACATTGTTTTAGCCGATATAAGAATTCCAAAAATGAATGGATTGGATTTAATAAAAGAAACAAAGAATCTTAATCTAGAAACTGTTTTTATCATTATTAGTGGGTTTTCAAAATTTGATTACGCCAAAAGGGCCATTCAACTCGAGGCAATTGACTATCTGGTCAAACCAATTGAGGTGGATGAAATTGTTTGTTCTATTAAAAAAGCCATTTTAAAACTTGAAAAAATAAAAAATGAAAAACAAACAACTGAACGGTTTAATGAATATCAAATTGCATTAGAAGAAAAGCGCGTTCTTGATTACATCTTAGGACATAGATTTGTTGACCCTGAAATAGACCAAAAATTAAATCGTTTTTCTTTTTTAAACATCGGTTTGAAAGGGTTTACATGGGATGATTCAAAAGAGACTGAAAAACTTCAGGTCCCATTAGGTTGTATGAAAAATCTATTGGAAAACAGGGGAATTGAGAGTTTCATTTATACGATTGATAGTCAAATTGTAATCATGTTTTCCAATTCCAGTTTAGAGATTAGGAATGACTTGGTTCATGATCTTGTGTCATTGATTTTTCATGATATCAAATTAAAACCGTTTGTTGGAATCAGCAATGTATATGAAAATATTTCGGAAATAAAGAAAGCATACAGTGAGGCAACAGAAGCATTGAAAAATGGGATTTTTTCAAACCAGTTAGTAACATATTATAAAGAATTAGAAACTTTTAATCATTCAGTTGGAAACAGTATTATCGAAGAAATTAATCAATTTTTTAATGAAAAAAACCCAAATCTTCTAAGCAGAATGAATCTTTTCATGGCCAAAGTTTTTCTCGATTGTAAAAAGAGTAACCTGTCCCCGGAAAAATCAAAATATGTATGTTTTAAAATAGTTAATCATTTTTTGGAATATATCGAAAGTGAATATGAAGTAAATAAAAGTGGTGGCGAAAGATATTTATTATACGAAGAGTTAAATCTATTACTGTCTTTGGAAGAAATCAGAGATTGGCTTGAACAATTTATTGATCAATCAACTGAATTTTTAAAGGAGAACCACGTGTCCTATAATGAAAAACTAATCATCGACTTAAAAAGTTTCATAAATACTAATTATAAGGAACCCATCGTTTTAGATGACTTAGGTAAGTTGTTCCATAAGAACCCTGCGTACCTGTGCAGTTTGTTTTCTAAGTCAGTTGGTAACACCATCTTTGAATATATTACAAATGTTAGATTGAATAATGCCAAGAAATTACTAAGAAGCTCAAATTTAAAAGTATCAGAAATTTGTAAACAAGTAGGCTACGAAAATCAAAAATACTTTAATCAAGTATTCAAGAAAAATATTGGAACAACCCCAGGTTTCTACCGTTCACAACATATACTAAAGTAAATGTTGGTGGAGTGTTATTTGTGGAGTCCACCTATGAATGTGCGTAATTGTAAATAATTCAATAAAGCCATCGGAGGCGAAGGGAAAATGAATCGACGAAAGAAGAGAATTACGAAACATCTTCACAAAAATGGCAGCAAGACTTATTTTTTAGTGAATTTTCCTTCTTTGTTCATAAGAACCAATTGAAAAGAATAAACATCAAAATAGTGTGGGTATTTTTTTTCTAGGAGGAATAAGCATGAATGATGTCCTTGAAAGAACAGCAAAATTTGAACACCGTTTTTGGCTCCAAATATTAGGTGATCATTCGAGGTTTATTTTCGAAGCTCTTGCACCTGTTCAAAAAGAGGAAATTGAGAAGGCATCATCTTTTATTCGAGTTTTTGACAAACTTCTTGAGCGTGCAAATTCCTCAGATTTAGTGCCATTAACAATTGAAGCTGAAACAGAGGTTATAAGATTACGTAAATTTAAATTGGACTTATTAAGTAAACATCTGATAGGGAAAATTAAAATTCACCTTTCGCCAACCTTTATTAATCATATGGTCAATGAATTAGAGGAATACTTAAGAATTTTAATACACCTAAAAGCAGGGGAAGCTCCTCCTGTTTACCATGAACTACATCATCATCTTTTATGGTTATTAGATGCTGCAGGTCATTCAGAGGCAATTTCCTCTAATTTAGATAGTGTTGAAAAGAAACTCATTGAGAAAAGTAATACATTTAGGAAGAGTTTTGAAGATTTTTACTTGAAATCAGTTGAACTAGCAGGATATTTAAGAACTAATCTGACTTCGTTCCCTGCTTTATCAAAAATGAATTCAGACAGCCAGTTAGAAATAAAATTATTTCAAAATTTTCTACATGAAATAGAAGAACTCAGACTAAGTAAGCAAGCATTAGGAACATTCGCCCCCCTAATGGCGGATCATATGTATCGTGAAGAATGTTATTATCTTATGAAATTAGCAGAATCGGCAAATCTTGACTCACCCAATTGTGATCCTGCTAAACCTCGACTTAAGGAATAATTCGATGAGAAATAAAAGGGAAACACAACCACAACCAATGATCGGTCAAGCATGGACTGGTAGACATGTGATCTTGCTTCATTGTACAAACAATAATCAATTAATAAATCTTTATAAAAGTTTCCATGCTCCGTTTGAGCCTCCACGTCAAAATTGCGCAGAAACTTTGTCGCAATTACTGAGTATCGGATATCGTGTTATGGCGATTACGCCCATCTCAGCAAATCATATTCAATATTTTTTGGTACTAGGAGATTAAAGATGCAGAACCAACGATTGCGATAAAAATGAACCCAATCTTTTGCAGTGGGTTCATTTTTTGTTTCTCCATTAATCTAGATTCTCTGAAATTATTTATTGACAAGGTGATTGAATACTACTAAAATTAGAAATTATTTAACAATAATTTAGTTTGTGAGATAAGATGTAAAAATGCATAACTTTTTTTAGCTGGGGATTTTGAACCATTTGTTCTTCAACATAAATTACATACTAAGCAAGCTATGATTGCTATGGATCAAACTATAGCAGGAGCAGCTTCTGGAGAGACCGCAGGAAATCTGCGGCGCCGAAGGGTTCACAATCTCAGGCAAAAGGACAGAAGAGTACGAGTTTTATTTGTTATTCTTATGACCGATGAGATTGGAGAAATTCCAATCTCTTTTTTCATGGAGTTTAACACTTTGTTAATATCTTCACAAAGTGAACAAAGGAAATTATTACTAATGAGGGGGCAAATGAAGTGGCACAACAAGAATTAAAACGAGATTTAAAAAATCGGCACGTACAACTGATTGCGATTGGAGGTACGATTGGTACAGGTTTATTCCTAGGTTCAGGAAAAGCTATTCAGTTAGCAGGTCCATCTATCATTTTTGCCTACTTAATCGTGGGAATCGCATGTTTTTTTGTAATGAGGGCATTAGGAGAGCTTCTTTTATCAAATAAGGGCTATCAATCATTTACGGACTTCGCCGAGGATTATATTGGACCTTGGGCTGGTTATGTAACTGGATGGACGTATTGGTTTTGTTGGATTATGACAGCAATGGCTGATATTATTGCTGTTGGTGTATATGTGCAATATTGGTTCGATATCCCACAATGGGTACCTGCAATAGTCTGTTTAATTCTATTATTGGGACTAAATTTATTAACAGTAAAGCTATTTGGAGAATTAGAGTTTTGATTTGCTTTAATCAAAGTGATCACCATTCTTGCTTTAATCATCATAGGAGTCATTTTGTTAATTATTGGATTTCAAACAGATTCAGGAACGGTTACAGTAAAAAATCTATGGAGCCATGGTGGTCTTTTCCCGAATGGAATATCAGGTTTCTTACTTTCTTTTCAAATGGTTGTATTTGCATTTGTAGGTGTTGAATTAGTAGGTGTATCAGCAGCCGAAACATCCAATCCACAAAAAAATATCCCATCTGCAATAAATAAAATACCTTTAAGAATACTGTTTTTCTATGTGGGAGCACTTATTATCCTTTTATGCATCAATCCATGGACGCAACTGAATGCAGCAAACAGTCCTTTTGTAAAAACGTTTAGTTTAGTTGGTATTCCGATAGCTGCAGGAATTATTAATTTTGTCGTCTTAACATCAGCTGCGTCTGCCTGTAACAGTGGATTGTTTTCAACGAGCCGCATATTATTTAATTTAAGTAATCATCAACAGGGACCAGCGAATTTTGCTAAATTAAATAAAAATCATGTACCGAGTAACGCATTATTTATATCTGCACTTGTTCTATCTGTCGGAGCTCTTTTAAGTAAGCTGATTCCAGAACAAGCCTTTGGGATCGTGACAACGATCAGTGCGATTTGTTTTATTTGGGTTTGGAGCATTATCTTAATTTGTCATCTGCGATATAAGAAATCACGCCCAGATTTACATGAAAAGTCGATTTTTAAAGCACCGTTTACACCATTTATTAATTATCTTGTTCTCACGTTATTTGCATTTATTCTCATTATTATGCTATTTGCAGAATCAACTCGTGTCGCTTTATTAATGACACCATTATGGTTCATTCTTTTATTCATAGTGTATTCATTTAAAAGGACAAAGGGAAAAAATATTAAAATATCTGCGTAAAGTAAAATTCTTGCAATATATTAAAAATATTGTCACTTGATTGGTATCATGATACTATTAGATGAAATTAAATTCCTTTAATTTGGTCCAGAGAGGCTAAAAAGGCAAAAATAAACTTCATATATACTAATTAAGTATATGAATGCCCTTTTGTCCTTTGGATGAAAGGGCATTTTATTTTTGCCCACTATCTTTTAATCAAAGTCCTGTGAGGCTTGAAAGGAGAACGACAAAAATGGATTATCGTAAAAAAACAGTAGTTGCATCAGTAGCAGGTTTAACATTAGAGGGCATGGATATCATGTTTATCTCCTTTGCGATGTCGATGATTATTGCTGAGTTTCATATTGACATGGTTGCTGGCGGTCTTATTTCTTCGATTACCAATTTAGGAATGCTCGCTGGAGGAATCATTTTCGGTATCTTAGCAGATAAATTTGGGAGAGTTAAAATATTTACCTATACGATTCTACTATTTGCTATCGGGACGGCGTTAACTGGTTTAGCCGTAAATATTGAACAAGTATACATCTTTAGGTTTATTGCTGGCTTAGGCGCAGGTGGGGAATACGGTATTGGTATGGCGCTTGTGGCTGAAGCATGGCCAAAGAATAAACAAGGACGCGCTTCTTCTTATGTTAGTATCGGTGCACAATACGGTGTGATTCTGGCTGCTCTTCTTAGTGCCATGATCCTGCCTGCTTGGGGATGGAGAGGATTGTTTTTCATCGGATTGGTTCCGGTTATATTCGCCTTTATCGTCCGAAAAAAATTAGACGAATCACCCGTGTGGCTGGCATCACAAAAGAAAAAACAACTTGTGCCAAAGCAAGGGAATTTAAAGCAATTGTTTGCTACTCCAAGAACTTCTGTTACGACTATTGCTTTAGCTATTATGGCAACGGTCCAAATTGCAGGTTATAATGGCTTGATGATTTGGCTGCCATCCATGCTTCAACAATCCCAGGGATTATCAGTTTCAAACTCGGCTCTTTGGACGATTAGTACAGCTGCGGGAATGATTGCAGGTATGTTAACTTTTGGACAGTTTATGGATCGACTTGGAATGAAGCGGTCATTCGGAATCTTCTTATTCGCTTCCGCAATCGCAGTCTTTTTATACTCCTTTGCGTCAGGAAGTGCGGGTCTTTTAATCGGCGGTGCGATTGTAGGATTCTTCTCGAATGGAATGTTTGCTGGTTACGGTGCATTAATAAGCAATTACTATCCAGTAGAAATTCGTAGCACAGCAACCAATACTATCTTTAACTTCGGTAGAGCATTAGGGGGATTATCTCCTATTTTAGTAGGATATATCCTGCAGCATGCTAATGTGACGATCGCAATGGGATATCTTGCTGTACTCTACTGTATCTCCTTTATAGCAATGGTTAGTTTGAAAAAAAGAAAAGATAATCAAGATCAAAACATTACTTTATCTAAAGCAGTGTGAATTGACTCTTATAGCTTCTTCATTAAATAATAAAATCTACTCTAAATTGAGGCTGCAAACCAAATTGGATTTGTGCCTTCTTTTTATGGAGATTGTTCGCTACTTTTTCCTGATTCTTTAATTCTAAGGTCTCTTTTTCGTGATAAATAGTATTGTTGGTGTCATTATAACGTCCCCAAACATACACTCTTCTTAAAGATGGGTTGGAAATTAGACGTTGAGGAGAGGACAAATTGAAATTCGAGATGCAAAAAGCGAATATGTTGGCTGAAAATATCAAGGGTTTTATAAAATATGTTCAGAAAAGCCATGAAAATAAAAACAGCTTTAGGTATAATCCGGATAAATTGTTTCAAATAAAACTCCTAATTGAGGAGTTTAAGTTTCAAATAATAGCAGATGAACTTTTAAGAATCAATAAGTTTTCTTGGGATGAAAAGTACACGTATTATTTAGTTGATCAATTTATAGAAGGAATCGAGATTATTGATGAATACATCCATAATAACTACAATGATTTATTTCTCTTAACGGCTAGAGTTTACACATTAAAGGATCTCAGTCAATCATTTAGCAGGCAGGGAAAACTGTATCATTGGTCCTAAGACCTCCTTTTTTAACTAAGGCATTGGTATTAATAAAGCCAATGCCTTTTCATTTCGTCAAATAGGAATTAAATACGGAACCTACAAAGTAACCATACCTGCACAAAATACAGGAACAAAAGTGAAGGGTATATTGTATATACTATTATTATTTGATTATAAGAATTTTCAGGAAATAGGTTGACACCCTCTGACAAACCATGATATAAACACAATAAGAAAATTTTAGTACTTAAATGCATAAAAGTATGAAATAATAATGAGAAAAGCAGAATAAACAGGGGGAAATGACGATCATGGAAACTCGTAGTAAAATTTTAGACTGTACCATTCGTGATGGAGGATTAGTTAACAATTGGGATTTCAGTGTCGAATTTGTTCAAGACTTGTATAACGGCCTAAGTGAAGCTGGAGTTGAATACATGGAGATTGGCTACAAAAATTCTCCAAAGCTTCTTAAAGCGACTGAGCCCAATCCATGGCGATTTCTTGACGATAACTTCCTGAAAGAAATTATCCCTGTCAAAAAGTTCACGAAGCTATCGGCTTTAGTTGATATTGGCCGTGTAGATCCCAATGATATTCTACCTCGTGAACAAAGTGTTTTAGATATGATTCGAGTAGCGTGCTATATCCGTGAAGTAGATAAAGGCTTAGAACTTGTCCAAATGTTCCATGATTTGGGATATGAGACGTCACTGAACATTATGGCATTATCAAGTGTTCCTGAACAACAGCTGATTAAAGCTTTTGAATTGGTGAAGGAAAGCCCTGTAGATGTGGTCTATATCGTTGATTCCTTTGGTAGTTTAGACCCTGTAGATATCGAGCACCAAGTGAAAAAGTTCAAAGCGTTGATCCCTAACAAACAGCTTGGAATTCACACACATAACAATATGCAGTTAGCTTTTGCCAATACATTAACTGCGATGCGAAATGGGGTTACATATCTCGATTCGTCTGTATATGGCATGGGTCGGGCAGCAGGTAACTGTAACACAGAGCTTCTTGTTAGCTACATCCAAAAATCAAGCTATGAGATTAAGCCGGTTCTTGGAGTCATTGAGAAGCACATGCTCGAAATGCGTGAAAAGTGGGAGTGGGGCTATATCATTCCTTATATGATTTCAGGTGTTCTTAATGAACATCCACGTGTTGCCATGGCTTACCGTGATAGCGCTGACCGCGATCAATTCGTGGATTTTTATGACAAGGTAACATCACCTGAAAGTACAGTGGCTACAACTTTAAAATAGGTTAAATTGCTTAAAGCACCTCTATATTTGAGGTGTTTTTTTATTAATTAAAATGGCTGTGTTAAAGGTCATTGTTGATTTTTATAGCCAAGTATTGGAGCGGAAAGCGAAGCGCCTGGAGCGGACATCAACAGCCAAGTTAAAAAAGAATAGATTAATGAAGGTATTATTTACTATGCGCGGAATTATAATATGAAAGGAAATATTATACTTTTTGAGTCTAAAGATGTTATTTTATGATTATAAATAAATATATTTTGATAGTTTTTAAAGAAAAACGCTTGGATTTATCATCTCGGTTTGAATTATATTGCAAAACATGTATAAGACAACCTTAAGAAGAGGTAATGTACAGTATGGATGAGGAGTTAATAAAAAATGCCGATGCATGTTATCAGCTAGCTGAGCAGAAGGCTGCTCATTATTTTAAATCACTTAATAAACAGGTCATGCAAAAGACCTTTGTTCCTGTCCTAACAAAAGATATTCAATCTTGGAAACACAACCATATTCATCATCATTCAATCCTATCCTTTTTTTCGCGTGGAAAAGGAAAACCTAATACTCAAGGGTATCACAAGTATATCCAATGGCTCGATTACACCGGCAAACTTGATAATTACTTGGATCGTAGTATTTCCTATATTTTCATGCGGGACCTAGGCAAAGCCTTGGACTCAGCTGAGACACAGACCAGGATACGGCGTGTAGTTAACAGTTTGAAAAATAACCTGACACAGTCTTTTGCTACAAACAGCGGAGTCAAAACTGAGACGTTTAGCATGGCCGGGTTGTATCGAATCGCCCAGAAGGAAGGCATCGAGTCCACGATGATCTGGTTACTAAACAAATTAAAGACTGTATCATCCAATATTCCAATGGGAATGGATGCTGAGAATGCTCAGCGAAAGCTCATTAAAATTATTGCTGGTGTAATTATGCATGAGGTGGAAGAGATGGGCGATGAGGTATCGCCTGAAGAAAAAAGGCAGAAACTTGATGATGCTATTAGGTTAGGCTATTGCTATGGTTTGACCTATCCATTTATTGACGATCTTCTCGATGCCAAAGTCTTATCTGCCAAAGAGGAAAAACAATATTCCGATTTAATTCGTACCACCCTTATCACAGGAACTGTGCCGGAATTGGGTGAGTGGACGGGGAATAACGGAAACCTGATCCGATTTATTCATTTAGAACTCCGCGATGCCTTTGAGTATATTAAATCTCATTTGCGTCCAGAGACCAGCAAAAAATTTTTCGAGCAGGCCTATGTGTTTTTCAATTCACAGGAAGTGGACCGTGTAAAGGATCTATCCAACGCAAATTACACGAATGAAGAGTTATACATTCCGGTCATTTTAAAATCCTCTTCTTCCCGATTGATTGTCCGCTCAGTTATAAGTGCTCCGGAGGATGAAGGCTTTGACACCCGAACATTCTTTTATGGCATATACAACCAGCTTGCGGATGATTTTGCAGATATGTATGAAGACTTGAAGGAGGGCAGGGTAACCCCCTATACCTATTATCTGAAATATCATGATAAGCGAATCGATCTTATCAATCCCTTTGAATTATACTGGACGGTCATCTCCAATTTGATCCATAAGGTGTATCACTCGGATAGCAAGGCCTGTGAGGTGATTCTCGATCGTGCAATAAACGGCCTGAAGCGATTTAAAGAACGAATGGGAACTGAAAAATACAACGAAGTTATGAAACTATTTTTTTCAGGAAATCCAAAATTTAATCGTGTGATTCAAAATATGGTTCGGAAAGCTGATGATGTCGATTTCTTTGATAAACTACTTCGTGACCATATGATTACCACTCTGAAAAATGAACGGAAAGAGCGGGAAGGGTTTTTAGACATTGTTGAAACTGTTCGTAAGGAAATCAACCACATCTTAAAAATCCCTAAAATCGAAGAAGTTGAGCAAATAATTGATGCTGCCAATTACAGTCTGGAAGGTGACGGGAAGCGATTGAGACCAATAATGACCTGGGTCATGGGCGTTAACGAATTTGGACTTAATCAATCTGCAATCGTGCCACTACTGAAATCATTGGAATATATGCATACAGCATCCTTAATCTTCGATGATTTGCCATCACAGGATAATTCTTTAACCCGTCGGGGCCGGCCAGCGCTACACTCGGTTTATAACATTGCCATCGCAGAATTAACTGGACTGTTTCTTACCCAAAAGGCCATTGAGGAACAAGCCTCTCTTGACCAATTCGATTCGAAAGCGGTGCTTAACTTGATCCAATACTCAGCTCAAATGACAGCGGTTATGTGTAAGGGACAGGCGATGGATTTGGATTCTAAAGGGAAACAATTGACACTGGAACAATTGAATTTGATGTGTTTTTATAAAACCGGAATAGCATTTGAAGCTTCCCTGATCATGCCTGCAATCCTTGCACATGCAAAGGAGTACGAAATGGATGCTTTGAAAAAATTCGCCCAACATGCTGGTATTGCGTTTCAGATAAAAGATGACTTGCTTGATGTGGAAGGAGATCAGATCTTACTCGGAAAACCGATTGGCAAAGATGCTGAAAACAACAGCTCTACTTTTGTGTCAATCCTAGGTCAGGATGGTGCTAGAAAAGAGATGTGGGACCAGTACTGTCTAGCAATGGAAGCGTTGCAAGAGATGCCACGCAATATCACTTTTCTGAAGCATTTATTAAATTATATTGTTAACCGCGACCATTAATAGTTTGTCATATTGTTATATTTAGAAGATGTTTAAACCATTGTTTGTTTGACTTGACGTTTTGTCCTGGCAAATGCAATAAAATCACAAAGTTCCTCATCAGTTAATGGTATATCATCGAGATAAATTAAACTGTTACCCGACTGTAAAATGCTGTTTAATTCAACCTTTATTTTTTCTTCGTCGACCCGATTTAAGAGAAAATCAACTGATGTATCAAATAGTTCGGCTATTTGAGATAAAGCATGCAAAGAAGGCTCTCTATACCCTGATTCATAGCCTGCATAGGTACTTTTGGCAATGCCCAGCTGATCGGCTGTTTCTTGCATTGACCACTTTTTAAGTTTTCTAAGGTTTACTAATCGTTTTAACACTCTCGTTCCCTTCCCCCATGTTTGTTTGCTTGATTATATCATAGAAAAAATCGATTAAAAAGAAATATATACGCGATATGAAAACAATGATTGATTTTATTATCATAATAGCTTTATAATCAGTTATATTCATTCGCAAAACGCGTACGGGCGGAAATAAAAGAAAAGCGGGGGATAAGGATGAAAAAAATATTATTACTTGCAACAGGGGGAACCATCGCATCGGTGGAGGGCAATGAAGGTCTAGTTCCTGGAATGTCTCCTGATGAATTACTCCGATATTGCCTGAATGTATCTGAATCAATAGAGGTAACGTGCAAAATTCTTATGAATAGAGATAGTACAAATATGCAACCAGAACATTGGGTTATGATGGCAAATGCAATAGCCGATAATTACACTATGTATGATGGATTTGTCATTACTCATGGTACTGATACACTAGCTTATACTTCCTCTGCGTTATCCTATATGCTGCAGGGGTTACAAAAACCAGTTGTGGTAACTGGATCCCAAGTTCCAATTAGCTTTAGTCGAACCGATGCCGTAAAAAATGTTGCTGATTCGATTCGATTTGCTTGTGAAGATATTGGTGGGGTTTTTGTTGTCTTTGATGGACGAGTTATAATTGGAACCCGTGCAGTCAAAATTAGAACGAAAAGTTATGACGCTTTTGAAAGTATTAACCATCCTTATGTTGCATATATAACTGGGGACAATGTTAATTACTATTTCAAACCGGAGAAGATGCATCAAGAATTAAGTGTAGATACATGTATTTCTCCTGATGTATTTGTTTTAAAATTGTTTCCAGGAACGAAGCCTGAAGTATTTGACTTTGTGAAAACTTGCTATCGAGGCGTCATTATTGAAAGTTTTGGTAATGGAGGACTTCCATTTGAGGACCGTAACTTATTACCTAAGATTAAAGAATTAACTGAGGCTGGTATAACCGTTATCATTACTACTCAATGCTTAGAGGAAGGGGAAGACCTTTATCTCTATGAGGTTGGAAGGAAGGCAGCACAATATAATGTCACACTATCAGGTGATATGAACACCGAAGCTATTGTTTCTAAGCTTATGTGGGCGCTTGGAAAAACAAATGATTGTAAAGAAGTAAAGAGGATTATGGAAACTCCTATTTCCTGGGATTTAACAACTGATAACGAAAAAGTAGAATGAAGACCGTTTAATTATTTGAACGGTCTCATTGCTACGAATGGCTGTTTGCATGAATCAATTACGTCCTTTTATTAGAATAAACATCTCCAAAAAACAACTAGGAAATTGGTACTGAAAGCGTCCTTGCTCACTCAAATTCTATTCTCTAGTGGACTTCTATTATAGTCTTTTTTATCCATTCACTTTATATATTTACTCCTATAGTATAAATAATAAATGCAAGGAAAGAAGGAAGATCGTGAACACGGATCAAGCTTTTGATTTGTTAATGGAAGCAGGAGTCACAGAAGATACTAGTATTCAAACGGTTAGACGGTGGCTCCGTGAAAGAAAGATTAACTACGAGGGAACAGGACAACGGGATTCAGGATACATAATTGAGAATTCAGATCAAGTTTTTAACATGTTAAAGGATGCAGGTGTAACTGATAGCATCGCATTTCAAATTGTTCGTCGCTTGCTGCGTGAAGGTAAGATTCAAACCGTGGGGACTGGAAATCGGAAAACAAATAACCAGCAAAATGAAATTGATTCAAAGCAATTTATCATTAGTCCGTCAGATCAAGAAAAGGTCGTCCACCAATTGAAAATAAGAATAAAAGCACAGGATGAACATATAAAAGGGATTGAACATCTACATAAGACGTCTGTAACCAATTTAATTAAGCAAAGAGATATTTTAAATAAAGAAATTGCCAACCTAAAGAATGAGAAAAGTGAATTACAAAAGGAAACCAAGAAATTACTTAAAGAAAATATTGATTTAACTAATGAATTGTTAAAATTAAAAGAAGAACTTTTTAAAGGAAACAAAAGAGGAACTGATAAGACAAATGACGTTCCCCCTTCTTCACCTAACACGAATGATTATCGTCAAAAATTAGGTCTTTCAAAAATGGCGAGCGATAAAGAAGTTTTAACCAGATATAAAAAATTATTAAAAATAACTCACCCAGATCACGGCGGTAATGCAACAGCCTTTCATTTCATTAAAACCGATTATGATTATTTTAGAAATAGTATCAAATTGAAATAGATTGGGTTCGATTGTCAATAACTTCTATTGACGACCGAACCCAATCTTTTTTCATATCTTTTGACCCCAATACCCCTTTTGACGACCTTTTTGTCCTTGCTATAAGTTTTAGAAACAAGAAAAATTAAATAAAAAATTTATTAAGAAGGAAGAATGATAAGAGGTCTTTTCGCTCATTAAGTATGATCTAACTAATATTATTAATATTAAAGTAATTAGCATTTGGGAGGAACATCATGAGGCAAAAGCTTAAGGAAAAAATGCTATGGGTATCCTTGTTTCTAATAGTTCCCGTCTTAATTTTTGGAAATTTCTTTGCTACAGCTACAAATAACGAAAACACACACAAACACATAATTACCGTTTATCTGGCCGGAGATTCAACTGTTTCTGATTATTCCATCTCGTTAGCACCCAGGGCAGGCTGGGGACAGGTTTTAAATCGGTTTTTCGATGATAAGATTGTCGTAAAAAATGAGGCCTCATCTGGCAGGAGTACAAAAAGTTTTATTGATGAAGGGAGACTCAAATCAATCTTAGATCAGATGGAGAAGGGGGATTATCTGTTTATTCAATTTGGTCATAATGATGAAAAAAAAGAGGATCCGACTCGATATACGGAGCCCTATTCAACCTATAAAAGCTATTTAAAACAATATATTGACGGTGCCCGCGCTAAACAAGCCATTCCTGTTCTAGTGTCACCTGTGGAACGCCGGCATTTTTCTGAAGATGGAAGTGCACGTGATACTCACGGGGAGTATCCTGCTGCCATGAAGGAACTTGGAATGGAAGAAAATGTACCTGTCATTGACCTTACTGCCAAAAGCAAGGCATTGTTCGAGAAGGTTGGACCAGAAGAAACGAAGAATATTTTCCTTTGGCTTGATGCCGGAGAGAATGTTAACTATCCAGATGGAGTTCAGGATAACACTCATTTCCAGAAGGCTGGTGCTGAGAAGACTGCCCGTCTTGTGCTTGAAGGCATCGAGGAATCAAAGCTAGTACCGCTTTGTAATCACATTTTGAAATAAGGAAGAAAAAATTAAGTGAGGAACTATCATGTGATAGTTTCTTTTTTTCTCAAATGGGAGACCTTCCACAAAGAAATCTTCTAATATAAGATATAATGTACATTGTAGTTATCCATACAGTTTAACAAGGAGGGGGAAAACAGCCTGAAAACAAGAAAAATATCACTCCAGACCAAAATATTTGGGCTGGTCCTATTACTGGGATTATTGTTGATCCTGCTGCTGACCACATTTTTCAGCTATATGGAAAGTAAACAAATAGAGGAAAATAAGGGAAGGCTGGCACTGGAAATCTCTCGAACGGTTTCATTCATACCGCCCATTATCACCGCCTTTCAAACAAGTGACCCATCGAAAACAATTCAGCCCATCGCCGAAAAGATTCGCACTGAAACTGGTGCTGAATTCGTTGTTATAGGAAACAAAAATGGAATAAGATATTCGCACCCTTTAAAATCTTTGATCGGGAAGAAAATGACAGGTGGAGATAACGAAAGGGCCATTAAAAATCAGGAATATTATGTATCTAAGGCAAAGGGGTCACTTGGACCTTCAATTAGAGGTAAATCTCCTATTTTCAACAAAAAGGGGGAGGTAATTGGAATCGTTTCTGTTGGATTTTTGCTTGAAGATATCCATCAGCAAATCTTGAAAACTGTCACCAAGGTACTTCTTGTTTCACTCTTTGCTGTTTTGATTTCACTGATTGGTAGTATTTTGCTAGGACGGAATATCCGTAAAGATACAATGGGGCTTGAACCTTATGAGATTGCCGCACTTTATAAAGAAAAGAACGCAGTACTTCATGGAGTAAAAGAGGGGATTTTAGCCATAGATAATGAGGGCTACATAACGATGATGAATCAACCCGCCAAAAGACTTTTACATATTAAGGGATCTGTCCGCCATCTAAAAGTAGATGGGTTGTTTCCTTCTGACTATTTATATGAGGTATTAAAATCGGGAAATCCACAAGTTGATAAAGAAATGGTCTGGAAAGATAAAACAGTGATCGTCAACTGTACGCCACTCTTTGAAGCGTCTGGGATAAGTGGAGTGGTTGCTTCGTTTCGTGATAAAACAGAAATTGAGCAAATGGTAAACACCCTATCAGAAGTAAATAGATATTCGGAAGATCTGCGTGCGCAAACACATGAATATTCCAATAAATTATATGTGTTATTAGGTCTTCTTCAGCTAGGAGAATATGAACAGGCAATCGATATGATTCAAACGGAAACACAGGTATTGCAATTTCAGAATTCTATTGTTTTTAACCATATTAAAGATACGAAAGTACAGGCCATCCTTTTAGGGAAACTTGGAAAAGCCTCAGAAAAGAAAGTAAAGTTTGAGGTTGTATCGGACAGCTATTTAGAGGCATTGCCATCCCATTTTAAGCTATCCAATCTAATAGTCATTCTTGGAAACTTAATAGACAATGCCTTCGAAGCTGTCTTTGGTTTCGATTCTCCGACAGTGAAATTTTTCGTTACTGATATAGGTAGCGATATCATTTTTGAGATTGCTGATAATGGGAAGGGACTTACTGAAAAAGAAATTCCGCTTCTATTTGACAGGGGCTATACTTCTAAAAAAGGAGCTGAGCCTAGGGGATTTGGCCTATCGAATGCTGAGGAGGCAGTGTTAGATATGAATGGGATGATTGAGGTGCAAAGTACCCCGGAAAGTGGGACTGTCTTTACAGTTTACCTTCCAAAGGAATACGAGAGGAGACAAATACTTGATTAGGATAAAAGTAGCCATAGCTGAAGATGATTTTCGAGTTGCCGATATCCATGAGAAATTTTTAACAAAGTTTAATGAAATTGATGTTGTTGGTAAATCATTGAATGGTGATCAGACCCTTCAAATTCTGATGGAGAAAACCCCTGATTTATTGATTCTCGATGTGTATATGCCTGATATGCTCGGATCCGATCTACTCCCAATTATCCGAGAGCGTTTTCCAAGGGTTAGTATAATTATGATCACAGCAGCGACCGATAAAGTTTTCCTAGAAAAAGCATTAAGCTACGGAGTAGAAAATTATTTGATTAAACCTGTAAATAAGGAAAGATTTGACGAAGTCATTTTAGAATATATAAAAAAACACTCGCTCCTAACTTCCAGACAAGATGTAGACCAGAATTATGTTGACCTCCTGTTTGGTAATAAAAAGATTGAAAAGGTGGGAAGGGGCACAGGATTACCTAAAGGAATTGATGAAATCACACTTGGAAAGGTGAAAAACGCACTTCAGATTAATAACCAAGGCCTTTCCGCTGAAGAAGTGGGAAAGGAAATTGGGGCATCCCGAATTACTGCACGCCGATATTTAGAATATCTATCCTCCATTAAGGAAGCAAAAGCGGAGGTGGTTTATGGTATTGTCGGGAGGCCGGAAAGAAAATATTATCCTGTTTAGTAAGGGTGCCTAAAGGCATCCTTTTTAATGTGTAAACCATTTAAGGAAACTCCAGTTGTCAGATAGGATTCTACCGTGAACAATATGAACAAAATATAGATTAATGTACGATAATAACTTTATTTTGGAAACGTTTTCACCTTAGAATATTTAGATTATTATTAATTTACTAACAAAAGGGGTGGAATAGATGCTGGCAACTTTAGGATTTTTAATGATTATTATTTTTATGGTATTAATTATGACAAAACGCTTATCCGCAATGATTGCTCTAATGGTGATACCTGCTGTATTTGCATTGATAGGCGGATTCGGAAAAGAAATGGGACCAATGGCGCTTGAAGGTATAAAAAGCGTGGCACCAACAGGAATCATGATTCTATTTGCGATTCTCTTCTTTGGAATCATGATAGATGCAGGGGTTTTTGATCCTATCATTTCGACAATCTTGAAATTCGTAAAAGGGGATCCCGTAAAAATAGCGATTGGAACAGCAGTTCTTGCGTTAATAATCTCTCTTGATGGTGACGGAACAACTACATATATGATCACCATTTCTGCCATGCTTCCTTTGTATAAACGTATTGGCATGAAACCATTGGTACTTGCAGGGATCGCTGTATCATCTTCAGGTGTTATGAACCTTCTTCCTTGGGGAGGACCAACAGCTAGAGCAATGACAGCATTGCATCTAGAGATGGGAGATATTTTTACTCCCGTAATTCCTAGTATGGTGGGGGGAGTGTTGTTTGTATTATTTATGGCCTACTGTCTTGGTAGAAAAGAGCGTAAACGGATAGGTGTTATGGAAATTGATTATAGCACATTGTCTTTGATGGCAGCTACATCTGAGGCCGCTTTCCTTAAACGTCCCAAATTAATTCTTGTAAACTATCTGCTAACTATTCTGCTTTTAGTTGCACTTATCCAAGAAATGCTGCCTACAACGGTATTATTTATGATTGGATTTGCAATTGCGATCACCATCAATTATCCAAATCTAAATGAACAAAAAGAACGGATTATGCACTACGCTGATAATGCACTATCAGTTGTGTCAATGGTTTTTGCTGCAGGTATTTTTACAGGTATTCTTTCTGGGACAAAAATGGTTGATGCCATGGCAACTACGATGATCTCTCATATTCCAGATGCCTTGGGCTCCCATTTTGCTATGATTACTGCGATTATTAGTGCACCATTAACATTTTTTATGTCCAACGATGCATTTTATTACGGTGTTTTGCCATTACTTGCCAAAGCAGGAAGTGTATATGGAATTGATCCGGCTGCAATTGGACGAGCGTCACTCATGGGGATGCCAGTACATTTATTAAGTCCTCTCGTACCTTCGACTTACTTATTAGTCGGTATGGTTGGAGAAGAATTCGGAGACTTGCAGAGAGCATTCTTTAAATGGGCATGTGGATCCACAGCGGCTATGATTTTTGTTGCTATAATTTTGTCCATTTTTCCCTTTTAATTAAAATTTGCTGAATTCTCATGAAAATCATTTAATAATTTGACTGGAGATGAATGATTATGTGGATACTCACTGTCTATTCAGAAGGAAAAATCCCTGCGTTGTTTGAATATAATACAGAAAAAGAAGCTTTAGAAGCTTTTAATAAAGTAAAAGGTTGTAAGATTCTCTCAGAGGTTATTTACTATAACGATACTAAAATATCTTAAACTTTCAAGTATATAGGTACTATTAAACAGACTGTGTAACCTCTTTGCTTTGTTGGAAACTCCAACTAAGCAAGGAGGTTTCTTATGTATCAATATGCTGCAGTCTAGCAGTCCCGCTGCATTAGGTTTTAATTGGAGGGAAATTTTTGAGTGTTTTACTTCTTATCATATTAAATGTCATTTTACCTGTTTTTTGTCTTATTGGAATTGGTGCGTTTTTACATAGAAAAATTACATTTGATATGAATACATTATCAAAATTAAATAACTATTTGCTCATGCCTGCTGTAAGTTTTGTCAACATTTATCAGACTAAAATGGAGGGAGAAACAGTCTTAAATATTCTTACTTTCTTAGTAATCCAAAGTCTTTGTCTTATTTTCTTCAGTACCATCATATCTCGATTAGCCAAATTTGATAATAGACTATCTTCGACCTTCAAAAACAGTGTGATACTAAACAATTCTGGAAATTTTGGGTTACCTGTAAGTCAACTTGTATTTCAGCATAATCCACTTGGTTTATCCATCCAAGTGGTGGTAATGATTTATCAAAATCTTCTTACCAATACATATGGGTTGTTTAATTCAATAAGAGTAAATTACAAAGGTTTACAAGCAATGAAAGTATTTATGAAAAATCCAGTTGTTTATGCCTTTTTGTTAGGTTTGGTTTTTAATTCACTTTCTATCAAAATCCCAAAATACTTGTGGACTCCGATTGAAAATATTTCAAATGCCTTTGTGGCTGTGGCACTGGTTACGCTCGGTGCACAAAGTGCTTTTTTAAAAATAAATCGATTCTCCATCTCACTTATTCTAAGTCTCTTTGGCCGTTTAATACTTTCTCCCTCCATCGCGATGATCATTATATTACTTTTAAAATTGGATGGAACGACGGCACAGGCTTTATTTATTGCAAGCTCGTTCCCAACTTCAAGAAACAGTGCTCTTTTCGCTTTAGAATACGGAAATCACCCAGAATATGCAGCACAAGTGGTCTTATTGTCTACATTACTAAGCATGATTACTGTGACTACGGTTGTATATTTGTCGACAATATTATTTTAATCGTTCGAAGACTAGTGGAACAGAAGCAGGAAACCTTTATGGTGCCTGCTTCTTTTATCTATAGAGATAACATTAATACATCCAAGTTCGAAATGTGGATTGCACCAGAGTCTCGGATAGCTTTTAATTGATTAATATCTAGGATGTCAATTGTACGGGTTGATATTTGGATCCATTGTTGGCTTTTCCATTTATTCAGTATTTTATTAACCGTTATTCTAGAGGTACCTATGTAACGGGCAAATGATGTTTGGTCGATTGAAAAATTACCATTTTCGCTTACTAACTTTAATAGGAAGTGGGCCATTTGCTGCTCAACAGGCGAATTAAGAAAGGAAATAATTTCTGCAAGAATCCTAAATTTATAGATTAGTGAGTTGGTGAAAATACACGCTGCCTCAGGATGTTCCTCGCAAATCATGAATAAAGTCTCATCAGAAAAAAAATAGATCTCAGATGAACTACTCGAGGTGGCTGAGGTTAAATAGGGTTCATTTTTCACACCGTGCTCCCCAAATAGCATTCCTTCTGGTACATAATTCACCGTCCGTTCCACACCTTCTTGTGAGAGAAGGGTTATCTTTATCCCACCCTTAGATAAGTAGAAAAAACCCTTGCCTTCACTTCCCTGATGGTAAACAACTGAATTTTCCTCAATCTCTAGTTTTTTTCCATATTTTAAAAATGGGCTCCACGAATATCGAAGATTTTTCATATTATCACCTTACCAAGAAGCTTTTTTAATTCATCAGGTTTCTTTATTAAAAACTTCTTACCACGACTCTCAATAATTTCTTTAGCTTTCCATTGTTTTATAATCTTATATAAGGTGATTCTCGTTAAGCCTGTGCATTTTGTAAGGTCTTGTTGTGTGAGAGGAACTTCGTAATTCTTAAATTCGTAACAAATATTTAGTAGTATCACCGACAGTTGCTGTTCTGGTGTGAGAGAGTCCAAATAAATTTTATCAGCTAATATGTGCATTTTATGAATAACGGTTTTGATAAAAATGTTAAGGATAGAAGGTTGAGCTTTAATTAATTTTTGAAAATGTTCACATGAGAAAAAATAGAGAATAGAGTCATTTACTGCCGTTGCGGTAGTAAAATGTGGCTGTCGGTCCATCGCTTGAACTCCTAATAGCTGCCCTGGAATAGTGATGTTTAACAAACGCTCTTTTCCAATCGAAGTGGTAGTCGTTACTTTAATTAATCCCTTTTGGATATAATAAAATCCATCCCCGAGCGTCCCTTGCTGGTAAATAGCTGATTTCTCTTTGAAGAATTGTCTAGTACCAAACTGCAAGCATGATTCCCAATTAATATCACTGTCAAACAAGATTGCCAACTAATCAACTCCTAAGTGAAATGTATGTAAAAAGACAATAAAACTGTAAATCTAGGAAATATGTAATTAATCAAATGCTATAAAATAGTGACACTAAATTGTTAACGCTTACATCTAGATGCAAGGAAAAAGTTTATATGCGTTAACCACTTAACAACAGTGTAAAAGATTAAAGATAGAAAATCAATATTGGGTGGATGAAGTCTAGCATATATAAAAAGAAGCAGCTCATATCATTTGTATTTAGAATGATGTGTGTTGCTTTATTTGTTTCAATAAAATGAAAATTTTATTTTTTTAGAAAAAATGTTAATCAGACTACAATGACTCAACAAAATCAATTTTATAATGAAAATATGAAATAAAAGGAGGATGTTTTATGGGAATTCGTACAGGAGCACAGTATATCGAGGCGTTAAAATCCCGAAATCCAGAAGTTTGGTTATCAGGAAAAAAAGTGAAAAATATCTTTGAAGAGCCTGTTTTTCATCAGCCAATTCTTCAAATTGCAAAACTATATGATATGCAGCATGACTCCAAGTATCAAGAGGACATAACTCATTTTTGTGAAGAAACGGGAGAAAGAATCTCGAATGCATTCTTGGTCCCAAAAAGCTATCAAGATTTAGAAGCACGGAGAAGAACGTTTGAAGAGTTTTCCAAAGCGACGTTTGGTTTAATGGGAAGGACTCCTGATTTCTTAAATGTGGTCGTTACATCCATGGCGAGTAATTCAGAGTTCTTGGACAAATACAATCCAGAATGGGGAAAAAACATTCGATCGTATTATAAGCATATCCGCGATAATGATTTATTTTTAACTCATGCAATTATTAATCCGCAAAATGACCGCAGTAAATCGTCACACGAACAACAGGATATGTTCACCCATTTAGGTGCTGTTAAAGAAACACCTGATGGCTTAATTGTAAGAGGAGCGAAAATGTTAGCTACCCTTGCACCGATTACTGACGAAGTAATTGTTTATTCTTTTCCTGGATTTAAGCCTGGTGATGAGCGCTATGCACTTGCGTTCGCACTACCACTTGATACTCCAGGTCTTCGCATTATCTGCCGTGAAGCAATGCAGGATGGGACGCGTTCTGTTTATGACCACCCATTAGCATCAAGATTCGAAGAAATGGATGCGGTCTTAGTCTTTAATGATGTTTTAGTACCTTGGGATCGTGTATTCCTGTATAACAATGTTGAAGCAGCAAATTTACTTTATCCGAAAACAGGAATCGCTCAGCAGCCAGCCCATCAGTCTGGTGTAAGAGGGTTAATCAAACTACAATTTGCAACCGAAGTGGCTTGTAAAATCGCCGACTCCATCGGTGTTGATACCTACCTAAATGTACAAAATGATTTAGGAGAATTAGTCCAATCGGTTGAATCTATTAGGGCATTACTAAGAATTTCAGAGTATGAACATGAAGTAACTGCTACTGGGGAAGCGATGCCAGCCTATGCACCATTAGAAACAATTCGAGGATTGCTTCCAAAAATGTACCCACGTGCGATTGAAGTGATCCAAATCATTGGTGCAGGTGGCCTACTAATGTCTCCAACAGATGCCGATTTCGAGAATCCGGAATTAAGAGAGGATCTAGAGAAGTATTATCTTGGAAGAGAGGGAGTTTCAGCAGAAGAACGCGTTCATCTCTTTAAGCTAGCATGGGATTTATGTGGCGAGGCATTTGGACAAAGAGTTCTTCAATACGAACGCTATTATACTGGCGATCCAATTCGTAAAAGAGCGATTTTCTATAACAACCACAAAAAGCAGAATTCCTTTGAGCTGGCTGATGAAGCAATGAAAATATTTAATCGAAAAAATGAGGTTACAAGCTTATAAAAGTAAATCAAAAGTAAGAGGAGGTGTGAACGATGCAAACGCTAAAAGATGGAGTTTTGACATTATCTGGTTCGGTGATTGCCATTGGTGCTTTTGATGGAGTCCATAAAGGACATCAAGCCGTGATTAAGCAAGCTGTGGAAAAGAGTCGAGTTTATCAGGTTCCTAGCGTTGTATATACTTTCGACCCGCCTCCTCGAAATTTTTTTAAGGGAGTTCAAATTTTGTCACCAATTCAGGAAAAGGTCAGCAGGATAGCGAAGTTAGGTGTGGATTATATCATCGTTGCCAGCTTTGATGAATGGTATGCCACCCGTCCCCCTGAAGATTTTATTTGTGAATTATCTAAGCTTAACCCGGTAGAGATTTCAGTTGGTTCTGATTTTCATTTTGGAAAAAACAGAGCTGGGGATGTAAATCTTTTAGAAAAGTATTTTCATATTAATATCACTTCTCCAGTTTATTGTAAGGGCGGAAAACTTATTTCATCGACAAGAATCCGTCAGTTAATTGCAGAGGGAGATTTCCAGCAGTCCTATTCATTACTTGGAATGTAAACTGGAATAAAGTAAATGAGTTTATGTGATAACTACTCAGCATTAGAAGGGGGTTCACTCTATGAAGTTATTAGGAATTTCAGGCACAATTATTGGAGCAAAGACAAGTATTGTTGTTCAAAAGGTATTAGAGGAAGTCAAGAAACATAATCAAAACGTTGAAGTAGAATTGTTGGATTTAAGAGATTATGATGTGCAGTTCTGTGATGGACGAAATCCTTCAGCCTATACAGGTGACACGAAAAAAGTTCTCGAAATTGTTAATTCTGCTGACTTCTATATTATCGGAACTCCGATTTTCCAGGGATCATTAGCAGGTCCACTCAAAAATTTATTTGATTTAATTAATCCACAGGATATTC
The DNA here is from genome assembly GCF_018613065.1 of Bacillus sp. ISL-7. The sequence continues at coordinate 85,795 of NZ_JAGGQW010000050.1, read as the reverse complement.
GCAACAAAGTAATTGGTTTTGTTGCAACAGGTGGAACGTACCAGCATTTCCTTGTGATTGAAAATCAATTGAAGCCAATCGCAGGATTTTTCCGGGCTTTTGTGGCACCAGGTTATGTCTATGTCAATAATGATCATTTTAATAAAGATAATGAAATTATTGATTCTGAGGTTCTTACTAGAATTACTGCGTTAGCCAAAGAAGTCGTCTTCATGCAGGAGGCATTAAAATCAACAGAGGAAAAATTTGCAACAATAAATGGATAAGCTTTTGTATTTAAAGTTGAGAGGAGAAGATTTTATGACAAACCCATTAAAACCAATTAACCTTTGGGGATTTATTGAAGAAAATAAGGATTTACTTAAGCCGCCAGTAAATAATAAAGTAGTTTGGAAGAATTCTGAACTAATGTTCATGGTCCTCGGAGGTCCAAACAAACGACGTGATTTTCATGTGGACCCATCTGAAGAGATATTTTATCAATTGAAAGGTGATTGCTACGTTGAAATTATTAATGGGGAAGGTAAAAGAGAAGTAATTACGGTGAGAGAAGGAGAAGTATTTCATCTCCCTCCAAATGTTCCCCACTCCCCACATCGGGTCGCTGATACAATTGGAATCGTTATTGAACGTGACAGAGCTGAAGGGGAATTAGAGGATTTTGTTTGGTTCTGTGATGAATGTGATCATGAAATGCACCGAGTTTCCGTCCAATTAACGAATATCGAAGTGCAGGTAAAAGAAGCAATTCATGGATTTAACAGTAATTTAGAATTGCGAACTTGTAAGAACTGTGGACACATCATGGCCGAAGAAGCGAGTGAATGGAAATGCGAGTAGATTTTCATACACATATCATTCCTGAAAATTTTCCAGACTTTACGAAAAAGTACCAAAACGATAAGTGGCCATTACTCCAGCCTACTTGCTCTTGCGGTGCTAATATAATGGTGGCTGGGAAGGTTTTTCGAGAAGTGACCGACCAAGTTTGGAGTCCAGAAAAAAGGATTCACGATATGGATGTAGAAAATGTAGATATACAAGTTTTATCGCCAATTCCTGTAACGTTTTCCTATTGGGCGCCTACAGAAGAAGCGGTAGTTATGGCTAGATTTCAAAATGATTTCATCGCTGAAACAGTAGCCCAGCATCCCACCAAGTTTATTGGTTTAGGGACGGTTCCGCTGCAAAATGTCGAAGAAGCGATTCGTGAACTAGACCGCTGTATACATCAACTTGGCTTAAAAGGGATTGAGATTGGCACAAACATTAATGGCAAAAATTTAGACGATGAATCATTAATTGATTTCTTTGCGATGTGTGAGAAATGGAATGTTCCAATATTTGTTCATCCATGGGAAACACTGGGTGGAGATCGTTTTTCCTCCCATAACTTAATGTATACGGTTGGAATGCCAAGTGAAACAGCATTGGCTGCAGCAAGTCTGATCCTAGGAGGTGTCATTGAGAAATTTCCAAAACTTAAAATTTGTTTTTCTCATGGAGGCGGGTCACTTCCTTACATTCTCCCTAGACTTGATCATGGTTGGAATGTTTGGCCGCATTTGCAGCTCACGGCGCATCCTCCAAGTTTTTATGCCAAGAAATTTTTCTATGATTCAATCGTAAATAACCCTGTAAATATTAAATTCTTAGTCGAAAAATTTGGTGCTGAACAAGTCATCATGGGATCGGATTACCCATTCTTACTACGGGAAACCCCACCAGGGAAGATTATTGATGACACCTTAACACTAAGCGAAGTACAGAAAAGAGCGATGTTAGGTGAAAATGCACTAAGATTTTTAAATATACCGGTTAATTTATTAATTTAATAGGAAATGAGATGAGAAGATGATAGACAAGGTGATCACCCCAGAGGAGAGATTAGAGGAACTTGGATTAAAGCTTCCAGCACTCCGGCCCGCATCTGGTAATTATGTAAGTTGTGTTCGGACAGGGAATCTTATTTTCACATCAGGACAAGGCACAGATGAATACCGTGGAAAACTTGGTGAAGATGTATCGATAGAAGTAGGCTATCAAGCAGCAAGACAATGTATGCTTAATCTATTAGCAGTAGTCAAAAATGAACTGGGTGACCTTAGCAAAGTGAAAAGGATTGTTAAAATCCTTGGTATGGTCAACAGCACGCACGATTTTAAAGACCATCCTAAAGTAATGAATGGATCCTCCGATTTGTTGGTAGAAGTGTTTGGTGAAAAGGGAAGGCATGCAAGATCAGCAGTAGGGATGTCCCAGCTGCCACACAATAACGCTGTTGAAGTTGAGATGATTGTAGAGGTTGAGGATGGTGATCTCGGTGAGTAAAGTCCTAGAAAAACAACTTCAAATTAACGATGCCAAGCTTTTTATTAATGGAGAATATGTAAGCGCTATTTTAGGAGAAACCTTTGACACGACTAATCCAGCCACAAATCAAAAATTAGCTGCTGTCGCTAGTGCAAGTGAGCAAGATGTAGAAAGAGCGATTCAGGTCGCAAAGCGTACCTATGATAGTGGTATTTGGAGTAAAATGCCAGTCGAAGAAAGAGCAAAGATCTTGTGCAGAATGGCAGATCTTGTCATGGAACGTGTCGAAGAGTTAGCGCTAATTGAAACATTAGATGTGGGTAAGCCCATTAGAGAAAGCAGAGATTTTGATATCCCGCGTGCCGCATCAAACTTAAGATTCTTTGCTGAAATGGCAAAATACATTAATCACGAGCATTACGAACAATCCAAGCATATGAGCTATACCAAATATTCACCAGCAGGTGTCACAAGCTTGATCATTCCTTGGAATTTACCATTCATGCAAATGACTTGGAAGGTCTCAGCTTCGTTAGCTGCTGGTAATACGGTGATCGTTAAGCCTGCTTCCTATACACCACTCAGTGCGGTCATGTTAGGTGAAATTGCCAACGAAGCAGGATTACCGCCAGGCGTGTTGAATATACTAACAGGTCCAGGTGGAACAGTAGGAACGGCAATGACCACTCATCCATACGTTCGCAGGATTTCTTTTGTAGGGGAGAGTACCACTGGTAAAACAGTTATGAGAAATGCAGCATCCCAGTTAATTCCGGTATCATTAGAATTAGGTGGTAAATCCGCCAATATCGTATTTGAGGATGCCGACTTAGATGAAGCAGTCGCAGGCTCAATCGAAGCAATTTTTAGAAATCAAGGGGAAATCTGCTTAGCCGGTTCTCGACTATTGGTGCAAGAATCGGTTTATGATAAACTCCTGGAAAAATTTGTTACTGCTGCTAAGAACATCAAAGTGGGCGATCCATTGGATGAAACTACGGATATGGGTGCACTTATATCAAAAGGTCACTTAGAAACGGTTGACAACTATGTGCAAATTGGAATTTCTGAAGGTGCGAAACTTGCTGCAGGCGGTAAGCGTGTGGCAGGATTGTCACAAGGAAACTTTTACGAGCCAACCGTGCTCTATGATGTAAATAACAAAATGAGAGTTGCACAGGAAGAAATCTTTGGCCCGGTATTAGTCGTCATTCCATTTAAAACGGAAGAGGAAGCGATTCAAATTGCCAACGATTCGATTTATGGTTTGGCAGGAGTCGTTTGGTCAAATGATTTAAGGCGTGCACATCGTGTCGCTTCTCAAATCGATTCAGGCTTATTCTGGATCAATTGCTGGTACTATCGTGATTTAAGAACGCCATTTGGTGGTTCAAAGGCGAGTGGTATTGGTCGGGAAGGCGGACGTCATAGTTTTAAATTTTACACGGAGGCCAAGACGATTACAATGAAATTATAAGAATAAAAGTAAAGGGTGGCTGAATGGCCACTTTTTATCTATTAATATAGAAAAGGAAGGTGTAGGAAGAAATGGGATTATTAGTAGAAAAGATTGCAAAAGAATTAATCGACGCAGAAAATCTTCAATATTCTGTCGCACCACTAACGGAGCGTTTTTCCGAGTTGGATGTAAGCGATGCCTATCAAATCCAACTCGAAGTCATCGGTAAAAAGTTAAAAGAAGGACATAAAGTGATTGGGAAAAAGGTTGGGCTAACAAGTAAAGCAATGCAGCAAATGCTTGGCGTCGATGAACCTGATTACGGCCACCTTTTAGATACTATGAAAATAGCCGATGAAGCAACGATAAAAATTGCTGATTTTATCAGTCCGAAGGTTGAGGCGGAAATTGGTTTTATTTTGGAAGAAGACTTGGTTGGTCCAAATGTGAATTATCTAGATGTGTTAATGGCAACAAAATATGTAGTTCCAACCATTGAGATTATTGACAGCCGTATTTCAGATTGGAAAATCAAGTTGGTTGATACGGTGGCAGATAATGGCTCGTCAGCAAGAGTAGTCGTTGGGAAAAAGCTGAGCAAGATTGCAGGCTTGGATTTGCGAGCCCAAGGAATGGTCCTTTATAAAAATGCTGAGCTGATGACTTCGGGAACTGGAACTGCTGCTCTAGGACACCCCGCCCAAGCCGTCGCATGGTTAGCCAATAAATTGCATGAATTTGGGATTACTCTTAAAGCAGGTGAGTTAATTCTTCCCGGAGCACTTTCTGGTGCGATTGCAGTAAAAGAAGGTGACACGATACTAGCAGATTTTGGCCCATTAGGTAATGTATCTGTAACATTTAAGTAAGTAAGTTTTTTCTCGAATTAAAATTATTAAAAGTGGAGGTTCCGTTATGACAATATTGCAGGGAACAGAACAAGAAATCGTAGGCTACCTATTAGCTGCAGAAAAGGAAAAGCGGGAAGTCGAAAAAATCACCACTAGTTACCCTGATTTAACATTTGAGCATGCTTATGAAATACAACAAAAATTAATCGAGCAAAAAGAACAGGAGGGACTTCGCCGAATTGGAGTGAAACTCGGTTTAACAAGTAAGGCAAAGCAAGAGATGATGGGTGTCCATGAAGCCATCTACGGGTATTTAATGGATGATATGCTTGCACCTGAATGGGAACCAGTCCAATTTAGCAGTTTTATTCATCCCAAAGCAGAACCGGAAATTGCTTTCTTGATTAATGAAGACATCCAAGGGACAAGCGTTACAGCCGAAGATATTTTAAAGGTGACGAAATATGTGGCACCAGCGATCGAAATTATTGATAGCCGTTATTTAGATTTCAGGTTTACTCTCGTAGACGTCGTTGCGGATAACTGTTCTTCCTCCAAATTTATAGTAGGGAACAAATGGGTATCGCCGGATGCTCTAAACCTGAAAGAAATTGGCGTATACATGTCTAAAAATTCAGAGGTTGCAACAACTGGGACCAGTGCTGCCGTATTAGGAGATCCAGCTGCTGCGGTTGCTTGGGCTGTAAACAAGCTCGGAGAAACTGGGCGGGGATTGAAGAAAGGTGATATCGTTCTTAGCGGTGCGATAACGGAAGCGATTAGCTTTCAACCCGGTGATACGATTTTGGCACAATTTGCAGATCTAGGCAGTGTCTCATTCTCTTGCAAATCATAGTTCCCTTCATGCCCTAATTAAAATGACACAAGATTCGAGGAGGAATAATATGCTTTTCACTTTAGAGTACGCAAAACAATTGGATCAAGAAGATATACTTAACAGATTTCGAGAAGAATTTTACATAAAGCCGAATTCCATTTATATGGATGGGAATTCATTGGGGTTGCTTTCGAAAAGAGCAGAACGGACGCTGTTGGAGTCCTTAAATGATTGGAAAGAGCATGGAATTGATGGTTGGATGAGTGGGAACCACCCTTGGTTTTTTTTATCGGAAAAATTAGGAGAGATGATGGCTCCTTTAGTAGGTGGTTCAGCAAATGAAGTGATTGTAACCGGGTCCACAACCGTCAATTTGCATCAGTTAGTTGCTACTTTTTATAAGCCAGAAGGAACAAGGACTAAAATTTTGGCTGACGAATTAACCTTTCCATCAGATATTTATGCACTTCAAAGTCAGCTGCGTATTCATGGATTTGATCCCGATACACATCTTATTCGTGTAAAAAGTCGGGATGGTCGCTTTTTAGAGGAAGAAGATATTATCGAAGCGATGACTGATGAAATTGCGCTTATCATTTTGCCGACAGTACTCTATCGAAGCGGCCAAATCTTGGATATGAAGCGTCTGACAGCTGAAGCGAACAGAAGAGGGATATTAATCGGTTTTGATGGATGTCATTCGATCGGAGCAATTCCGCATTCGTTTAGTGAATGGGGTGTAGATTTTGCGTATTGGTGCAATTATAAACATTTAAATGGTGGTCCGGGTAGTGTTGGAGGTTTATATGTGAATTCTAAACACTTTGGCACAGCCCCTGGTCTTGCCGGCTGGTTTGGTTCCAAAAAAGAGAAACAATTTGACATGGAGCATTCTTTATCACCGGCTGATTCTGCAGGAGCCTATCAAATCGGGACACCACATGTGTTGAGTCTTGCCCCTTTACTTGGCGCGTTGGAGATTTTTGCAGAAGCAGGGATTGAAAAAATCCGCGCTAAGTCACTTAAAATTAATCAATTTCTAATGGACCTACTTGAACAAGAGTTATCTGATTTGGGATTAAAAATAGGAAACCCTGTCGAAGATGTCCGTCGGGGTGGTCATGTAAGTTTAGAGCATAAAGAAGCCGCACGTATTTGTAAAGCGTTGAAAGAAAATGGTGTCATACCTGATTTCCGTGCTCCAAACATCATTCGTCTTGCGCCAGTTGCCCTTTATACCTCGTATAAAGAGGTTTGGGAAGTGGTCCAAATTCTTAAGAAAATTATGACTGATAAGCAATATGAAAAGTTTAAGAATGAACGAGAAGTTGTTGCTTAACCTAATGGAACGAGGAGGAATTATATGGCGAACAATAAAACTCATTTGAAAAATGGAAATGGTTCAGAAAATGGGTTGAAGCGTGAATTAAAAACAAATCAACTTACAATGATAGCTATGGGATGTGCGATTGGAACGGGCCTTTTCCTAGGAAGTGGACTTGCCATTAGTACAGCTGGTCCTAGTGTATTAATCAGTTATGCCATTGGTGCTTTCATTGTATTACTTTTAATGGGATGTTTATCAGAAATGACTGTTGCCCATCCAACATCAGGGTCGTTTGGTACTATTTCTGAGAAGTATATTAGCCCGTTCGCTGGTTATCTTGTCCGCTATTGCTATTGGATTGCAAACGTACTTGCGGTTGGGGTAGAGGTAAGTGCAATCGCGGTATATATGAAGTTCTGGTTTCCAGATGTGCCTGGGTTTGTCTGGATATTATTGTTCGCAGCTGTTTTGATTTATGTAAATGCAACAAGTGTAAATACATTTGCAACTTTTGAGTATTGGTTCTCGATGATTAAGATCAGTGCAATTGTTGGATTTATTTTACTAGGATCCTACGTTTTCTTTGGAGGCTCTGCAAAACCAGAAATGGGACCTGAAAACCTTGTCAATGCTGGTGGTTTCTTACCGTTCGGCTGGTGGGGAATGTGGGTGGCTATCTTTATATCTTTATTTAGCTTTTTAGGAACAGAAATGATTGCGGTAACAGCAGGAGAAGCGAAGGAACCGGATATTGCGGTACCAAAAGCTCTGAAAGCAACGGTGTTCCGATTATCGACATTTTATATTATTACTATCGGCATCATGTTAATGATTGTTCCATGGAAATCCGCAGGAGTGGAGGAAAGTCCTTTCGTAAAGGTTATGGAACTCTTAAATATCCCAGGTGCAAGTGGAATTATGAATTTTATTATTTTGACAGCTGCACTGTCTGCGATGAACAGTCAGTTATATGCTTCAACTCGGATGATGTTTTCACTTTCACGGGGAAATTATGCACCAGCTTTTTTAGGTAAATTAAGCAAACAAGGTGTACCATTAAGTGCTCTTGCTATATCTACACTAGGTATTTTTCTTGCGGCAGCCGTAAATGCATTATTACCAGACTCGTCTTACGCATTTATGATGGGGATTTCCATGTTTGGTGCGATATTCACGTGGTTTATGGTGTTTGTTTCTCATTTGTTTTTCCGAATAAAGTGGGAGAAGGCAGGCGGCCGGAAATTGCCAGTTAAAATGGTTGGTTTTCCATATTTGACGATATTAGGAGCGGTACTTCTACTGAGTTTAATGATCACCACTTGGTTTACAGGTTTTAAAATCATGCTACAATTCGGTGTTCCTTGGTTACTGTTTTTATCTGCAGCCTATTTTATTTTTAATAAAAGAAGAAACAATCCTGAAAAGAACGAGTCAGATGCTATTCTTAACAAAAAGGTAAATTAACGAGGTAAATTCTCATAAATAACTTAACTACAATAGAATGATGGAGGTCTAATACAATGAATTCACAAGAAAAAAACACAAATAATGGACTAGAGAAAACGATTCAAACAGATTTTCAAAAAGCGATGTCATACGGGGATTATCTCCATCTTGATAAAATCTTATCCAGTCAGCATCGGCAGTCAGATCACCATGATGAAATGTTATTTATCGTTATCCATCAAGCTAGTGAATTATGGATGAAGTTGATTATTCATGAATTGTCTTCGGCGATTGAGTATATTCAAAACAACGATTTGGAGCCATCATTCAAAATCCTGTCGCGTGTTTCAAGAATTCAGCAGCAATTAATTCAGTCATGGAGTGTTCTATCGACGCTGACGCCTTCTGAGTATTTGGAGTTTAGGGATAAATTGGGTCAATCGTCAGGATTCCAGTCTTATCAGAACCGTTTGATTGAATTTGCATTAGGTAATAAAAATGTTCATACACTAGCAGTCTATCAGCACCAAACAGAGTTATACGAAAAAATGCAGGACGCTCTTCATCAACCTAGTATTTATGATGCTGCAATAAATGCTCTTGTTGCACGTGGTTTACCTATTGATCATGAGGTTCGCCATCGGGATTTGTCCAAAAACTATGAGCCGAATGCTAGTGTCGAAGAAGCATGGCTAACAGTCTATCGAAATGTCGATCAATACTGGGATTTATACGAGTTGGCAGAGAAGTTAGTAGATATTGGCAATCAACAGCAATTATGGCGCTTTAATCATATGAGTACGGTGGAAAGAATCATTGGTCATAAGCAGGGGACCGGTGGGTCGTCTGGTGTGACCTATTTAAAAAGAGTCCTTGATCAGCAATTTTTCCCAGAGCTGTGGAGTTTAAGAACAAAGCTTTAGATTGAAAAGGATGGAGTACAATAGGCCGCAAAACCTTGTTTTGCGGTTTTCTTATAAGATTAATAGGTGTTTCTGATTCCCGTAAAGTGGGAAAAATTGCACTAAACTACTTTTAGCCCAAATTGTAATATCTTTAACAAAATTGTAATTTGTACAAGCCCTTCCGACATAAGATACACGGATGAGTATTTATGTCGTATTGGAGGGGTTAGATTGCAAAAAAAGTGGTTAATTCTTTTTGTATTTGCTTTTTTTATGTTGTCTAGTTTTTTTGTTGGTGTCCCGACAGGTTCTGCAGCTTCCAGTGGAAAATTTATTATCATTAACAAGACTATCAATCGGCTCGCATACTTTGAAAATGGTAAGTTTATAAAACAGTTCAAAGTAGGAACAGGGAGAAAAAAATCGTATACACCAGAAGGCAGGTTCAAAATTGTAGTTAAGATTAAGAACAGGCCATACTATAAGGGGCATATACCAGGTGGAGACCCTCGAAATCCACTCGGTAACCGCTGGCTCGGTTTAAATGCTCGTGGAACTTGGGGGACAACATATGCGATTCATGGTAACAACAATCCAGCCTCCATTGGAGGGTACGTAAGCAGCGGCTGTATTCGGATGTATGATAATGAGGTAGAATGGCTATTTAATCAAGTTCCAAATGGTACCACAGTCATCATCACATCGTCAGGGAAATCTTTCAATGCAATTGCGGCAGCCAATGGGTATAAAGTTAATGGCGGGTCTAGTGCACCATCTGTTCCTGTTAGTTCTAGTGGAGAAATCCTTAAAAAAGGCAGTCGGGGTCCTGCCGTCCAAGAGCTTCAGCGCAAGCTGACCTCACTTGGATACAGTACGAAAGGTGTAGATGGTGTCTTTGGAGCAAACACAGATAGTGCCGTCCGCAAATTTCAACAGGCCCGTAAATTAACAGTGGATGGGGTTGTGGGGCCAGCCACGAAAAAAGCGCTTGGAATTAAATAATAAATATAAACTAGTTGCTCCAATTGATGAGCAACTTTTTTTGTATAACAATAAAAACAAAAACACTTTATTAATACCAAAAATAAAACGGATGAAAAAGAAGAAAATTACACAAATTTAATATAAAAACCTTTACATAGAGTAAGATTTTAAATTTTTGGAGGTAATGGTATGAGTCGATTGGACAGGCTCAAGATGGAGAAAGTGGAACCGAAACATTGGAGGCAGTTCAACGAGTTATTGCGTTATGTGTTCCAAGTGACCAAAAAAGACTTACAAACAGTGGGTTGGGAGGAACGTGAAATAGCATTAGCAAAACTGCCTGTTTTGGAACAGGCAGATGTGTTGGGTTGGTTTGATGGTGAAAAATTAATCTCCCAAGTAGCTGTCTATCCCTTTCAAATAAATATTTTTGGACGAACATTTGAGATGGGAGGCTTGACAGGTGTAGGCACCTATCCGGAATACGCAAATTTGGGATTAATGAATAAGTTGATTTGGCAAGCGCTTGCAGATATGAAAGAAAGAAAACAATCGATTTCCTATTTATATCCATATTCATTACCTTTTTATCGAAAAAGGGGTTGGGAGATCATTTCCGATAAGATGACCTTCGAAGTCAAAGACTATCAATTGCCTAAGGTAAAAAAAGTGTCAGGCTATGTTGATCGGCTAACTACCGATCATCCTGATATTAAAACGGTTTACAAACTCTTTTCTAGTAAACGACATGCCGCTATGATTCGAAATAATTTGGCCTGGGAGGAGTATTGGAGATGGGATTTGGAGGATTTAACAGCAGCTGTTTATTATGATAGTTCCCACCAGCCCCAAGGGTATTTGTTGTACTGGATTTCACATGATGTGCTTCATATAAAAGAAATGGTCTATATGAATGAAGAGGCACGGATTGGACTCTGGAATTTCATCAGTGCCCATTTTTCTATGGTTTCAAAAGTTTTAGGGGCCATCTATACGGATGAACCATTGGCATTTTGGCTGGAAGACGGGGATATTAAAGAAACAATCGCACCCTATTTTATGGCAAGAATTGTGGATGTTAAACAGTTTATAAATCAATACCCGTTTAGAGAACCAGGCATAGATATAAACCTGACGATTTTGCTTAATGATCCACTACTTGAGTGGAACCAGGGGTTATTCACACTCCATGTTTCCGCCACAGGTCAGGGAGAACTAACTCAAAGTGAGGATCAGCCTCTAGTGGCTGTTGATATCCAGACACTGACGACAATGTTACTCGGGTACAAACGACCATCCTATTTGGCAGCTATCGGCCGATTAACCAGCAATGACCAAACCGTGGAGATATTGGAAAATTTAATTGAACGACAGACTCCATATTTCTCAGATTATTTTTGAATTAGATAAAGAAACAGTTAATTTCCTCTTTCGAAAAAATATGAAAGAGGATTTTTATTTATTAATTGTTAAAAATAAATATACCAACAAAGGGCAAATATAGTTTATTATTATGGAATAATATTTTTATCCTAAAGGAGATTTTTAATGAATTTTTCTGCCAAACAAATTGTCTTTATTAGTTTTATGCTTTTTTCAATGTTTTTCGGTGCAGGTAACCTTATATTTCCACCTTTTCTGGGGCAATCAGCGGGTACTCATCTTTGGACAGCTCTTGCTGGTTTTATAGTTTCAGCTGTTGGACTACCTATTTTAGGCGTTATAGCGGTTGCAAAGGCAGGAAGCTTTAACGAGCTAAACCAAAGGGTTCATCCTTTTTTTGCTTTCATTTTCCCATTTTTGATTTATATCGCTATCGGACCTGGACTAGCTATTCCTCGTGCAGGGAGTCTTGCGTTTGAAATGGGGTTAGCTCCTTTTTTGCCAGAACATTTAGTAGGCAACCCTGTTTCTTTGTTAGTGTATAGCATCATCTTTTTTGGATTAGTGGCATGGTTGTGTATGTTTCCGTCGAAACTTATTGACCTTTTCGGGAAATTATTGACTCCTATTCTTTTGGCTTTAATTACGATTATTTTTATAAAGAGCTTAATTGACCCAATAGGTTCATTTGCGGTACCGAAGGGAAATTATGAGACAAACCCTGTATTTCAAGGGGTGTTAGATGGTTATTTAACTATGGATGCACTGGCTGCTTTAGCTTTTGGTATCGTGATATCAAACACATTAAAAGCACAAGGTGTCCACGACAACAAAAAAAGATCTTTATACATGATGTACGCAGGATTAGGGGCTGGATTACTGCTAACCGTGATTTATCTGATATTAGGGTATTTAGGGGCGGCAAGTTCGTCTTTGGGACAAACGGAAAATGGAGCACAAATATTATCTAATGTAATGACTTACTTATTTGGTCAAAGCGGCTCCTTTATTTTAGGCTTAGTCTTTACAATTGCATGTTTCTGCGTGTCCATTGGTTTAGTTACTTCCTGCAGTCAATTTTTCGCAAATGCCATACCAAAAATAGATTATAAGAAGTGGGTTATTATCTTATCTGTTCTGAGTACCGCCATTGCAAATTTAGGATTAACGCAAATATTACAGATTTCTGTTCCGATACTTGGGATGATCTACCCGTTGGCGATCGTAATTATCTTTTTAGGCCTCATCGATGATTTTATCAAAAGATATCCGCAGATTTATATCTTTGTTGTAAGTTTTGTTGCCCTTTTTAGTATCATAGATACGATTAATAAAACTTTCCTTGCAAATAAATGGAGTGGGGTACTTGATATTCTTCCTTTTTACATGGAAGGACTTGGGTGGATTATTCCTGCCCTTATCGGTTTAGTTGTAGGCTTTCTTTTTGGAATGTTTAGGGGAACCTCTTCGGAAGATAGAATAAAACAATAACGGTTAAGTCTTCTTCATAGGATGAACAAGAAAAAACACGGCAGTGAACAGCCGTGTTTTTCTTATATTAAAAATCTGAAAAGAGCCGATTGAGGTTATTGACGACTGATAATGAGGAAAAAGGAAGGTTACTATAGTCAATAGGGGTTATTGACTACCGAAAGTTAACCGGCACTCTTTTACAAAAATCTACGATTGTTTTTTATCAGTTTTCTTCTCACTAAGAGCACGATAAATTTGCGTATACATACTGCCTTGAACAATATTTTGTAGGAAAAAGTCTCCAATAAGCTTTAAGTATTCCTCATCCTCAAACATTTTTTTGTTTTGTAATTCCATTTCAGCTAAGCCTTCATATTTGGTAAGTAGTGCGTATGTATGATCCTCACCTGAAACGGGTGTTAAAATCTCCACATTTTGATCATAATTCTCATTTCTGAATGTTTTTAGTTCCTTTAAATTTTCAATACCTTCTTGGAATTTATCCTGTTTGATCTCAAATGTCTGATACACAAAAATTGCCACTGGCAGCATCCCCTAGTTTTAATTTTACAAACTTATCATTACCTTTCCCTTAGATTCAAAATTTATTCTTCAATCAATGCTCTTTCATTAAAGCTGTAGGTTCTACGTTGGAAATGGAAATATTTCGTTCCACTTAAAAATCTACACTGGTGAATAATATCAATAGAAAACCTAGATATGAAAGGATTAGGTGGAAAAATGGAATTATACCAACCAGGATAAATCGTACATATAATTATTCGGAACCCGCATGCACAGGATGTAGCCAATATCCAAGAAGCCGCAGTTGTGCAGAATCCTGAGAACCCTGATCAACTAGCACTTTTTGTCTACGAAACCTATTATCCCTTAACAGATGAAATTGCGGTCTATTTGTCGGCAAATGAGGCGGAATCTGCTTATCAGGAGGCGTTTGGAATGGCAGAGATGGGTGATTATTATGGTTAAGCCTTTTGTTCCTCAACTCGTTTACGTTGAACCAAGTGCACTGGAATATCCACTTGGGAAAGAGTTAATTGCCAAATTTGAACATATGGGCATTGAAATAAGGGAAACAACTTCACACAATCAAATAAGAAATTTACCTGGCGATAATGATTTTCAAAAATACCGCACCGCCAAATCCACGTTAGTCATTGGGGTAAGGAAAACATTAAAGTTCGATACCTCCAAACCATCTGCAGAATATGCCATCCCGTTTGTGACAGGATGTATGGGCCATTGCCATTATTGCTATTTACAGACAACTATGGGCAGTAAACCTTATATTCGTACCTATGTCAATCTTGAAGATATTTTTGAGGCTGCAGAGAATTACATGAAAGAACGTGCACCTAATCCAACCAGGTTTGAAGCCTCCTGTACATCCGATATCGTAGGCGTTGACCATTTGACCCATACATTAAAAAAGGCGATAGAGTTTTTCGGACAATCTGAATATGGCAAGCTCCGCTTTGTAACTAAATTTGCTCATGTGGACCATTTACTTGATGCTAAACATAATGGAAGAACCCGCTTTCGTTTTAGTATAAATGATGATTATATAATCAAGAATTTTGAACCAGGTACTTCAAGGTTGCCCGAAAGAATAGAAGCAGCTACAAAGGTGGCTGGAGCAGGGTTTCCATTAGGATTTATTATTGCTCCTATTTATTTGCATGAAGGATGGAAGGAAGGATATAAAGAAATGTTAGAAAAGCTGGAGGCGGAACTTCCGGAGTCGGCTAAACAGGATTTAACCTTTGAAATGATTCAGCATCGTTTTACAAAACCAGCTAAGCGTGTGATTCAAAAAAATTACCCGATGACAAAACTTGAACTCGATGAGTCAAAAAGGAAATGGAAATGGGGACGTTACGGGATTGGTAAATTCGTCTATACGAATGAAGAGCAAGAAGATATAAAAGATACTCTTGGCAGATATATTAACACCTATTTTCCGCAAGCAAAAATAGAATATTTTACATAGAAAAAGAGGGATTCAATTTGAATCCCTCTTCATCTTATGATTCAGTTGCATCTCGATTAAACGATGTCACTTGTTTTTCGCCGCTTTCATTAAGTTCGCTATCTCTTTTTATACGACCTTTGCCAACAGCAAGAGCCACAAAAACCCCGACTGCGATAAAGATGAGCCCTGTCAAGAAAACCGTAGAAAAAGAATCGGACCAGGCAATTTGAATAGCATGAATCACGCTATTTTGGATATCTTCAGGCATTTTTAAAAGACTCGGATTGAGCAGTAAACTAAATAATGAATCGGTTTTTTCTGAAAGAGCTGTTAATGCTTGGTGTGCTATTGGATTTTCAGCATCATTAGCTGCAGTAACCATTTCACCTTTAAGTGTGTGATTCATGATAGAATTTAAAACGGTAATCCCAATTGTTCCACCTATGGAGCGAAAGAAGGTGGAAGCTGATGTAACAGTTCCCAGTTGGGATTTTGGAAATTCATTTTGAATCGCAATCATTAATGTGGGCATCACTAAGCCCATCCCTAAACCAAGAACAACCATATATGCATAAGCAGTGTATTCGTTGGAATCAATGCCCATTGTACTCATTAAAAAGAATCCCAAAGCACCAAGCAGCATACCTGCTGTTAGTACAGAGCGAAAGCTAAATCTTAGTAATAGTTGCCCGCCAATTATACTTGCAGCAATCATAGCAATCATCATTGGAGTCATAGTAGAACCAGCCTGGGTTGGTGAAACACCAAGAATACCTTGCATGTACATAGGTACGAACATAATGGCCCCAAACATACCAAGCCCAAGTAAAAATCCTAAAGCATTCATCGTTGCAAATGTTCGGTTTTTAAAAAATGAAAGATCCAAGATTGGTTCAATTGCTTTTCGTTCAATGATACCGAAAATGATAAGCAGCATAATGGAACCACCGAAAATAAGGAAGGATGTGGTTGAGGCCCATTCAAATTTATCCCCGCCGAATGTCAAACCTAGCAATAATAGGACAATGGCAGGAATTAATGTGATAATCCCTAAATAATCAATATTAACTTTGCCTTTACTTGCAACTGTTTCGTGTTTGAATCCTATAAAGATTAAAATAGCGGAAAGTAGTCCAAAGGGAACGTTAATCAGGAATATCCAGTGCCAGCTAATGCTATCGACAATTAATCCACCCAAGAAAGGACCGATAACTGAACTTAAACCAAAGAGTCCACCAAAAATTCCTTGCCACTTGGCCCGTTGTTCAGCAGTAAAGATGTCCCCAATGATAGTCTGAGACAGGGGCATGATCATCCCGCCGCCGATCCCTTGAAGACCTCTATAGATAACTAACTGTTCCATTGATGTTGCAGTTGCACACAGACCTGAACCAATAATAAAGATAATCGTTCCGATTAAATAGAGGAACCTTCTACCGTACAAGTCAGATAGTTTCCCAACGATTGGTACAACCGTTGTCGATGTGATCATATAGGCGGTAGTAACCCATGCAAAAATGGTGAAGCCATTTAATTCTGAAATAATCGTAGGCATGGCTGTTCCTACGATGGTTTGTTCTAAAGCACTGAAAAACATACCAATAATTAAGCCGGTAATGATTAATTTTGTGTTTATCTGTTTTTCTTCTATCTCCATATCGTTTTCTCCTATCTGGATGTTATTAATTAAGTAACGTCATAAAATATACAATAAAACTGGCTGGTCAGTCAATAATTTTTATAGTAAAGGATAGTTGAAATATATCCTTTATATGTCAAAGTCATAAAAATCAGCAATTTCCTTGGTGTATTTTTCAAGTGTTGGAATTCCTTTAAAGTTAGAAAGCATCCCTTTAATGACAGGAAGACGAGGGCTCTGTTTACTCATTTCCTCTTCAAGGACATCCAGTGAAATTTCCAACGCTTCTCTATTTTCCATTTGATCGATTTCATTTCTCATCTTTTCAACAATATTATTTAGATTTACAGGTTCAAAAAATTGCTTAGAGTTTTTGATAATGTTTCCCAGCTTTTTCTCAGTTAAGAAGGGTTCTTCGTTTGAAATATCTTTTACGATACTATCCATTCTTCGCATCAAAAAGTGGGATAACTCTTCAATCTCAAACTCCGCTGGTTCCATTATCAATAACCCTACATACGATTGAAACAACCCTTCAAGAATAAATGCCAGATCAATTGAGAAAGGCTCTGTGTTTGATCCATAAATAGAAACTAATCCTTTGCGATATAATGAATGGAATTCAAAGCGCTTTTTATAAAATAGCTTTTTAATTTCTTCATTCCTTGGGATCGCTTGCTCTTTGGAGAGCATTGTTAAAAACTCTTTATGTCCGATAAAGGTTCCAAAAAAAGCAGAGGTTTGCTTAATGAATTTTTCTCGGGGGGACAATTCTTGGTTTTCAAAAACTAATCTACTTGATTCAATTGTTTCAAATATATATTCCAGAATTGCGAGTAATAAATCATCTTTGGACTTAAAATGTAAATAGAAAGCTCCTTTAGAAATATTACTTTCAGTAGCAATTTCTTGTATAGACGTCGAGGAAAAACCTTTTTGAGCAAAAAGCTTCATCCCTGATTTTATAATAACTTTCTCCTTTTCTGTCAAAATAAACCCTCCATTAATTGATGTTCCTATGCCATAATGAATATTTCTTGACTTATGACCGGTTGGTCAGTATGATTAAATCTATTGTGACCGTATAGTCAATCCTATTCCAATCAAACCAAAATGTCAACAAGGCATAATAAGGAGAGAAGTATGAAAAAAATCATTCAGTTTTCATTGAAAAACAAATTTGCCGTATGGCTGTTAACCATTATTATTACAATTGCTGGATTGTATTCAGGGATGAACATGAAACTCGAAACTATTCCAAATATCAACACACCACTTGTTTCAGTTTTGGCGGTATATCCTGGTGCGACGCCAGAACAAGTAGCTGAAAAAGTTACAGAACCAATTGAAAAACGAGTGGAGAATTTAGACGGGGTTTCTGTTGTTAGTTCCTCTTCGTTTCAAAATGCTTCATCTATACAAATAGAATACAATTTTGATAAAGATATGGAAAAAGCTCAAAATGAAGTAAAAGAAGCATTAAGCAATTTAGAACTTCCTGATGGAGTGAAGGCACCAAAAGTTTCCCGGATGAGTTTCTCAAGCTTTCCAGTCATGTCCTTAAGTATTACAAATTCAGAACAATCTTTGGCAGGATTAACAAAAACAGCTGAAGAGGAGATCATTCCAGAACTTGAGGGTGTTGAAGGAGTATCAACCGTTCAAATATCAGGGCAGCAAGTTGACGAAGTTCAATTGAAATTTGATGAAACTAAATTAAAGAAATATGGATTAACCGAAGAAACAATCAAGAATTTAATTAAAGCCACAGACGTTAAATTTCCATTAGGTTTATACACATTTAGAGATACGCAAAAGTCAGTTGTCGTCGATGGTAATGTGACATCGATCGATGACCTAAAAGCAATAAAAATTCCCGTAGTCCCATCTACAGGTGCACCACAGCAAGGAATGACGGGTGGTCAACAAAGTCAGGTACAACAAGGTATGACAAGCGGCCAAGTTAGCCAAGGCAATCAAATAGCACAGGTTCCACCTTCGATTCCTACTGTAGACCTTAAAGATATAGCAACAATTGAAGTAGTAGGGAAAGCCGAATCTATTTCCAGGACAAATGGTGAGGAATCAATCGGTGTGCAAATTACAAGTGCACAAGATGCAAATACTGTAGATGTTGTTAACGCAGTAAAAGAAAAACTAAGTGGTTTTGAAGCTAAGATTGATGGGTTAAAAGTAACAACGATTTTTGATCAAGGGAAACCAATCGAAGAATCGGTTGCAACAATGCTAAATAAAGCAATATTTGGTGCAATCTTTGCCATGATTATCATATTGCTTTTCTTAAGAAATTTTCGGACAACAATTATTTCAGTCATTTCGATTCCTTTATCGATATTAATAGCTATTTTACTTCTTAAACAAATGGATATTACGCTAAATATGATGACACTCGGGGCAATGACAGTTGCGATCGGTCGAGTTATTGATGATTCAATTGTTGTCATCGAAAATATATTTAGACGAATGTCTCTTAAAAATGAATCACTTAGTGGTAAGGAATTAATTGTGGCGGCCACTAGAGAAATGTTTATGCCGATCTTTTCTTCAACGATGGTAACAATTGCTGTATTCCTGCCATTAGGATTAGTAAAAGGACCAGTAGGGGAGATGTTCTTACCATTTGCATTAACAATCGTCTTCGCATTAATGGCTTCTCTTTTAGTAGCCATTACAATTGTACCAATGATGGCTCATTCTTTATTTAAAAAAGGGATATCATTAAAACAAGAGCATGTTGAAAATAAACCTGGTAAATTAGCTACTAATTATAAAAAGGTTCTTAATTGGTCGTTAAACCATAAAATTATTACCTTTGGGTTAGCTATCTTACTTTTAGTTGGCAGCTTGTTCCTTGTACCGATCATTGGGGTAAGCTTCCTTCCTTCTGATGAACAAAAAATGGTTGTTGCCACTTATAAACCAGCACCAGGTCAAACTTTGGATGAAGTTGAAAGGATAGCAACCGAAGCAGAGGGATTTTTTGAGCAGAGAGCAGGAGTAAAAACCATTCAGTTTTCTGTTGGCGGAGAAAATCCAATGAATCCAGGGCAAAGTAATTCTGCCATGTTTTTTGTTGAATATGACAAAGATACTAAAAACTTTTCACATGAAACCGAAAAGGTTATCAATGACCTAAAGAAACGAAAAGATAAAGGTGAATGGGCAAGCCAAGATTTTTCTGGCATGGGATCATCGAATGCTCTAACGTTTAACGTCTATGGTGACAATATGGATGAAATTGAACCAGTCGTGAACAATATATCGAAGATTTTTAAGAAAAACGAATCCCTTAGGAATGTGAAAACGAGTATCTCGGATACGTATGAAGAATACACATTAGTTCCTAATCAGGAAAAGTTAAGTCAATTAGGACTTACTGCAGCACAGGTTGGAATGGGTCTAGCTGGAAATGGCCAGCGTCAAGTATTGACAACGATTGAAAATAACGGCAAAGAAATGAATGTTTATCTAGAGGTTGAGAAAGATGAATATGAAGATATTAATGAATTGACAGATAAAACGCTTCAATCCCCTATGGGTACGACAGTTCCGATTAAGGATGTCGTCGACGTTAAAGTGGGAAACACTTCTGACACGATTACAAGGCGTGATGGTCGTATTTATGCAAGTGTAAGTGCAGAAATTACCACTAAAGATGTATCAAAAGTTTCGAAGGCAGTTCAAAAGAAAGTAGATACGTTAAAAATGCCATCGAGCGTGGATATATCTGTCGGCGGTGTATCAGAAGATATTGCTGAATCCTTTACACAGTTAGGCTTAGCAATGCTTGCAGCCATTGCAATTGTTTATCTAGTTCTCGTTATTACATTTGGTGGAGGTTTAGCACCACTAGCGATTCTATTCTCGTTGCCATTTACAATTATCGGTGGGTTATTAGGATTATTGATCGCTGGCGAAACATTAAGTGTTTCAGCAATGATTGGCGCCTTGATGTTAATTGGGATTGTTGTAACGAATGCAATCGTATTAATTGATCGTGTCATTCATAAAGAAAATGATGGATTATCGACACGAGAAGCCCTTCTTGAGGCAGCCGGGACACGTGTTCGCCCAATTCTTATGACAGCAATTGCGACAATAGGTGCACTTATACCACTAGCAATCGGTATGGAGGGAAGTGGACTTATTTCAAAGGGATTAGGTGTCACAGTCATCGGGGGACTGACAAGTTCGACACTGCTTACCTTAGTAATTGTACCGATTGTGTATGAAACACTAATGAAAATGAAGCGAAAAGAAAAGAAGCAAAAGTAAAATAAAATGAATAGAAACTGATTCTCCGTTAACGCATCATTAACGGTAGGGTCAGTTTCTTATTTTTTTACCGAGTCCTTGACATTAAAAAAAAAAGGAGTATAGTAATGTTCTTGTGTTGGTGATTTAACCATTTTTTGAAATATTCATGGATTGTTCATATTTAAATGCTAATATAGATGATAGACTATTGGGAACAGTATCTACCCATTAAATTTAAAATAATGACTAAAATTATATAATAATAGACTACAAGGCAGGTGCTATATGAATAACGTATTTCAAAAAGGTCAAAGTATTTTTAATAAATATGTTGGCTTTTTCTTTTTGACTGTATTTTTCCTATGGATAAAGACATATATCGTTCAATTAACACAATTTGACTTAGGAATAGAAAATTCACTTCAGAAGTTTCTATTATTTATAAATCCGCTCGGTTCTGCTTTACTTTTCTTAGGACTTTCTTTCTTTTTAAAAGGTAGAAAAAAGTATATTGGGCTGATTGTCATCGATTTTCTTTTATCGATTTTATTATATGCGAATATCATATTTTACCGTTTCTTTAATGATTTTATTACTCTACCAACATTAACGCAGACACAAAATTTTGGCGATGTAAGCGGAAGTGTGACATCCCTATTAAAACCGTATGATTTCTTATTCTTCATTGATATCATTATTTTGGCTGCCTTACTTGTTTTACGTTTTGTGAAAATTGATGCTAATGACATGAATCGCGGAAAAGTCGCAGCATTATTCTCAATGGCTCTTGCGATTTCTAGTGCGAATCTAGCCCTAGCTGAAACAGACCGCCCTCAATTATTAACCAGAGGATTTGACCGTAATTATATTGTGAAGTATTTAGGTATGTACAATTACACCATTTATGATGCAGTTCAAAGTACGAAAGCATCCGCTCAAAGGGTTATGGCGAGCAGTGATGATATTACTGAAGTCGTTAACTATACAAAATCGAATTATGCAAAGCCAAATCCAGCTTACTTTGGTGCTGGAAAAGGAATGAATGTAATCTATCTTCATCTTGAATCAATGCAAAACTTCCTTATTAATTACAAGTTGAATGGGGAAGAAGTAACACCATTTTTAAATTCATTAACGAAAGATCAAAATACGCTTTACTTTGATAATTTCTTCCATCAAACAGGTCAAGGTAAAACATCTGATGCTGAATTCATGTTAGAAAATTCATTATATGGATTACCACAAGGGTCAGCATATACGACAAAAGGTTTAAACACATATGAAGCTGCTCCCGCAATACTAGGTCAGCAAGGCTATACGTCTGCTGTATTTCACGGGAATTCAGGAAGCTTCTGGAATCGTAATGAAATTTATAAATCATTTGGTTTTAACAAGTTCTTTGATTCAAACTACTATCAAATAGATTCTAAAGATCTAGCAGAGTATGGACTGATGGATAAGCCATTTTATGAACAATCGATTCCACTTTTGGAATCTTTACCAGAGCCATTCTATACAAAATTTATTACCGTATCGAATCATTATCCGTACCCGATTAATGAAGAAGACGCAACGATTGCACCAGGTACAACGGGTGATAAATCGGTTGATGGGTATTTTCAAACTGCACGATATGCGGACGAAGCATTGAAGCAATTCTTTGACTACCTGAAAAAATCAGGATTATATGATCATTCGATTATTGTCATGTACGGTGATCATTATGGAATTTCAGAAAATCATAATAAAGCAATGGAACAGGTGATGGGAAAAGAAATTACTCCTTTCGAAAATGCTGGCTTACAACGAGTGCCATTATTTATTCGTGTACCAGGAATGGAAGGTGGAGTAAACCACGAGTACGGTGGTCAAATCGATCTTCTTCCAACACTTCTTCATTTGCTTGGCACGGACACAAAAGAGTATGTTCAATTTGGAACCGACCTATTATCTAAACAGCATGATGATGTAGTTCCTTTCAGAGATGGAGGCTTTGTAAGTTCAACTATCACCTCTATTGATGGTAAATTCTATGATTCCAAAACGGGAATGAAATTAGAAAAATCTAAAACCGAAGAAGCTAAGAAAGATCAGAAAATCGTCGAATATAAATTAAAGCTATCAGATAAAGTTGTAAATGGAGATTTATTACGTTTCTACAAACCTGAAACGTTTATTCCTGTCGACCGTTCAAAATATAACTATAATCCCACGACTGATGTGGAACCCAATAAGTAAATAAAACAAAGAGGGCTGCCTAAGTAAATTTTCTTAGGCAGCCCTCTTTGTGTATTTTGTTTCTATTTCCTGAATCTTTTCCTGTACATAGTAGGAAGATAAGATCATGGACTACTAGTGAAAGGTGGGGGAAATAGTGGGAAAGATTTTTCATATTTACCAAACAGATTGGAGAAATATATTTAGAGTTCCAACTGTAGTTTTGTTAATTGGGGCACTAATGATCCTGCCTTCTGCCTATGCATGGGTTAATATCAAATCGATGTGGGACCCTTACGGCAATACATCGGGGATTCGGGTAGCTGTTAGCAACGAGGATGAAGGAGCGGAAATTCGTGGGAAGAAATTTAATGTTGGAAATGATACTGTAAAAAGTCTAAAAAAGAATCACCAGCTTGGTTGGGTTTTTGTGAATCGGGGCGATGCACAGAGTGGCGTAGAGAAAGGGCATTACTATGCATATCTCATTATCCCAAAGGATTTTTCAAAGAAACTTACGAGTATTTTAGAAGTGAACCCCCAAAAACCAAACATAGAGTTCGCTGTTAACGAAAAAATCAATGCCGTGGCGCCGAAAATTGCAAACTCAGGGGCATCGAGTGTTACGGCGCAAATTAGTCAGGCGTTTATTAAAACGGTGGGGAATGAATTATTCTCTGTATTTTATAGAGCAGGTATTGAGCTTGAGCAAGCATTGCCATCCATTCATAATGTTGAGAAACAAATCTTTGAATTGGAAAAAGCATTACCGCAGATTGAGGAAATGGGAAAAAAGGCGATAGAACTGGAGGAGAGGCTGCCCGAAATACAAGCAAAGGGACAGAAAATTATTGAGCTTGAACAAAGAATACCCGAAATCCAGCAGGCCGGCACCAGTATCTTGAAGGCTGAAGCTAGTTTGCCAATTATAAAGGACGCCGGGGACAAAGTGATTGTACTACAAGGGAAACTTACTGATATTCAGCGTACCACCGATATTATTTCAGAAGTAGTCTCGAATTTAAACGAGATAGAAACGAAACTTAAACAAGCAATCCAAAGCGTTAAAGATACAAAACAGGTAGATACTACAGCAAATCAAGAGCAATTAGACCAATTGTACGAGGAGTTAGTAAAAATCCATAGTAGCATCTATGAAACTCGGACTGGCATTCAACAGAAAGTGGACGAAGCAACCCGGGTTATAAATTCAGCAGCCTTATTTTTTAAAAATGATTTGCCCAGGGTTGAACAGAAACTACATAAGGCGGCTGATTTTGTGCGGAATGATTTGCCAAAAGTGGAGGAAGATATTCGAAGAGCAAGGAACCTTGTTCAAACGAGGCTTCCCGAACTTGTAAAAGTTGTTCATAAAGCAGCGGACTTAGCTCGAAATGACTTACCAGGATTTGAAACTAAAATTAGAAGTGCGGCCGATAAAATCCGTAAGTTTGAAGGCAGTGTGAATATAAATGATTTAATCCAATTTCTTAAACATGATCCTCAAAAAGAAAGTAACTTTTTATCGAGCCCAATCCTATTGAAAACGAAAAGGTTATTTCCTATCCCGAATTATGGATCGGCGATGACCCCCTTTTATACGATGCTGGCTCTATGGGTCGGAGCCACTCTCCTGATTGCTTCCTTAAAAGTAGATGTCGATGACCCTGAGAATAGATACAAAAGCTACCAAATCTATTTAGGGAGGCTGCTAACATTTGTGACGATCGGCATCTTCCAAGCAGCCATTGTAGCTCTGGGTGATTTGTTTTTAATTCACACGTATGCTGTGGACAAACTTTGGTTTGTACTTTTAAGCATTTTTATCAGTATCGTGTTTGTTACGATTACGTATTCCTTATGTTCGGTTTTCGGAAATATTGGAAAAGGTTTAGCAATCCTTTTCTTAGTCCTGCAAATATCTAGTTCGGGAGCTACGTTTCCAGTTAGTTTGACCTCTTCCTTTTTTCAAAAATTAAACCCCTTTATGCCGTTTACTTATGCGGTAAGCATGCTCCGTGAAACGGTCGGTGGAATGATCAAAGAGGTGGTTTTTAAAGATATCCTTTCATTAATTGTCTTTGTATTCATTAGTTTTCTTGTAGCACTGATATTAAAAAAACCATTAAGCAAACGGATTCAACAAACAGCAGAAAAAGCAAGGACATCAAAGATTATTCCTTAGTTCAATTAATTACTGTGTAGGTTGTATATTTTTAAAACTAAGTAAAACACTATTAGTTATGGAGGTGGAGATTGTGGTAAGTGGCCAGCAAAATTTGAGTGTGTATAGTTTTCTATCTTCCTCGCTAATTGAAAACATTGCTTCTATTAAGTGCGTGTTCGAATCCTGTGAAGATCTGGAATATAAACACATGGACATTTCAAATGTTGAAGGATGTTTAATCTACCATCCAGGAATGGTCGACCTTCAATTGTTAACCGAAATCGAAAGTCATGTCGTAACCATCAATGAACATCACACCGTCAGTACAAAACAAACCAATCAAAATTTCATAAAAAAGAATTTTTTATCTAATAATGTTAAACATTCAAATAGTTTAAGTACAATCGTTGAACAGTTGTTATTAGGGAATACTATTTTATTGATTGATAATGAAGACCAGGCATATATGCTGCAAACGGCTAAATATACGGGCAGAGCCATAATGGAGGCTGTTACTGAACGAACTGTTCGCGGGCCGCGTGAGGGTTTTATCGAGGATTTAGACACAAACCTAGCGCTTGTACGTAAACGGATACGAACTCCACAATTAAAAGTAAAATTTCTAACCCTGGGTCGACAAACCAATACAAAAATAGGCATTTTATATATGGCCGGAATTGCTAGTGAGGAAATTGTCCAAGAAATAAAAGACCGGCTTTCCAAAATAGACATTGATGGAATATTAGATAGTCAATATATTGAGTCTCTAATCCAAGATTCAAAACGGTCTCCGTTCCCAACCATTTACAATACTGATCGTCCAGATAAAGTATGTGGGAGCTTACTTGATGGAAAGGTCGCCATTATCATTGATGGGTCTCCCTTTGTATTGACAGCACCTGCCCTTTTTGTGGAATTCCTCCACACCAGTCAGGATTATTACGATAGTTCGCTAGCTGCAACAATGGTTCGTTGGGTCCGATTTTTGGGGCTTTTTGTAACCTTAATCCTTCCTGCTTTTTATGTAGCATTGACCACCTTTCATCCCGATTTATTACAAACAACACTTCTATTGAGAATTGCCGGGAGCCGTGAAGGTCTTCCATATCCCGTTTTAATTGAAGCGATCTTTATGGTCATGACTTACGAACTGATTCGGGAAGCTGGCTTGCGAATGCCTAAAACGTTTGGGAGTCCAATAATAATCACTCTTGCTTTAGTTATCATTGGCCAAGCGGCGGTGCAGGCTGGAATTATTGGGCCAGTTTTAAGCATTGTTGTTTCGATCACAGCGTTAACATCATTTATTATGCCAAACTATGCGTTTCACCAAATAATTAGAATGTTAGGCATTCCCTTGCTTATTTTGGCTGGTTTTTTTGGATTCATGGGTATCCTTATTGGTCTGATGTTCGGCTTAACCCATGTTATTAGTCTGCGTTCTTTCGGTGTTCCCTATTTTTCGCCAGTATCACCTGCATTCTATCAGGGCTGGAAGGATGTCTTTATTCGGGCTCCTTGGTGGGGAATGAAGTCGCGTATTCCAGGTATGCATATCAACAATTTCCACCGAAGTGGAGAGGCTTCTTCATCATCAGTAGGCAGTAAGGAGAAAAAGGATGAGTAATATCAGTAAGTTTAGATGTTTAATAATCATTGTTATTAATTCTTTTTTGCTTATTTCTTTAACAGGCTGCTGGAGCTCACATGAGGCAGAGGAAATTGCAGTCACTGATATCATGGGAATTGATATCAATGAAAAAGGAGAATATGAAATCACAGCATCCATTGTAAAGACTTACCAAATATTTTCGTTAACATCAAAAAATAATTCGGATGGAAAAGGTGAGAATTCTTTAATTATTTCTACAACCGGTAAAAGCATAGTCCAAGCTATTTCCAGATTATCTAGTTCAATCCCGAAAAGACTTTATTTTGGACACATGAATGTACTTGTTTTGGGAAACACTTTTGCTTCTAAGGAAAACTTGGAGCAAAGTTTAGATTATTTTAAAAGAGAAAATGATTTTCGTCCGAATTTGCAACTTTATGTAACAAAAGGGAAGGCAAAGGATATTATTACCACAAAACCAGAGTTAAAGCCAACACTTGGTTTGGAAATAAGAGGCATGTTTGCGACGAATCGGTATGCCACATCTTCCATGGTCAAAGACCTTAGTAAATTTTCAGAGGCATTAAGCAGTGTTTCAACGGAACCTTATACAGGGGTACTATCTACCTCAATTAAGAATGATGAATTAGCTAAAACAGGAAAAGTGGAACCCATTGCAAAAGAAAGTAGTAAAAGTCTGATTCCTCAAGAAAGTAGAGAGGCTTCACTAAGTTTAAACGAAACAGCTGTGTTTAAAAAAGGGAAATTAGTTGGATACTTGAATAAAGAGGAGACGAATGGCTTATTGTGGCTGAAAGGAGACTTAGTTAAAGATGTGATCGTTGCTCCTTGTGGAGATGGGCCAAGTGAAGGGAACACTAGTCTCACCATAAGAAAGGTAAACACCTCAATTTCACCCGAAAAGAATGATTCGAAGATTGTTTTTCATGTTGATATTCATGCCGACGGTGAAATCAGTGAGATAACCTGTTCAACCCCTTCTATTTCAAGTAATTATTTAGCTAACCTAAATCGCCAGGTTGAAGGAATAGTAAGAAAAGAAATAGATGATTTGTTTAGAAAGATTAAATATGACTGGAATACAGATATCATTGGCTTTGGTGACCAATTTAAACGGAAATATCCTGAAGATTGGAGGGGAATGGCTTCGTCATGGAAAAAGGATGGTTTTAAAGATACAGACATCGATATAAACATAGATTTTTCCATAACAAGATTTGGCTTACAAAAAGGAACTACATCAGAATAGAGGGAAAAAATGAAAACGTTATTCTTCTTACTATTTATCATACTAGTAGGTATCACAACAGTTTTTCATCTATATACTTCCTGGAAAAAGAAAGAGAAAAAAGTGATGTTTATTCAAATGGGTATCCTGGGATTAGCAATTGTTTTAGGTGGTGTGTTGATATACGAATTCCAGCTTCCATCCTTATCAAAATTATTTAATACAATAAGCCCGTTTTAGTATGATTGGAGGGAATTTCCTATGATTGAAAAGGGAAGAATTAGTAATATTCAGACTTCTATGTTAGCGATCACTTCTTTGACGATCATCGGGCATTTAATTATTTTGACGGTTGTGATGGCACATAGTAAGCAAGATGGCTGGATTGCAGGAATATTCGGAAGTGCACTGGGGCTCATTGGAATAGTCTCGTTGGTTAAGCTTTCTCAGCGATTTCCAGGCTTAACTTTAATTGAAATTCTTTTTCAGCATTTCTCTTGGATTGGGAAAATACTGGGATTCCTATATTTGTTTTATTTTTTTATCATGGCATGTTTGGCAACAAGACTCTACGCGGAGGCTTATAAAAGAATTATGATGGAAACACCAATGTGGGCATTTATTACGGTGATTCTTCTATTATCAATCTATATCGTTCATAAAGGTCTTGAAACATTAGGAAGATTGAACCAGGTGATGTTGCCGGTTTTGTTCATTTTCGCCATGGCTGTTGTAATCTTAACCATAAATGAAAAAAAGGATTATACCAACCTCCTGCCTTTTTTAGGTAACGGGTTATACCCCGTTTCTTTGGGCTCGCTCACCGTAATGGGGTGGTTTGGTGAATTTGCAATAATGGGAATGGTTTTACCGTATGTTCAAAATCCAAAAAAACTAATGAAAACAGGGATTTATAGCGCACTTTTAACATTGATCTTCTTTTTAGGGCCTATCACAGGGCCTATAGCACTATTTGGGCCAGAGGAAGCCGCGAAAATGGCTTTTCCTACTTTTTCGGAAGTAAGGTATATTGAAGCAGGCGATGTAATCAATCGCTTTGATGCCATTGCGATTCTCTTTTGGACGGTTGGATTAATGATACGTATTTCTTTATTCTTCTATGGGCTGTGCCTTGGGACCGCACAAATATTCAAAACCGATACATACAAACCTTTTATCATTCCATTCGGATGGTTAATCGGTGTAGGTGCCGTACTTTTCGCCAAGAACTATTCCGAAATAAATGAATTTCTGTTTCAGTCATATGTCCCCTTAAATATTCTAATGGGAGCGGCTCTACCACTTCTATTCCTATTCATTACAATGATGCTGAAAAAGAAAAAAACGGTATAAGAACTGGTCTTTAGTTCCTTGGATAGGACTAGGCAGACATTCGAATGAATGTATGCCTCTTTTTAATTTTGGAACACTCTAGGATTTTTTAAATATTATAATAAATTATATTGACAATTCCTATGCGTATGGTAGGATTAATCTTAATTTAACAATTCAATGAGTTTTTTAAAGGGAGGCGAATCATCTGGAAGGTTCAGAATGGCAGGAAGTAAAGGAACATATTGAACGTATGCTGGACACATTAAAATATGGATCTATTACACTAGTAGTTCAGGATGGAAAAATAGTACAAATTGAGAAAAATGAAAAGGTTCGTCTTCAATCAAATAAAATTCGCTGACTAGAAAAACTTGAGGCGGTCTACACCTTTTTGGGTGGGAGACAGCTTTTGTATTTTGACAAAGGGGGTCCCTAGAGGATGACAAGAACAGTGACTTATAATAATTGGAGTGAAATCTCGGAAAACTTCACTATTCAGGATGAGACAAAGGGTGCCAGGTCTGTTTTAGAGTGGGCATATAGCAATTATCCTGAAGGGAAAATTATCTATGCATCCAGTTTTGGTGCTGAAGCAATTGTATTAATCGATTTGATTTATCAGGTAAAAAAAGATGCTCAGATTGTTTTTTTAGATACAGGGCTCCACTTTCCTGAAACGTATGAAGTGATTGATAAGATTGAAGCTCGTTTTCCAGAGTTACAAATCGAGCGAAAAACCCCTGATTTGAGTTTAGACCAACAAGCAGCAGAATATGGCTCGGCATTATGGAAACGTGATCCAAACCAATGCTGCCAAATCAGAAAGGTCATCCCTCTGCGCGAGGCATTGACTCCAAAAGATGCATGGATTTCAGGTCTTCGGAGAGAACAGTCGCCAACAAGGAAGGATACGCAATTCGTTAACAAAGATGATAAATTTAAAAATATAAAAATCTGTCCATTAATTCATTGGACGTGGGATGAGGTTTGGTCGTACATCAGGGAAAGAGACCTCCCTTATAACCAATTGCATGATCAAAACTATCCAAGTATTGGCTGTTTCCCATGTACACAGGCCGTCGGAACAAATGGTGATTCCCGAGATGGGCGTTGGACGGGAAGCAGTAAAACGGAGTGCGGTTTGCACTCTAAGTAAAGGAGGTCATTCCTACGCTTACCATAATTGCGGTTTCAATAGGATTATTTTTTGCAGTAAATATTGGTGCTAGTGGTGCTGCAGCGTCGATGGGTATATCCTATGGAGCCGGTGTAATAGCAAAAAGAAAGGCATTGGCTCTTTGTGCCATTGCAGTTTTCCTAGGTGCTTGGCTAGGTGGAGAGGAAGTCGTAAAGACTATTGGGAGCGGGATTGTCCCTAGCAGTACATTTACGACGGCGATTGCCTTGATTGTGCTTGCCTCAGCAGCATTATCATTATTCCTTGCCAACATTTTTGGGATTCCTCTTTCGACCAGCGAAGTGGCAGTAGGATCAGTTATTGGAGCTGGTGTAGTCTATCAATCGGTTTTTGTAGGCAAGGTTTTGTGGATAGCAATGTTTTGGCTGCTTACTCCTTTTGCTGCATTTGTTATTGCCATTTTGGCTGCATCACTGTTGAGGCGACCATTCATTAAAACATGGATGGATAAGTCAAAAGCTGGTCCTATATTAGCAATCATAGTTGTTCTTATGGGCTTGTTTGAAGCCTTCTCCGCTGGAATGAATAATGTAGCAAATGCAGTTGGACCACTTGTTGCCGCAGGATTAATGCATAAGGGAGATGCGGTCATCTGGGGCGGTCTAGCCGTTGCACTCGGTGCATTCTTTCTCGGAAACCGAGTGCTTGAAACCAATGGGAAAAAAATAACGACTCTCAGGATAGAAGAAGGTTGTGTAATTTCTGGTACTGGTGCAAGTATTGTTACTGCTGCCTCTCTTTTTGGAATTCCGGTCCCATTAACGCAAATTACCACTTCCTCCATAATCGGAATTGGCTATGCTAAATATGGGAAGGCAGTCCTAAAAAAGGATATCGTGGTTAAACTACTAACTGTTTGGATTGTTTCTCCTGTTTTATCGATGGTGCTTTCATACACCATTATTCAATTGGTGATTGAACAGAACTTCTATCCAATTATTGCAATGATAGGTGTTCTAATCTCCGTTTTTGGTGTGATGTTCCTAATGAAGAAAACACCTTCGAAGGTAGTAGTCCCAAATACAAAAGTAGCGAATAAATTAAAATTTGTAGAGAAAGGTTGATCAAAATGTCATACTTACCAAAACCTCATGGAGGAAAACTTATTCAAGCATTCGACCCCAATTACGATCTAACCACTATCGAAAAGGAAATTGAAATTGATGCGATTGCATTAAGTGACTTAGAATTAATTGGTATCGGATTATTCAGTCCTTTAAAGGGCTTTCTTGGACAAAAAGACTATGAATCTGTCGTGAGCAATATGCGTTTAGCAGACAATACCATCTGGTCTATCCCTGTAACCTTACCCGTATCTTACGGTGTTGCTGAAACACTTGTGGAAGGAGAAGAGTACAAACTTTCATTTAACAAGGAAGTCTATGGTGTTATTAGGGTTTCAGAATGGTATGAACCTGATTTAGATAAAGAAGCACTTGAAGTATATAAAACAGAAGAACTTGCCCACCCTGGTGTGAAACGGCTTTACGAAAGAGGACCTGTTTACGTTGCTGGGGAAGTTGTACTCGTAAAAAAAGCCGAAAAAGGAGTATTCGGTGATGTGTGGTTTGAACCGAAGGAAACACGGGCTATTTTTGAAGAAAAGGGCTGGAAGACTGTTGTAGGTTTCCAAACAAGAAATCCTATTCATCGTGCACATGAGTACATTCAAAAAGCTGCCCTTGAAACAGTCGATGGCTTGTTCGTCAACCCGCTTGTAGGCGAAACAAAGTCAGATGATGTCCCTGCGGATGTCCGTTTGAAAAGTTACCGCGTTTTACTTGAGAATTATTATCCTAGCGAACGAGTTCAACTTGGTGTATATCCAGCAGCTATGCGATATGCAGGACCAAGGGAAGCCATTTTCCATGCACTTGCCCGTAAAAACTTTGGCTGCACTCATTTTATTGTTGGTCGTGACCACGCAGGAGTTGGAAACTATTACGGAACTTACGATGCCCAGCATATTTTCAGTAATTTCACAGAAGAAGAACTTGGTATCAAGCCTTTGTTCTTTGAACACAGCTTCTACTGCAATAAATGCGAAGGAATGGCTTCTGATAAAACTTGTCCGCATAGCAAGGAAGACAGAGTGATTCTTTCTGGAACAAAGGTAAGAGAGATGCTGCGAGCAGGAGTACTTCCACCGGCTACCTTCAGCCGCAAAGAAGTTGTTGAAGTGTTAATCGAGGGAATGAAAGAAAAAGCAACCGTGTAAGGAGGAAAATAAATCAATGTCTAAACCAACGAATATTACTTGGCATGAAACATCTATTTCCAAAAAAATTCGGCGTGAAAAAAATGGTCACGGAAGCTGTGTACTCTGGTTTACGGGACTCTCAGGATCGGGAAAATCAACTATCGCAAATGCTGTATCGAACGAATTGTTCCGTCAGGGGATCAATGAATATGTCCTCGATGGTGATAATATTCGCCACGGTTTAAACAAGGATCTTGGTTTTTCCGATTATGACCGAACTGAAAATATCCGAAGAATTGGCGAAGTTGCCAAGTTGTTTGTCGACAGCGGCAAAGTGGTGACCACCGCCTTTATTTCACCATTTCGCTCTGATCGTGCGCAAGTGCGGGCTTTATTTGAAGACGGTGAATTTATTGAAGTTTTTGTCCAATGTCCAATCGAGGAATGTGAACGTCGCGATCCCAAGCAACTCTATGCGAAAGCGCGTCGTGGCGAAATTAAAGATTTCACGGGAATTGATTCACCTTATGAAGCGCCAGAACAACCGGAAATCACCCTCCGATCTGATCAGGTAAGTGTGGAAGAGGCAGTGGAACAAGTCTTTGCTTATTTAAGAGATAAAAAAATTATCTAAATGATGAATAAAGGAGCAGCGAGAATGAGAGGGATTCTTTACATTGGCCACGGCACACGCTCAAAAGAAGGAGCAGCAGAAGCAAATTCCTTCATACATAGAGTAATGGAACGAATTGATGTTTCCATTCAGGAAATGAGCTTTCTAGAGTTGACCGAACCAAGTATTGAGGAAGGCTTTCGGCGCTGTGTGATTAGGGGAGCGACGGAAATTACAGTCATTCCCCTGTTCTTGTTGTCAGCAGGTCACATTAAAGAAGATATTCCTCAAGCACTGACTTCTCTTCAGAAGCGGTTTCCGAATATCGAAGTGAAAATAAGGAATCCTTTTGGTGTCCAGGGGAGGATTCTCGATGGAATTGCTGAACTCGTTAGGAACACTGTCGTAGATTTATCTTCGGAGGATTCCATTTTAATTGTTGGAAGAGGAAGCAGTGACCTGAGCATTCACACTGCCTTCGCACAGATATCTGAAGGGATTCAGGAACGCCTTAGGACGAAACTTGTTTCTGTTTGTTATTTGGCTGCTGCTGAGCCCAAGTTCCCAGTAGGTCTTGAGGTTATTTCCAAAAAATCAACTGGAAAAATAATCGTTGTTCCTTATTTATTATTTTCCGGTCTACTTTTAAAGGAAGTCGATCAAAAGGTCAGCATGAGACAAAATCTAGGTCAGCAAATTATCCACATAGGTTCGCTTAGCAAACATCGAGTCATTGAGGATATCATCATTGAGCGGGTTGCAGAATGTTAAAAATACTCTGATTATTGTAAATGCACATTAGCTAATAGTCCAATGGATTATTAGCTATTTCTTTGGAATCAAATTATATAAATGATCTCAAAACATGAACTAAAGTTCACTTTTTAATAGGATAAATGTTATAATAAAGGTGTAAATGTAAATATCTCTTACATAAATAAATCTAATAGAAGAGAGGCTAAAGCAGGGGATAATAAAATGGTAAAATCTAACGAAAAAGATGTGATTATGTGACAGAACTTATGAATGAAAAAATTCAACACCGCAAGTTACCACTTCGAAAAGTTATTCTTCGAACCATCGCTATTACAATCGGAGCCATTCTTATGGCTACCGGGTTAGAAATTTTTCTAGTTCCTAATCATGTTATTGATGGCGGCATTACAGGTATTTCAATTATGCTTGCCCATATAATTGGATGGAAATTAGGGATCTTCATCTTCATATTAAACTTACCTTTTGTTTATATGGGATATAAACAGATGGGGAAAACCTTTGCATTTTCTACTGTTTATGGAATAATCGTTTTATCTATTTTTGTATCATTTTTCCACCCGATTCCAGCTTTTACTGATGATATTCTCCTTGCTACTGTTTTTGGAGGGATGATTCTGGGTATGGGTGTAGGAATCGTCATCCGAAATGGCGGAGCGTTAGACGGGACAGAAATATTGGCACTTGTGATCACTAAAAAGGTCCCATTTTCAGTTGGCCAGATCATCATGTTTATCAATATCTTTATCTTAGGAGCTGCCGGTTTTGTGTTTAGTTGGGACCGGGCAATGTACTCCTTGTTAGCCTATGTTATTGCATCTAAAGCGATAGATTCTGTTGTTGCAGGATTAGAAGAGTCCAAATCTGTTTGGATTATTAGTGATGAAGCAGAAGAAATTGGAAATGCTATCAATGCCCGACTGGGAAGAGGGGTAACTTACATTAAGGGTCAAGGTGCTTTTACTGGAGATAGCAAGAAGGTCATTTTCAGTATTATCACGAGGTTGGAAGAATCTAAATTAACCACAATTGTAGAGGATATTGATCCAACAGCCTTTTTAGCTATAGCAGACATTTCAGAAGTCCGAGGAGGCCGATTTAAGAAAAAGAATATTCACTAACAATAAATAAAAGGATCTGCAAATGAATCACAGATCCTTCAACTAGTATTAGTGGCCTAAACCAATATCATCTACATGCTTCACATGTTTATTATTAACCCAGATAAAAAGGACCGAAACGATGACAAACCCTGCTCCAACAAGAAAAGGAACACTTGGATTATAAATTTCGGCAAGTTTTCCGGCAGTAAAGGGAGCAATCGCTCCTCCAATAAAACGGAGAAAGCTATATGCAGCAGAGGCCGTTGATCGTTCAACGGGGGCAGCATTCATCACGGCTGTAGTGATGAGTGTATTGTTATTTCCTAATAACGCACCTGCTAGGATAACAGCGGCAATGATCACCCACTGGGTTGATGTCCATATACCCATTGAAACCAAAAGGAGAGCAAACAAGATTAACATCATACACATCGATTTTATGGTTCCAAACCATTCGGAAAGTTTTGGAGCCATAAATACAGAGGTGACAGCCAGTAGGATACCCCAGCCAAGAAATACGAAGCCTAATCCGTGTTCATCCAAGCCCATAACGAAAGGTGCATATGCCAGCAAGGTGAAGAAGCCAAAATTGTAAAGGGCAGCTGCAATACCGAACACTAACAGTGAACGATGCTTTAAAGCGCGAAATGGGTCTAATAATGAAGTGCGAGCTTTTACCGCATTTTGAGCAGTTGCTTTTGGCATTAGGATTAAAAGGCCAATAAAGGCAATAACCATCAAGGTGGCGACCCCAAGAAACGGGCCACGCCATGACATCGCGCCAAGCCAACCGCCAAGTAGCGGGCCAACTGAAATCCCTAGTCCGATTGCAGCTTCGTATAAAATGATTGCTTTTGCCGTTCCACTATTTGAGAGGGAAACGATCGCAGATAAAGCCGTTGCAACAAACAGTGCATTTCCAAGGCCCCAGCCGCCTCGAAGCCCAACGAGTGTCCAAATACCATTTGAAATACCGCCAAGTGCCGAAAATACCGCAATGATTACGATTCCAGAAAGTAACGTCCATTTGATGCCAAGCCTTGTTGAGATTACCCCAGTAATAAGCATGGCAACTGCCATAACGGCATTATAGCTGGTGAATAGTAAGGTTACTTCAGTTTGTGTGGCATTTAATTGTTCGGCGATTGCCGGTAAAATAGGATCAACAAGACCCAACCCCATGAACGCGATAATACTTGCAAAAAAAACAGCCCAAACTGCTTTTGGCTGGGTAAGTAAACCAACCTTTTTACCGATTGCCTCCGATTTGTGTGGCTGCATTGTTAATTTAGATTCTGATCTTGGTGACATCTAATTTCCCCCTGTATTTTTGTTTCCATCCTTTTGAAT
Organism: Bacillus sp. ISL-7; assembly: GCF_018613065.1. Next base: position 49,088 of record NZ_JAGGQW010000050.1, on the reverse strand, counting down.
TAGTTGTATGATGAAAGTATATAATTGTATTATACAATCAATTTCCACTGCGTCAATAGTGCTTTTGCAATAAATGTAAGGTTGAGATTACATATCATAGAGTACATATGTTATCATATTTGTTATATGAAATAAGGTTGACAGTGAGGAAGGAAAGAAATGGATGAACATTCATTAGAAATGATCGAACTTGAACTAGCAATTCTGATTCGCCGAACTACTTCAATTTCGAACAATAAAAAATTCGGGAATCTTGATAGATCTGCCTATTTAATCCTTCGCCGCATCAAATCGAAGGGGGCAGTGGGGGTTAAAGTTTTGGCGGAGGAATTCAAGCTAGATATATCTACAGTCAGTAGACAGGCAGCAGCTTTAGAGCATAAAGGTTATTTGTATAGAATTCCCGATCCATTGGATGGGAGAGCTTACACTCTTCAGTTAACTGAACAGGGTACAAATGAATTATTCGATTATAAACAGGCACGTTTGAAGCGAATTACCGAACTATTAGAAGACTGGACTGATGAGGAACGCAAATTATTCGGGATACTTTTGGAAAAATTCAATCAGTCATTTAATACCTAAATTTTTATAACTGTTTTTTATAAAGGGTAGGAGAAGATAATTATGGACACTAAAAGAATTGAACAAGACTACTTAGGAAAAAAAGAAATACCAACAGATGCTTACTATGGTATTCAAACACTTAGGGCAGTTGAAAATTTTCCAATTACAGGTTATCGAATTCATGAAGATTTAATAATAGCGCTTGCGATGGTTAAAAAAGCGGCTGCAATTGCCAATATGAATACGAAGAGGCTGTATAGTGGACTTGGCAACGTTATTAGCCAAGCAGCTGATGAAATGATTGAAGGTAAATGGAACAATCAGTTTATCGTTGACCCGATCCAAGGTGGAGCAGGGACATCAATGAATATGAACGCTAATGAAGTGATTGCCAACCGTGCACTAGAATTACTCGGTCATGAAAAAGGTGCTTATATGCATTTAAGTCCCAATACACATGTTAATATGTCGCAATCAACGAATGATGTATTTCCTACAGCTATTCATATAGCAACACTCAGATTACTTGAAAAATTGCTAGCGACTATGCAGGATATGCTTAAGGTCTTTAAGGATAAAGCTAAGCAATTTGAAAACGTTATTAAAATGGGTCGGACCCATCTTCAGGATGCCGTTCCGATTCGATTAGGTCAGGAATTTGAGGCTTACTCTCGAGTGCTTGAACGGGATATTAAACGGGTCCATCTTTCACGGGGGAATTTATATGAAGTGAACATGGGAGCAACAGCAGTTGGAACAGGATTAAATGCAGACCCAAAATATATACTAGATGTGGTTAAACAGCTTACAGAAATCAGTGGATTACCGTTGGTCAATGCAGAACATTTGGTTGATGCTACGCAAAATACGGATGCTTATACCGAAGTTTCAGCAGCTTTAAAGGTGTGTATGATGAACATGTCTAAAATCGCTAATGACCTTCGGTTAATGGCATCAGGTCCTCGTGCAGGCCTTGCTGAGATTTCCCTTCCAGCCCGTCAGCCAGGATCTTCGATCATGCCTGGAAAAGTAAACCCTGTTATGCCGGAACTGATTAATCAAATCGCCTTTCAGGTGATTGGAAACGATCATACCATTTGTCTAGCTTCAGAAGCAGGCCAGCTTGAATTGAACGTCATGGAACCTGTATTAGTCTTTAACCTACTTCAATCTATTAGTATTATGAACAACGGATTCCGATCATTTACGGATCATTGTCTTGTAGGGATTGAAGCTAATGAGGCTCGCTTAAAAGAGAATGTTGAAAAAAGCGTAGGTATTATTACAGCGGTTAATCCACACCTTGGTTATGAAGTGGCAGCGAGAATCGCTAGAGAAGCTACTTTAACTGGCAAGTCTGTTCGTGAATTATGCCTGAAATATGATGTCCTAAGCGAAGAAGAATTAGATCTTATTTTGAATATATATGAAATGACCAAACCGGGAATCGCAGGTGCTGCTCTTTTAGAAAAAGATTAAAGTTCTTTTTACAAAAATATTATTCTTTTAAATAAGGAGTGCCTGACACCGGAACATTTACGAATGGAGTGTCAGGCACCATTTTTTTTACTGTAATAAGTCGCTCAATGGAACCAGTTGGTACCCTTGGGCTCTTAGCCATGGGATTACTTGATTAACAGCATCCGGGGTATTTATTCCGCCGATATGCATGAGGATGATGTCACCGTTGCTTGCTCCAGTTTTAATCCGGGAGATGATTACCCCAGTAGCCGGCTGCTGCCAGTCTATCGTATCCAGTGACCACTGGATGCTGTACGGGTACCCAGCTTCGCCAGCTATTTTAAGAGCGGATGAATTATATGATCCGAATGGAAAGCGAAAATAAGGCTGGGGTGATTTTCCCGTTGCATTCTTGATTGCTTCTTCAGCTTTGATGATATCCTTTTTAAATGCACTAGCTGTCGTTTTTACTGCGTCCGGATGGGAATAAGAATGGTTACCTATATCATGTCCTTCATCGGCAATTCTTTTGGCGAGGTTTGGATATTTCACAACCCATTTACCAGTAAGGAAGAAGGTGGCTTTGACATTATACTTTTTCAACACATCGAGTATCCTAATGCCCACTGCATCACTACCGGCATCAAAAGTTAATGCGATTTTTTTCTGCTGGAGGCTGCCGTTTGAAATAATCACAGATGAAGCTGTTGTAGGTGGGGGATCCTGCTTTGGTGGATCTGCAGGTTGTGCCGGCTCTACATTCTTCCCATAAAGCTTCAATATTTGACCCACATATATGACATCGGAGGGGAGACGGTTCCATTGCTTTATTTTTTCTACAGTCACATTTGCTCGTTTGGCGATGGAGAATAAGGTATCGCCTTTAACGACCTTGTAGTCAACTGTTTCGTTATTACCCACAATAATTTGTGCGGGAGTAGTAGGGTTAGGTTGATTAGGTTCTTCTTTTGCAGGTTCTTCGGATGGAGGGTTTACAATGTCGGGTGGATTTTCATTTCCTGAATCGGTTCCATTATTTTGTCCGGAACCTGAAGGTATCTCTGTTTTAGGAGAATCAACTGTTTCTCCACTCCTAAGGGCAGGCAGGTTCCTATCGTGAAAAAACAATAGGAAAACAACGCATAGCAAACATATTGTTGCGAGAGTATAATAAATTCCTTTTCCTCTTGTTCGACGGGCATGTGAAATTACTCCTAAAACAAGAGATACTGAAAATAAAAGAATGCTAACAAGTATTAAGATTTCTGTCATGGTAATTCCCCCTTAATTTTCGTTCTGACCAGGGTGCAGAAATCGTTTAGTACAAGGAATAATTTGGTGCTGAAGTCGAAGAGGGGACTAAAGTGGTATTGATATATAATTGATTTCTGCTTTAATTATACCATATGAGGAAATGGGCTTAGATGCCACGCACCTTTAAAAAAAGCCTACGATTTATACAAACTTCATTTTGTTTATTATTTTTATATTATTATTTCCAACTTTTTTGCAGGAAATTGTAAATAAAAATGGAATAGAATAGGAGAGTCATATGAAACAAAATACATTGGGTATCGTCTAACTATTTATAAAAGGGCATAGAGCTATAAAAAAAGGGGTCAAGTAGGATAAAATGGCGAAGCAAAATTGGGTAATTTCACTTTTAGTAGCAGTTTGTTTAATAGGAACTGGATGTTCGGAACAAACCGCAAAAGAAAAAGAGGCAAAGGCAGCAGAAATTCAACAAAAGATTGTAATAGAGAAAAAATTACAAGAAGAAAAAAAACTGGCAGAAACAAAGAAACGTGAAGAAGAACGAAAACTGGAAGAAGCAAGGCCTGTATATGTAAATATTATTGATCCGAACACAAAAGACAAGGTAAAAACTTTTAATACGAAGGATTTAGGGTATATAACGAATCCTGAAAATTATAAAGTTGAAATTGCTAAATTGACTAGAGAATTAGCGCGGGGAACTGAATCGACACCTGGGTACGACAAACGAATGGTTCTTGATAAACTGGATGGAAATGGTCAGGTGATCAAAGGAACACCTCAAACAATTCTTGATGAAGAAGAATTGGCTGAAAAGATTATGCTGGCTTCTGAAAAAGGCGGCGATGTAGAGATTCCTTTATATATTAATGCGAGTGGATATAAAAACGAAGACGCGGCCCATTTAGATGAAGTGGTAATTGCCTCATATACTACTTATTTTAATAGTGGTGTTGTGGGGAGAACGAAAAATATTGAACTATCGGCAGAAGCGATAAATAATGTCATCCTTGGAACGAATGATTATTTCTCATTCAATACGACTGTTGGCCCAAGTGATGCGGGGCACGGGTACCAAAAAGCAGCAGAGATTAATTACGGGAAATTAGTCGAAGGATATGGCGGAGGCATTTGCCAAACTTCTTCTACTTTGTATAATGCAATCGATCAACTAGCTGTAACTTATGTAGAAAAACATCATCATTCCTTAAAGGTCGGTTACGTGCCAAAAGGAAGAGATGCTACCGTATCCTATGGCGGCAAAGATTTTAGATTTCAAAATACATCTGGTGTACCTTTAATATTAAAGGCAATTGTAAGAAATGGGTCTCTAACAGTAGAGGTAAGGACATCAACAGCCTACCAAGACCAAGTAAAGAAGGGTATCTAGCTAGTAAGAATGTGAAGTTTGCCACATGAAAAGATGCCATTAAAGACAGACAGAATCCCTTCATTGAACCGGGAAAACGGGTTTGAGGAAGGGATTTTTTGTTTATTTTTAATTGATTACCGTTTTACGGTATTACCTCATTTCCTCCCAATCTGTATATTGACCACTGCCTTGACATCCCGGGCATTCAAACGAATTAAAGTATGCAAATTCATTATAAGGGTACACGGTATAGCCTCGACCATAACAATCAGGACATTTGCCCTGGTCTTTCATATTCGAGACATGATTCTGGTATTTAGTCTCTTTCCACTGGTTAAAAGAGTTGAGTAGTCCCATTTTATTCACCTCATCTTTTTTCTTCTTAGTATGGAGAAAAAATGGAATTATTATGCTTGTATTATTTTATTGCAAATAGGGAAACGATTGAAATATACAATTTTCCATTTATCAAACTTCAATACTTTTCTATAATAATTTTATGTAAATACAGTCATTTTTGTGAATGGTTTTACAATGGAAATAAAAAAAGTGGAAAGCATCATTGCTCTCCACCTTTATAAAATCATGTACATCCTATTTCCCAGAAATATTTAATTTCTTCATTCGATACTGTAAACTTTGCCGACTTAGTCCAAGTAGTTGGGCTGACTTAGAAACATTAAAATTATTTTTAGTTAATACATGGTCAATATAAGATTTTTCAAATAACTCCATTTGTTGTTTTAAGGGAACAGCTATCTCTGCATTTTCTTTTATAAAGTTATCAACTGTAGAAAGAGGGATCATTCTTTCTTTCATCTGCATTTTGTTTCTATATTGGTAGGGTAAATGGGTGTACATGATCCATTCTTCATCGATCATAATATTCATAGCTGCTTCAATAATATGCTCAAGCTCACGAACATTGCCCAGCCAGTCATACTCAAAGAAAGACTGTTTAACTTCCTCTGACAAACCTTTTACATTCATCTGAAAAAGTTCATTGTATTTTTCAATAAAGTTTTGGACTAATAATGGTATATCTTCCTTGCGATCTTTTAAGGGTGGGACAAAAATAGTTACGACTCCAAGCCGATAATATAAATCTTTACGCATCCGATTATTGGCAATAGCATCGATCGGATCTTCATTCATATTGGCAATAACCCGTACATCAACAGGTGTATCCTTCGTATCACCTATTCGCCGAATGGTCTTTTCCTGAAGAACACGAAGTAACTTTGCCTGAAGATTTAAATTTAATGAATTAATCTCATCTAGCAAAAGTGTTCCACCATTGGCCTGTTCAAATAATCCGGGGGTATCGACAGCACCCGTGAAGGCACCACGCTTTGTCCCAAATAGGAGGCTTTCGATTAAATTATCAGGAAGGGCTGCACAGTTTTGAGAAATAAATGGTGCAGATAATCGCCCGCTCCCGTTGTGAATACTTTGGGCAAAAAGTTCTTTCCCGGTACCTGTATCTCCGACAATCAAAACATAGGAGGAAGTTCGGGTAGCACGTTTAGCAGATTCGATTACTTCCTTAATGGCACGGCTATTTCCGATGATTTTATCAAACGTGTATCGGGTTGATCCTTTATTCATATTGCCTTTAATTAATCGCTCTAGTTTTGTAACATCATTGGCAATTTCAACTGCTCCTTGGAGTTTTTCTTCCGAATAAATTGGGATAGTATTGTTTATTGTCGTAATTTCTCGACCTTTATTGTTAAAATAGGTTTGTTTTACGTTACTTGTTTTTTTTCCTTCGTGCAGCGCTTTTACAAGAGTACTAGATTGATCATCTTTAAACATAAACACATCTAATAGGTTTTTATCAATAACGTCATGAAGGTCCATCGATTCCATTTGCATCATTTTTTTATTATATATAATCGTTTTTCCCGTCTCATCTACGGCATGGACACCAACATCCACCTCGTCCAAAATCCGTTTATACATTCGATTTACATAAAGTAAGTAATTGGCGTTTTGTATAGTTTTCTCCATATGATTCATTCCCTTTGTTTTATCCCTTATGCACCTATTTAACCAAATAAAACGTAATAATGCAAAATAGTTTTGCAGTTTTGTAGAAAAACCGTGAAAATTTGCAAAGAATATTGGCGTTTGTCAGATTAATTCTCAATTTGGTAACTTTTGTTAGATAAATATTCTTTCCTTTTTTGTGGAAAAAATATTTTGGCGGTATAGGTGCAAAATATTTATTAATCATGCAAAAATATTTTGCCTATTTGTTCAAAAAATGCTCACAAATCGGCTTATTAATTTTGGCATGAAACTTGCATTTTAATATTTTGAAATATAGCGATAATTTAGAAATTATTAGCTAGTATTAGCTCTTGAAAATAGGCTACTATTTCCGTATAATTTCTAATGCAAAAGGTTTAATTTGTAGAGCTGCCAGTTTAGGTAGAAAATTATCCTATTATTTTGTGTTAAAAAGGTTTGAAAGCGCATTCCTTAAGGGGAAAAGGGGGATATTTTATGAATTTGCAAGAAAATAATTCAAATCATGAATTAAAAAGAACGATGAAGTCGAGACATTTATTTATGATCTCTTTAGGTGGGGTAATTGGATCAGGTCTTTTCTTAGGTTCAGGCTACACGATTAGCCAAGCAGGACCAACGGGTGCTATTCTTTCTTATATTGTCGGCGGTTTGATCATGTTTTTAACCATGCTATGTCTCGGTGAATTATCTGTTGCCATGCCGGTATCTGGTTCATTTCAAACGTATACCACGAAATTTATTGGTCCTGGAACTGGATTTGCACTTGGATGGCTTTATTGGTTAGGCTGGTCTGTAACTGTAGCATTGGAGTTATTATCTGCAGGACAACTCATGCAAAGATGGTTTCCTCACTCCCCTATTTGGATTTGGTGTGCGATTTTTGCTGTTGTATTATTCTCACTGAATGCACTCTCAGCACGCGCGTTTGGCGAAACCGAATTTTGGTTTTCAAGTATTAAAATATTTGCTATTATCGCATTTATCGTTCTTGGTGGAGCGGCGATGTTTGGTTTAATTCACTTGAAAGGTGGACAACCAGCACCGTTTTTCTCTAATTTCACTGCACATGGTTTATTACCACATGGTTTTTCTGCCTTAATTATTACAATGATTGCAGTTAACTTTTCGTTTCAGGGCACAGAATTAATCGGGATTGCTGCAGGCGAAAGTGAAGAACCTGAAAAGACCATTCCGAAATCGATTAAACAAACAGTTTGGAGAACGCTATTTTTCTTCGTTTTAGCGATATTTGTATTAGCCAGTTTAATTCCTATGAAACAAGCTGGAGTCGTGGAAAGTCCATTTGTTGTCGTGTTTGATAGTATTGGAATCCCATATGCAGCAGACATTATGAACTTTGTTATTCTGACGGCGTTACTTTCTGTTGCAAACTCAGGACTGTATGCAGCAACACGAATGTTGTATGCCATGTCTAAAGAGAAAATGACTAGTCCTGCACTTGCAAATGTAAATAAACAAGGAGTACCAATCAACGCGCTTGTTTTGACGATCGGGATCGCTTTATTATCCTTACTGTCAGGTTTCTTTGCCGAAGAAACAGTATTTGTTTGGCTGCTTTCCGTCGCAGGATTAGGTGCCCAGGTCGGTTGGATTTCAATCACAGCTTCACAAATTGCCTTCCGTAGAAAATTCATCCGCGAAGGCGGAAATGTAAAGGATCTTAAATTCAAAACGCCACTTTTTCCAGCTCTGCCAATCATTGCCTTAACCTTAAACATTATTGTATTGGCAAGTTTAGCGTTTGATTCAGAACAGCGTTTGGCTCTGTATCTTGGGGTTCCGTTTGTAGCAGCCTGTTATTTAATTTATCATTTTAGAATTAAAAAGAACCGCGAACAAGATGGTGAAGGTGAACAAGAATTACAACTGCATGAAAATAAAAAAATGATTATTTAGTTTACCATGTTAAAAACGCTTGAAATTGGGCTGCACCCGAATTGTTGGACACTAATCTAACAATAAGGGGTGCAGTTTTTTTATGGTTAAATATAATGCGGAGGATAAATTAAAGCAATATTCAAATACTATTTATCGAGGTGATGAAGATGGGAAAATGGAATGAACAGTCGGCACCCAATAATAATTTGCCACAGAAGACAATCAAGCAAGGTGAATTAGTTGGGAACGAAGCAAAACATGAGTTTTCAGAGGAATTATCTGATGGTGGAGAACGTGACCAAAACATTAAGGTTCTGAGAAATAACGGAAGAGTAAAATAGGATTAATTTTAGGTAGTGGTGATTAAAAAATTACCACTATTTTTTTATAAGCTCTTTACAATACAATTCCTTTGTTATAGAATTTCTATGTACCTAATATATCTAGGTAGGTGATTAAATGTTTAACCGCGAATTAGTGAAAGGCAGTACTTCATTAATCCTGCTTCAATTATTAAACGAACGGGATATGTATGGCTATGAATTAGTAAAAGAGCTTGAACAGCGCAGTGATAATGACTTAAGTGTTAAAGAAGGAACCTTGTATCCGGCACTTCACAAGCTTGAAAAGCAAGAGTACATTGAGTGTTATTGGCAGGAGCAGGAAAAGGGCCCAGCACGAAAATATTACAAGATAACCACGGCTGGGAAGGAATTATTAGGTGAAAAAACACGTGAATGGCAGGACTTTGTTAAGGTGATGAACAAAGTGATAGGGAGATCGAAGCATGGAACGGCCGAAGAATAGGTTTCTTGAACAACTGGCAAAAGGGCTGGGAACTCAATTAGATAAAGAGGAGATTCTCCGTGAATATGCGTCACATATCGATGAAATTTTAATGGAATCGGAATGTCAGGATGAGGATACGGTTTTTGACCTGATTGTATCCCGGCTTGGCAGCCCTAAAGAAATTGCAAAGGTGTGGAGAGAAGAGTTTTCTGTCACTCCAAGTAATATGAAATGGGTGTTTATCCTCTTAAATGTTCTTTTTTTTGGAGGAGGCAGTTTACTAACCTTGGCTCACAATATCTATCCGTGGGAATGGCTTTCAGTTACATGGAATCACTTAACCTCGATTCCAACCTTAATTGCTGTTTTGTATATGTTTTTTTGGGCCTTATTAGGATATGAAATCGGAAAGGGATTTGGGCATAATGGAAGAGTGCTCCTTAGAAAAACGTTTTTACTATCGCTTATTCCTAATTTGCTATTAATGATCCTAACAGTTTTTCATATTATTCCACATTCTTGGTTTGCCCCGTTATTAACCAAAACATTTATTATAGCTTGTATCATTTTTACCATCATCCTATACCCGGTCAGTTGGATTGGCTATCGATGGGGGAGAAAGGCGTCGATATAAGCAGTTTTTTTTGCTTAACTACCTAGTAAAACTATATATATAGAATTTCTATACAAAAAGAGGGATGAAGATGGAAATGAAAATTACTAAATCTGATTGGATCTTTTTAGTCTTATGTTTATTGCTTGGAATTTTAGGTGAAGAAGCTTTCTTTCGCAGTGAGATAGGGATCTCCTATTTTGTGTTTATTTCAGTTTTTTACTCGGTGTTTATTTGGCGCTACCGACGCTTTCAATTTTCACATCAACGATTGGGTTATCTAATTCTTTGTTGTATTTGGCTGCTATCAGCCAGTTATTTTTTAAATAATAACGTGCTATTTTATGTTTTAAATATACTGGTGATCCCTGCCTTAGTTATCTTTCATTTAGTGTTAATCACCAGTCCGAATAATTTTCAATGGAATAAACTAACCTTGGTTACTTTTGTATTTACTAAGTTAATCCAAGCACTAAAATATAATGCTAGTTTCGCTGCCTTGTTTGGAAAGGGCTTTAAACAAGGTGTTAATAAGGACAAATTTTTAGTATGGAAAAAAATAATCCTTGGGATAGCGATTTCACTGCCAATCCTCCTTGTCGTATTGAATTTACTAATTTCGGCAGATTCTCAGTTTGAGCAATTAATTGGCGGCATTCCACAATGGTTCCAAGTCATTACTGTTGAACGTGTTATGAGACTAATTGTTATGCTAATCTTAACCGCCGCCTTCTTTGGATTTATGCAAATCCTATATAACAGACATATGAACGTAATCAAACAACAGTCAAATGAGCAACGGATTCAGATGGATGGAATTATAACAATCACGGTTCTTGTCATCATCAATGCCGTTTATCTTTTGTTTACGGTCGTACAATTCAGGTATTTTTTCAGTGGAACATTACAAGCGGATTTTACCTTTGCTGAATATGCTAGAAAAGGATTTTTCGAGCTCTTATTTGTAACACTCATCAATTTATCGATTACGGTAATCGTGTTAACCTTTGTTAATCGTGCAACAAGTTTCATGCGGAGAGCGACGCAAATCATGCTAACCATCCTCGTCCTTTCGAGCTCTGTAATGCTCTGTTCCGCCTTCCTACGGTTAAGTATGTATGAAGACGCGTACGGGTTTACGTTCACTAGGGTGCTGGTGCATTCGTTTATGATTTTCCTAGTCGTCATCTTTACGTATACACTAGTGAAGATTTGGGTGGAGAAGCTGTCGTTATTTCACTTTTATTTTATTACTTCATTAATCTACTATACAGCGATTACAGTTATTGACTTGGATAAAATCGTCGTGAAAGAAAATATGAACCGTTACGAGACCAGCGGGAAAATTGATGTTCATTACCTTAATAACTTGTCATATAGAGGGGTTTTAGGCTTAATAGACCTTTATGAAAAAGATAAGAATATACCTGAACTAAAAACAATATTACTAGAGCGAAAAAAGGAAGCACTTGCTGAAAGCTTGCCGTGGCAATCGTATAATCTAAAACGAGAGCAGGCATTCTCTGAACTTAAGAAGTTGGATATAAACTAGTAAATAGAAGACGATTCGATGATCCGGATCGTCTTTTAGTTGATATTTATTAATCTGAATAAATTAGGAATATTGCAAAATTACTAATTAAATGCAAAAATGGAAAAGAACTGTATTTTTTTAGAATAAAATTTTTGGGTGGGATAATATGAAACGTTTATTTCGGGCTCTTATCAGAATTGGATTAATACTAGCGGGCTTTCTGTTTATTTTTAATCTTCCCTCCTTTTTAGGGATTGGAAAAGAGCATGTCATGATTAATTTTAAAACACTATGGATCAATCTGAAGTCGGATTTTCAATTTTTAGTGGAATTTAATGGTGATCAATACATAGCTTTTTTCAAGAAATTAGAAATAGCCGAGAGTTATCAGTACACGATGACGATTCTACTGATCAGCCTTTTTTTTATAATCTTTCTTGCTATGATTGTGGCAATAATAATTATGCTCTCACCAGAAAAAGCAAAAAATCGAATGAAAAGTGGGATCAATTTTTTCGAAGCTGTTCCTGATTTACTAGTAATCTTTTTATTTCAGTTTTTTATTATTACTTTATATAAAACGACGGGATTAAAGTTTTTACAACTCTATGGGATATTTGGTCATAAGCCTTATTTTGTTCCAATCATGACTGTATCCTTTCTGCCTTTTTTCCTATTCTTGCAGTTTCTGATTAATGTCATCAATGAGGAACAAATCCAGCAATATGTTCTCTATGCTAGGGCAAAGGGGATGGGCAGACTTAGAACCATACTCGTCCACATCATGCGAAACATTTTTCCACTCTTAATCTTGCAGCTGCGGACGATCATTTGGGTATTATTATCCAATATTTATCTAGTTGAATTTTTGTTTAATATTAATGGGTTTACTCAGCAATTTCTAAAGATTATTTTTATGGGCGGAGATTTTGCTTCCCTCGTTATATGTTTACTAATGTTATCGATACCACTGTTGGTAATGGAAGCTGTGGGATGGTTGATATCAAAGCTAATCAAAGGGAGGGAGGCAGTCAGTTTATGAGAAAATATAAAAAAACTATTATTGGCTCCACGTTGCTTTTGATTCTCTTATTAATGAGTATTTTGTACCCTTATTACGGGCCAAAAGATTACAATCATCAGGTGCTGGTAAAAAATGAACAGGGCGAAATACTTGGCAGGGCACCGTTTCCTCCATCAGCACAACATTTAATGGGGACTAATCAGAATGGCGAGGATATGCATTGGCTATTACTTTACGGTGCAAAATTTACATTAATCTCGGCATTTGGAGTCGCCTTATTAAGAGTAATCCTTGGTGGAATATTCGGAATTTTCCTATCACTATGGGCGCCATTCTTAAAAATTTATGTTAAAGACTTTTTCCTAACTTTTCGTTATATCCCATCGATCCTGATTGCGATAATTTTAATGATACCGATTGTGGGTGATTTTAATGATGTAGCCATTTCTTCTATTGTTACCTATCAAATTATTATTCTCGTATTTATCGGATTTCCATCGGTTACGATTTTCGCCGCCGATGTAACCGATGGATTATTAAAAACCTCCTTTGTGCAAAGCTCTAAGTTAATGGGGGCTGGCAAATTACATATTGTAAGAAAGCAATTGATGCCGTATATACGTTCTTACGGGCTATTATTTACTGTCCAACAGTTTATAAGCACCCTTCATATTACAATGCAGCTTGGTTTGTTTGGAATGTTTCTTGGTGGGAGAAATCGGGGAGGAGTGTTAGGGTTTGAAGAACCGCCAAAACCGGCCACACTTTCCAATGAATGGGCAGGATTAATTGGACAAAATTATAGTGAATTTATTCGTGCCCCGTGGTCCATTTTAAGTCCCGTGGTTGGATTTTTTGTTGTCATAGTCATCGTGAATTTGATCAAGAAAGAACTAGAAGAGAGCCTATATGGTTCAAGGGTTGTGAAAAAGAAAGAAACAAAGGGAAAGGTTCCTAAGATGGAATCCCATTCCTCAAAAAAATTTGAGTTTGTTCAAAAACTATAGCTTGGGTAAATTAGTAGTTAGACATTAAAAAGGCGGAATCAATTGATCCCGCCTCCATATCAGTCACCATTAAACATATCAAAAATTCCTCTTGCGATACTGCCTTCGTCTTTTGCCCCGCCACGTGAAGGTGCCGCAGCAAAAACACGGCTTGCCAGACGGCTAAATGGCAAGGATTGAATCCAAACGGAACCGGGACCGCGGAGTGTGGCAAAAAACAAGCCTTCTCCGCCAAACAAGGCTGTTTTAACTCCTTTTACAAATTCGATATCATAATTTACACTGCTTGTCATCGCCACTAAACAGCCTGTATCCACGCGCAGTGACTGCCCTGGCAAAAGGTCTTTTTTTATAATCGTTCCACCTGCATGAACAAAAGCGAGCCCATCACCTTCTAACTTTTGCATAATAAATCCTTCGCCGCCAAAGAAGCCGGCGCCAATTTTTCGTTGGAATTCAATCCCGACCTGAACCCCTTTAGCAGCAGCAAGAAAGGCGTCCTTTTGGCAGATAATTTTTCCTCCCAATTGGCTTAAGTCCATCGGAATAATCTTACCAGGGTAAGGAGAAGCAAACGACACCCGTTTTTTGCCAATACCGTTATTGGTAAAGGCAGTCATGAACAAGCTTTCACCGGTAAGTACCCGTTTACCAGCGCCGAACAGCTTACCCATAAGTCCGCTTCCGGCACTCGTGCCGCTGCCATCACCAAAAATAGTCTCCATATGTATGTCATCTTCCATCATCATAAAGCTTCCTGCTTCAGCAACAACTGTCTCTTGTGGATCGAGCTCTACTTCAACAAACTGCATGTCGTCTCCATAGATTTTAAAATCTATTTCGTGGTTATTCATACTTTTCCCTCCACTTTTTATAATGGCAAATCTATATATATTATAAAAAAGTTAGGAAAAAAGTGCTAATTTTAACAAAATAAAAATAAAAAGACGCCTGTTTACACAGACATCTTCAATATTGTCGAGAAATGGTCATTTTCTTGGCATTTTTTATTTTGTTTGAATCTAAACTTCCGATCTTTATTAATTGATGGTCCTGCTAATAGGCCTGTTGATTTCCGCTCCGGGCACTCGCTTTCCGCGGGGAGGTCCGGGAGCCTCCTCGGCGATTTGGCTAAACTCATTTGGCTTAAACATTGATTTCACACTTATTCTTAATATTCTTTTGCTGTTTTCGAAAATAATGTTGTTATATATCAATGAGCAGATAATTAAAAAGGATATTTTGTGTAAAATTACACTTAAACATTAGAACATTCATGGTATATTAATTGTTTTTTCCCTTCAATGAGCGAATTTTAGAGTTTTATGAGCGAATATTTCGTTTCAATGAGCGAATAATGGGTTTTTATGAGCGAATCTCTTGTTTTATGAGCGAATTTAAGAAGCGGCATTCTTTTAAAAAAGATCATATTTTTTATATGAGTTGAAGAGATTAAATTGAATAATACACCGTTGATTGGAGAGGAAGGCGCGAAGACTCCTGCGGGAGTACAGGGCAGGGGAGACCCTGCAGGCGCTTTAGCGCCGAGGAAGCTCCCCGGCACGCCCGCGGAAAGCGAAGCGACTGGAGCGCAAATCAACAGACTAATTGAAAGTCCAATATATTTATTATTATAAAAAATTAACGCAGCGAATTATTAAAGAAAGGAATAAAATAAAAGGCTATCGAAAGTTTTTCGACAGCATAAAAAGACGCCTGTTTACACAGACGTCTTTTGCGTATTGAGGCGAAAAACCACACTCCACATGTGCTCCAAAAAGGAATGTTTCTCGACTTACACAACTCAGCTCATCGCTTTGCTATTGTAACATGCCCTTGTGAATCAAACAAGTAGTTTTTATTAAATATAAATTTTCCTTTTTTAAAACAAAGTACTTGCTATGTTAGTTAAATTACCATATATTCAAATAATCAGATATACAAAAACAAGAAGATAAGAAGGGTATATATATGTTTATTGACAAAAGATTCCATAATTATTCCTTAAGGAGTGTACCAAAGGATCTCCTTTCAGGATTGATTGTCGGGGTAATCGCAATTCCACTTGGGATGGCTTTTGCTATTGCTTCAGGAGTGAAGCCAGAATATGGAATCTATTGTTGCAGGGATTCTTATCTCCTTATTTGGCGGATCGAAGTATCAAATAGGCGGACCGACTGGAGCGTTTATTCCCATTTTATGATGGAATGACCAATAGCAGGCACAACAGCAATAAAGAATTAATCGGACAAGGAATTGCCAATATGATTACGCCGTTATTTGGCGGAATTCCAGCAACAGGTGCGATTGCTCGAACTGCGACAAATATTAAAAGCTGCTGAAACATTTGAAAAGACGATCATGAGCACAATAAATTATCGACCTAAAATCCTATTGTTGCGAATGAGTAAAGTGCCATTAATGGATACAACCGGAGAAGCAACGTTATCAAGTATTGTTCGTCATTTTTCTGAAACTGGTATAATTATGATATCGGGTTTAAATCAGCAGCCGGTAAATGTCTTGAAAAGGACTAGATTATATCAAATAATCGGCGAGGAACATTTTTTTGAACATATGGGTGAAGCCATCCAATATGCACTTGAGCATATTAACAAAAATAAGTGCCTAGGCTGTAAGCATTACGCATTTAGAGAATGCAAAAAGCTATCAGCTGCGGAGGCAGTAGAAGGAAGCAGACCAAAACTTACGGCTACTTTCTAAAAAGCATAGGAGTGGACAATTTGAATCTTGAAATGCAACAATTTAAGGCGGAATTTTTCAAAGCATTAGCCCATCCCTTGAGAATCCGCATTTTAGAACTACTTGCCGAAGGGGATAAGAATGTAAATGAAATTCAAACCCTTGTTGGCAGTGAAGGCTCGGCAGTTTCACAGCAGTTAACTATTCTAAGAGCGAAGAATATTGTGTCTGGAACGAAAGAGGGCAACAAAGTTATCTACACTTTAAAGGACCCGATGATCATCGAATTGTTAGCAGTAGCAAGGCAAATATTTAACAATCATCTCGTGGATACGATCACAATACTAGACAAGTTTAAAGAAGATGAGGAAGAGCCAGCAATACCGAAGAATTAATTTTCTTCGGTATTTTTTTCTTATATTTCAGTGAAAAGGGTTAAAAAGCTGTTTGCGGATTTCCCATCTCTAACCTATATAGGTTTGGAATTACTTGTGAAGGACATCATTAAAGGAATTAATTGTTGCAAAGTTTGAGTTTAATAATCTTTCCATTTGAATGGAATGGTCCCTATTGAAGAGGTGTCGATTTGACTCGAAATTCCCGAAGAAAATAAGGGGGAAATGTAGAAGTATGTAGGTTTATCTTGCTCTGTCCTTTATTGACATTTAGGCTATTAGAATGCTAAAATTTAATCAGCCGTTGCACGAGATTAGATTTATATTACAAGCTTATTCAAAGTTTTAACCGATGTTTGGATGAGGAAATGAAGGTAAAGCTATCACGTTGTAATTTGGTGAATTTACACATGGCTTAAGTGTATAAGCCAATAGGAGGATTTTTTTTCATGAAAAACGGTAAAGTAAAATGGTTTAACTCAGAAAAAGGTTTTGGATTCATCGAAGCTGAAGACGGTAACGACGTATTCGTTCATTATTCTGCAATCCAAACAGAAGGTTTCAAAACTTTAGAAGAAGGTCAAGAAGTATCTTTCGAAGTAGTTGAAGGAGCTCGTGGACCACAAGCTGCTAACGTAACTAAAAAATAATATTGTAATCTATTATAACAGCCCGGACTAGGTTCCGGGCTGTTTTTTGCATTTTTATAGATTCCCTTCAAATAACCTCTAGTATAAAATACCCATTGTTCCAGTAATCTGCTAGCATTTCCAAGCTCATATCTGAAAGTATTTTGTTATAATAGTAGTATTGGAAAAGATGCAGATTAAAAAATTGGGGTGAGCAGATGAAATTTATCCATACAGCTGATTGGCATTTAGGAAAATTAGTCCATGGGGTCTATATGACAGAGAATCAACGCGAAGTACTAGAGCAATTTGTGGCCATTGTTGCTGAAGAAAAGCCTGATGCCGTTGTCATCGCAGGAGACTTATATGATCGCTCGGTACCGCCAACCGATGCCGTGGAATTACTTGATGAAATGCTTTTTAAAATAAATGTCGAATTGAAAACACCGGTTGTCGCCATTGCAGGGAACCACGATAGTGCAGAGAGACTTTCCTTTGGCAGTTCATGGTATAAGCACAGCCAATTTTATCTTTCTGGAAAATTATCAACAAGCTTCACTCCTGTGCAAATAAACGGAGTAAACTTCTATCTTGTTCCTTATGCAGAGCCAGGGATGGTCCGTCAACTACTCCAAGATAATTCGATCCATACCCATCAAGAAGCGATGAAAGCACTGATTGGAAAAATGGAGGAACACCTTAACCCAAACGAGCCCAATGTATTGGTTGGACATGCCTTTGTTTTAGGTGGACAAACCTCGGATTCTGAACGAGTCTTATCCGTAGGCGGCTCAGGTTGTGTTGGAGCCGAATTGTTCGAACCGTTTTCCTATACCGCACTGGGTCACTTACACAGTCCAGAGGCAATTAACCATCACAAAGTGAAATATTCTGGTTCCCTCTTAAAATATTCCTTCTCGGAAGCAAAACAAAGAAAGTCGATCTCCATTATTGAAATGGATGAAAAAGGTAACTTTACACAACGTTATCGATCGCTTAAACCTAAACATGATATGCGTGAAATAGAAGGACATCTTGAAGAATTACTTGATCCTTATTTTTATGAAAAAGAAACCGTCCATGATTATTTGAAAATCACTCTCCTTGATGAAGGTGCTTTAATCGATCCGATTAATAAGTTACGTCAAGTGTATCCGAACGTCCTCCATCTTGAAAGAAAACTGGATATTACCGATTTAAAGAAGAAACAATCTTTCACTTCTATTCGAAGTGAAAAAAAGTCGGAACTTGAGTTGTTTGAACAATTTTACTCAGAGATGACAACCTCTGAATTTTCGCTGGATAAAAAAGAGGCAATGACTGATGTAATTGAAAAAGTGCTTAGGGAAGAGGGATTGAAATGAAACCTTTAAAACTGACGATGCAAGCTTTCGGCCCTTATGCAGGAAATGAAGTAATCGACTTTACCGCTCTGGGCAATCGTACGATGTTTGTCATTTCTGGTAAAACCGGTTCCGGGAAAACAACCATTTTTGATGCAATTAGTTATGCGATTTATGGAAAAGCGAGTGGAGAAGACCGTAATGGTCCCGAACTTCGCAGCCAGTTTGCGAAGGATGAGGTATTAACCGAAGTTTCACTTGATTTTTCACTTCGTAACAAAGCGTATTCGATTACAAGGTCACCTCAGCAGTTGAAGAAGAAAGAAAAAGGTGATGGCTATACACAAATAGGTGCCAAAGCTGAGTTATATATGTGGACAGAAAATGGCGAGAAGAAGCTGCTGGCTTCTAAAATCAATGATGTTGAGGAAAAGATTAAGGAAATTATGCTTATTGATGCGAATCAATTCCGGCAAATATTAATGATTCCGCAGGGCGAATTCCGTAAACTCCTTACCTCAGATAGTAAGGATAAAGAAGTGATCCTGCAGCGCCTGTTCCATACCCAGTTATATAAAATGGTAGAAGATAAGTTAAAGGAAGAAGCAACGGAGTTAAAAAGGACTGTTGAAGACCAGATACAATCAAGAAATGAAGCAATTCGACGCATTCATTCGGTAACAAATGAAGAGCTTCGTGGGTATCTGGATGCGGATTCTGTAAATGACACGATCATTATGCCACTTTTACAAGCAGAAATTTCCGGCATGGGTGTAGCGTTGGAACAACTGAACCACCAATTAAAAGGAAAGGTACAGGAACAGGACAAACTTAAGGGGCAGCTTTTTGAAGCAGAAGCGATCTTAAAACAACTGCAAATGAAAGAGGAATTAAAGGGGCAAAAGGACAGCCTAGTTTCTCAAGAAGAAGTATTTATTGAAAAAGAAAAGCAGGTTCAACTTGCACAAAAGGCTGCCCTTTTAGCAAAGCAGGAGGAGCTGTGCCACCGTTTAAAACGCGAAGTTGATCAACTTGAGGGAAATTTGAAGTCGATTCAGATGGAAATGGAAAAATTGGATGGACTTTTAAAACAGCATGAGCAACAGCTGCAACGGGAGCTTGGACGAGAGGGTGAGCGCCAGACGGCCCTTGATGAGCTGAATCGATTAGTAAATATGAA
This sequence comes from Bacillus sp. ISL-7, assembly GCF_018613065.1. Next base: position 29,260 of record NZ_JAGGQW010000050.1, on the reverse strand, counting down.
AGAGGATGTCTATTCGTTTGCCGCATTGCTTAAAGTGACGCAAAACAAGGATACTGAACTAAAAACTGCGAAAGAAAAGCATATGCAGTCCGAACAACTACTTGAACAACTAGTAGGACAAATAGGATTCCTTAATCGGCAGAAAGAAGAAATCGAAAAAGGAAAGCTGACTTATTTAGAAAATGAGGGAAGAATTGAAAAAATAAAGGCTGAACTTGACCGTTATGAAAAATATGACACTCTGCTCGGAAAACATCAAGAGGCTGAACAAAATCTAAAGGCGATCACCGCCCGTTATGAAAATACGACGGCTAGATTTGCTGATGCCAGAGCAATGGTTGAAAATTTAGAGGGAAAATGGATGCACGGGCAGGCAGCGATATTAGCAGCAGGGCTTCAATCAGGTCAAGGCTGTCCTGTTTGCGGTTCAGAGCATCATCCATCACCTGCCATCCAACACGATGACAGTATTCCTACTGAAGAGGAAATGAAGGCAGCTAAGGCTCAATCTGCCAAATGGGAAAAAGAAAAGTCAGCAGATGAAGCTGCTTTTTACCAAAGTCAGTCAGCTGAAGCAGCACAAAGTGCAGCTGTAACTGAAATATTGCAAGAATTACGTACGTATCGGCCAGATTTTACAGAATCTGATTTACCTCATGCAAAAATTGAGGCTGACACCGCAAGGAACCAGCTTGTTCAGATTCAAGGAAATCTTGCTGAACAGATTAAACAGCTTGATAAGGTTAGGTTGGAAATAGAAAAAAGAGAAATTGAAAAAATTAAGGTACAAAACACCATCCATCAGGTTTCCGCTCAAATGAATGAGTTAACGGTGCAATTCACTGAAAAGAAGACCAATCTTTCACGGATGATGAAAGTCATTCCCGAAAATCTTCGCTCGGAAGCGGAATACGAAAAGGCTGTATCTGTCTCCCGGAGCCGCCAAGAAATACTAATTAAACAGCTCGAAGAAGCACAGCAGCGCTTCCAGGCAGTAAAAGAAAAACTTTCCAATGAAACGGCAAGATTACTAGATGCAGAGAAACACCATGCAAGTAAACACAAAGAGCTCGAAACGGAAAGGGAAATCTTTATTAACAAACTTTCAGAGCAGGGCTTTGAAAAATACGGTATGTATGCTGCTTCCAAACGGACAGAAGGAGAGATTCGCAGCCTTGAAGCAGAAATCCGCAGCTACCGTGAAGAAGTACGCTCGGTTTCTGACCGTTTGAAAGAACTTACTGAACTGTTAATCGACGTGAAAACACCTGATGTTGAGGGATTAAAGCAAGAGTTAGTGAAAATTACTGGCGAAATCGAGGCACTTAATCATCAAAGCACAAATTTATTTGTAAAAAAACGGGACAACGAAGAAATTTACAGCCGGGTAGAAAGCTTGAATGAACAGATGAAAGTTCTGGAAGAACGGTACAAGTTAATTGGCCATCTTTATGAAATTGCTAAGGGTCAAAATAACTTCCGAATTACCTTTGAACGGTATGTGCTGGCGGCTTTTCTTGATGATATTTTAAGAGAAGCCAACGGTCGCTTACGAAAAATGACGTCTGGCCGTTTTCAATTGCTGAGAAAAACCGATCGATCCAAAGGTAATACGCAAAGCGGTTTGGAATTGCTCGTGTTTGACCAGTATACGGGCCAGGAACGGCATGTCAAAACATTATCGGGTGGGGAAAGCTTTAAAGCTTCTTTATCTTTGGCACTAGGTCTGGCAGATGTAGTTCAAAATTATGCCGGCGGGGTATCGCTAGAAACGATGTTCATCGATGAAGGCTTTGGTACGCTGGATCCTGAGTCCCTGGATCAGGCAATTGAAGCATTAATGGATATTCAGAGCAGCGGCCGCTTGGTTGGAATTATCTCGCACGTTCCAGAACTAAAAGAACGAATTGATGTCAGACTAGAGGTCATGGCAGACCAGACGGGCAGCAGGACGGAATTTATGTTTACCAATTAATGCATTGGTAGCCTTCCATGGCCAAGCTGAAAGCAGTGTGATTTTAATGGCTTGAAATCACACTGCTTTTTGTGTTTTTCTAAGAACTTTAAAAATATCCATTACTCATAAAGGCTTAAAATTAGGAAACCGTTCTTGAGCTTCAGCAAGTGTTGAAAGGCTAGTTAATTCTGCTAAGGAACCAATTTTATCCCAAACGGCCATGACAGCAGCCGATTGGTGTGCTTTTTCAATTGCCTCCGTTGACACCCATTCAGCGATCTCGATAATCGTCCCATCCTCTGCTTGAAGAGTTAGTAAATCCCTGTTAGTAATTAAATTTTCTTCTCTTAATGTTGGGATATGTACTTTAAGAACTTCTTTCAATTCCTCTGCATTTCCTGGTTTTGGACGATAAAGTGCCATAAAAACTAATGATGACATATTTTCACCTCCTTTAATAAAATTCTCATCTTAATTATGATAATTCTTTAGCAATTGCACGTCCAGCCTGTCTTCCTGTAAATAAACAGCCGCCGACGAATGTTCCTTCCAACGAGCGATAGCCGTGAATTCCACCTCCGCCAAACCCTGAAACCTCTCCAGCTGCGTATAGTCCTGGAACAGGAATTCCTGATGCATCGAGGACTCTGCCTGATAAATCAGTCTGTAGTCCGCCCAGCGTTTTTCGACTGACAATATTTAAACGAACCGCGATTAATGGGCCCATCTTTGGATCGAGAATCCTATGTGGGGATGCGACTCTTATCAGTTTGTCACCAAGATAATATCGGGCTCCCCGCATAGCGGTAATTTGCAGATCCTTTGTAAATTTATTTTCTATCTCCCGGTCTCGAGCTAGAACCTGCCTTTCAATTTCGGTAAAATTTAGTAAGTTTTCACCTGTAAGTTGATTCATTCCATCAACAAGTTCTGTAAGGGTATTCGCAATAACAAAATCCTCGCCCTTATCCATGAAGGCTTTTACTGGTGCAGTGGGCCCGGGAAGAATACGGGCTAATACTTTTTTTATACTTTTTCCTGTCAAATCAGGATTTTGTTCAGACCCTGATAAGGCAAACTCTTTTTCTATAATCTTCTGAGTTAAAATGAACCATGAGTAGTCGTAGCCGGACTTCATAATTGCTTCAAGGGTTCCCAAGGTATCAAATCCGGGAAAGTTTGGCGCAGGAAAACGCTTACCTTTTGCATCGAGCCAAAGTGAGGATGGACCAGGGAGGATACGGATACCATGCATCGGCCAAACGGGGTCCCAGTTCTTAATACCTTCGGTGTAGTGCCACATCCGGTCGCGATTGACGATACGTCCGCCGACTTTCTCCGTTATTCCAAGCATTCTACCGTCCACATGTTCCGGTACTCCGGAAATCATATTTTTAGGCGCATCGCCGAGCCGCTCAGGCCAATTTTTCCTAATAAGCTCATGGTTTCCACCAATACCGCCGCTTGTCACCACTACTATGGATGAATGAAACTCAAAATCTCCAATCACCTCACGGGAACTTGCTTCACCGCGTGATGCGGAACTTGGTACAAGTATGTCTCCCCCGACACCTCTTACGGCACCATTTTCCTTTATTAATTCATTCACACGATGGCGAGGGCGATAATCGACAAGACCTTTCGCCATTGCCTGTCTGACTCTAGCCTCAAATGGCTTAACCAGGCCGGGACCGGTTCCCCATACAATATGAAAGCGGGGCACTGAATTTCCATGGCCTTCAGCAGTATATCCGCCACGCTCTGCCCAGCCGACAACAGGGAAAAAACGAACGCCCATCCCTGATAGCCATTCACGTTTTTCACCTGCGGCGAAATCAACATAGGCTTCTGCCCACTTTTTACCCCAATAATCCTCATCATCCTCTCTATCAAACCCTGCCGCTCCTAACCAGTCCTGCCAAGCAAGCTCCCGCGAATCCCGTATACCTATTCTTCTCTGTTCGGGAGAATCGATGAGAAACAAACCTCCAAATGACCACCAAGCCTGTCCACCGATAGACACTTCGGGTTCTTGGTCTAATAGCAGCACTTTTGTTCCAGCTTCAGCCAGTTCAGCCGTAGCCACTAAACCAGCTAAACCTGCACCAACCACGATCACGTCAAATTTCAAATGAATCCCCCCGGTTAATTAAAGGTACTTATCTATTGAGTTGTTTTATTTTCTGAAAAATCAATATAATTAAGTATAACATAGCTAACATAGGATTTTGGAGGTAGAATCCATTGACGAATTGAAAAATCAAAAGAAGAGGATGAGAAAATGATTCATCTGGCTCATCCTCTTCTTATCATTATTAATGACGTATCTTTCATTTTTTGGATTTTGCCTTTTCAATTTTTACTCCATAACTAATACTTTTAATGTGGGACATAGAAAGGCGCACTATTTCCCCATTATTGACCAAAAAAACAAAATCTTTATTTACCTCACAGAGTACTCCCTCTAACTTCTCAGGACCGCCACGATTAATTTGTATCCATTTTAATTTCAATGTGTCAAGAAGGTCTTGGAAATTAGCAGCTTTTTTAAACTTGAAATCTTTTGGAACTTTAATGTTGAATTCCATCTGCTCCTTCATATTATCTGTAAAACTTTTAATATGAGATGTTTTGAAGTAAACGACCCCATCTTCTTCCGTGAGAAGGACGATAAGATTGTCACTTGCATCCAGTAACATCCCAATTCTGGATTCTGGTCCACCTCGATCAATTCTGATTACTTTACCTATAAAACATTTCATGATGTCTTTATTCATAAAAAATTTTCCCCCTTAAAATAATTAATTATATTTATACTGCATCTATATGTATCATGGAATGATGTTGTCCTAATAAATTAGCCTGTTTATTTATAATTTAAGAGAAAAACTTGGTAATTAAAATGATCCCTTTTTAAACGAAAAAAACGACGTGTGCAAATGCACACGTCAATATATTTTATTGTTTAACACCTATGGGATCTAACGTCACTATTAATCCATAAATTAGCCCAAAAACGTCTGTACGACCAGCCAAATATTTAATCCCATAATGATAATCGCAAAAAGAGCGGAAGCAATGGTTGTGATTCGTTTATTCGTTAACACGCCCATGAACTCTTTTTTTTGCGTAAAGTAGATTAAAGCAATTATCGGAAATGGTAACACAATGCTTAGAACGACTTGACTGATAACAAGTGTTCGCGTCGGGTCGACCCCCATGGCAACAATGATGACTGTTGGGAGCATAGTTACTAGACGGCGGACCCAAATTGGAATGGTAAAGCCTACAAATCCCTGCATGATAACTTGGCCGGCCATTGTACCGACTACAGAACTTGATAGTCCTGAGGCGAGTAAGGAAATCAAAAATACACTAGCTGCTGCAGAGCCGAGGAGCGGTGTTAGCGTATGGTAGGCTGATTGGATGTCGGCAATCTGACTGTTTCCAGTAGTATTAAAAACAGACGCGGCCATGTACATCATTGATAAATTGATAAAGCCGGCTAAAGTCATCGCAATAAATATTTCTTTCGTGCTAAATTTTTGAATTTTGATTCTTTCTTTATCATTTCGAGGAACGATTCGTCCTTGTGTTAAGCTTGAATGTAAATAAATGGCATGCGGCATAACTGTGGCACCGATTACACCAACTGCTAGCATCAGGCTCTCGCTATTGCCAAGCCAGGGCACAACACTGTGATAGGCTATTTGAGCGAGATTTGGTTTGGAAAAGATAGTTTCGACTAAATAACATAAACCAATCAGCACGGCAAATGCTGCAATAAACTTTTCAAGCGGACGAAATCCATATTTCTCTAACATTAAAATAAGGTAAGTGACGACCCCAATTATGATCGTTCCAAACAGCATTGGTATGCCCGCGAGTAAATTTAATGCAAGTGTCGCGCCTAAAAACTCGGCAAGGTCGGTCGCCATTGCTGCTAACTCAGAAACAATCCACATAATAATGGTAAGCCATTTGGGCATATTCTCTCGGCACAATTCAGGAAGACTTTTGCCTGTGGCAATGCCAAGTTTTGCAGACATGTTCTGTAAAAGCATGGCCATTAGATTAGCTAATACGATGACCCAAAGCATTTTATAACCAAAACGGGCACCGCTTTGGATGTTAGTTGCAAAATTACCAGGATCTATATATGCAATGGAAGCAATGAAGGCCGGTCCTAGAAACGGTAGTAATGCCCGTATACCTTTTACTTTCCCATTTATGGCATCTCTAGCGGCAGAAACAGTTCGGTGTTCCGCTGCTTGAGCCTTGTCTACTGCAAGTAAATTTGAGTGGCTCATAAGATATCACCTTTTCTTTCATTTTTAATAAGTACAATATTTGTTCCCTAATGAATAAAAGTTGCCTCTGCGCAAAACTATATTTTTATTATACAAAATTTCGGGTAAATTGTGTAGCTTTTGCTAAAAAAGGTTTTAATTAGGTTCAATCATTATTAATAGTGTTTTATCGGTTCTTAGCATTAAATGAACGGGTGAAATAACAAAATCAGATGAATTTCTGGTTTTTTTATTTCAGAGAGTTTTTTTCAAGGAAACTCCTAAATTCCTTTAAATTTTTTGATTGAAAGATAAGAGTAGATGTCGCAAAATCTACTCTTGAACAATAGAGCTATAAAGGCTAGAGTAGAATGGAAGAACGATAAAGTAGGTGGCAAAATTGGAAAAAAGATATTTTACGATTGGTATGGCAGGCCATATAGATCATGGGAAAACGTCGTTAACGAAAGCGTTAACTAATGTAGATACAGATCGTTTAAAAGAAGAAAAGGAACGTCAAATTTCAATTGAACTCGGATTTGCGCCTTTATATGAAGATAATGAAATTCAAATTTCTGTAATAGATGTTCCAGGACATGAACGGTTTATCAGGCAGATGATAGCTGGTGTAGCTGGGATAGATCTAGTAGTACTTGTCGTTGCAGCAGACGAAGGTGTTATGCCGCAAACGAGGGAGCACTTGGATATCTTGAAATTTTTAGGAGTTAAAAATGGTTTGATCGCTATTTCAAAAATAGACCGGGTTGAAGAAGAATTTATCGAGCTAGTGAAAGATGATATTTTGGAGGAACTTTCTGGGACCGTCTTTGAAGCTGCGCCGTTTGTTTTAGTAGACAGTCTTGCCAAAAAAGGGATTGAAGAAATTAAAGAATTAATCATCAAAATGTTAAAAGAACAAGAAATGCGAGATGCAAAAGGGGCCTTCCGTCTGCCGATTGATCAAGTATTCACGGTTAAGGGTCAGGGGACTGTGGTTCGAGGTACTGTTTATGAAGGAACGATCGAAGAGGGACAAACACTTAAGATTATGCCAAAAGGTATTGAGGTTAGAGCGCGGCAGATTCAAGTACATCATAATCCGGCCGAGAAGGCCTATGCTGGACAACGGACGGCGATTAACCTTTCAAGTGTTTCAAAGGACGAGGTAGAACGGGGAGATGTGCTTGTATCGTCTGAACATTTCCTTGTTACGAAGACTTTGGATGTTGCTATTCGTGTGGTTGAGGACCTAGAGCATATGGTTAAACAGCGGATGCCAATTAAGCTTCATCTTGGAACAGCTGAGGTAATGGGGCGGATTGTCTTTTTTGACCGCAATGAAATCAAGGAAGAAAATGGTGAAATCCTTTGCCAACTGAGGCTTGAGGATGAAATTCTTACAAAACGAGGTGACCGCTTTATTCTACGCAGGCCAAGCCCGCAAGAGACGATTGGCGGGGGGTGGGTGATTGACCCACGCGGAGATAAATACCGGTTCGGCAATCAAACCATCAATGATCTTGAAAAGAAAAAAGTCGGCACACCGAAGGAGCGAATTACTGCTGCTTTAATGGAAGCGAAAAGTTTGCCCCTACATGAGTTGATCAAACGAACTTCCCTAGATGAAGCTACCTTAATTGAGCACTTATCGGAAGCAGAATTTGTTTTATATGATGGAAAAGAATATACACTCCAGCAGTTGATCGATTCGATAGAGGAAGATATCTTTGATAGATTGCAGGATTATCATCAACTACATTCGATGAAGATAGGGATCAATAAAGCAGAGCTATTGCAAACGATGCAAAAAAGATTTCCTAAATCACTGCTAGATTATGTGGTGGAAAATGGAATGACAAATCACATTTTTAACAGAAAAGGACAGTTTGTTTCGTTGGCAAGTTTTGTACCACATGTACCAAAAAACTGGGCGAAGCGGACTGAAAATCTAATTAATGGATTGCAGAGGGACGGATTAAAGGTTCGTAACCTAAAGGAATATTTTGCTGATGCCGGTATTCCTGACAATCTTGAAGCTGATTTACGACGCTTTCTTGAAGAGGAAGAACTTCTTATCCAGTTGGATGTACAGTTTGCCTATCATGGGGAAATATTTAAACAAGCCGTGGAGAAACTGCGCAGCCATACAGGTTCTGAATTTGAGGTCGGGGATGCAAAAGATGTTCTTGAACTGTCACGAAAATACATGATTCCGTTTTTAGAAAAATTAGATGCATTAGGACTTACAAAGCGAGTGGAAAATAGGCGATTTTGGAAAAAATAGCCAAAAAGCCTCAATCCTTGGATGGGAAAGAGGCTTTTTTCTTTTTAAGATAGAAACTCTGTAGGGTTTAGGCCGAGTTCACGACAGATATCGCTAACCATTTGTTTTTCATTGTTGTCAAAATTTCCATCTGCATAGCCAATGGCGATGCAATAACGAGCGACAAGACGAGCAATTTCTGGCTTGGTTCTGATTTTTCCAAGGGCACGAAATGCCTCGGCACGACCAAGCATCCGATCATTTTCTATTCTAGAAACAAACATATTGAATTTTTGGAGGACCTTATTTGTATCAAACACTCGTAATTCTTCACTTTGATGGACGAATTCAGTCATTTTCTGGCGTTCAGAAGCATCCAAGTATCCGTCTGCCATCGCCACTAATGCACAGGCTGCGACCACTGCCTCGAGTACATCCTGGCTTTTATATCGATTAAATAGTTCTTGTGCTTTTTTCTTTTGATTGCTTGCCCACTCCGCATAATCTGTTTGCGAAGGGGACCAGTTGTTGCCACAGCTATTACATGAGAACTTTAGTTGATTTTTTCCAATAAAACCACCTAGTAAACCAACAGGACCAAGGATTAACCCGCCTATTGCTGCTTTACCAAGACCGAACCCTTTCTTTCCTGTCCGAACATTTGAGGAATGGCAACGTGGACAAATGATATCATCTCCACCATACGATTGGTTAGAATTTGTTGAAGCAGGATAGGACTGTGTCGGATATCCATAGGCAGGCTGCTGCTGATAAGATGATTCTGGCTGAAGATGAATGGGCTGCTGCTGATACGAATTTGATCTTGATTGGTTTTGATGATATGAATTACTTTGTTGATAAAAATTAGGATTTGTTTGGCTTGGTTGATATGGATTACTCTGTTGATACGAATTAGTGCTTGATGGGTAACTTGTTGGCTGAGAAGGCGGCGTTGTTTGCACACTTGCAGGTGGGTCGTCAACGGTAATACCAAAGTTACCACATAAAGCAGCTAATCCCCCTTGAAAACCACTGGCAATTGCATTAAACTTCCATTCACCGTTATGACGGTAGAGCTCCGCTGCCACAATTGCTGTTTCAACCGTGAAATCCCGTCCAAGGTTAAATCTCAATAATTCTTCATTTGTTTGCTCATTAAATATACGCACATAAGAATCAGAAATTTGTCCGAAATTTTGCCGTTTCGCTTGCGCATCATGGATCGTAATTGTAAAAGCAATCCGATGAATTTGGGAAGGAACCTTGTTTAAATCAATCCTGATCTGCTCATCATCCCTGGCTCCTGCACCAGTTCGATTGTCACCGCTATAGATAATGGAGCCATTTCCACCTGACGGATTATTATAAAATACAAAATCCTGGTCACTGTTCACTTTCCCAGTTTGGCCTAATAAAAATGCAGAAGCATCTAAATCAAAATTGGACCCTTGCTGACTAATGTTCCAACCCAAGCCGACAACGACGTTTTGCAGTCCAGGGTGAGATTTTGTTAAATCTACTTTTTGCCCCTTGCTAAGTGTAACACCCACTTTTTTCACTCCTCTTGATTATTTTCATATGTACATTATAAATGTATTTTTGAAAAAGGGAAAAATTTCATGACAGATAAGTTTCTTCATTGTTTATACCACACTTTATGTACGTGACAAGAGTGAAAAAGTTTCAAAAATAAAGCTATAAAAAAGCACGCTAATCCATTTGATCAGCATGCATTAATTAGTTTATATGATTTGCACTATCATTATTTTTTCTAAATGGCCACCAATTGGCCTCGCCGAATGTTTTTACCATAACAGGTACAAACAGTGGGAGCACAACAAGTGAGTATAAGGCTAGTTCTTGAATAATCCGCTTTTGAAATGGAATCCAAATCGTTATGCATACTTAATACCCAAAAAAGCTTGACTCTATTTGTTCAATTTATTGTTTTCCTCAAAACTTACTATCTTTTAAGGAAAAGTTAAGAAATAAACATAATAATGGGTGTAGATTAGATTATTTGGCTTCCTGGGGGGAATTCAGGACGGAAAAGGAGCAAGTTTAGATGAAAAAATGGATAATTATTGTAGGTTGTGTACTCGTTGTTGGTTTCGTTGGTAATCGATGGGATTCATTAAAGTTAGGTACACAAACGGTGTCAGCGCAAATCAGAACAGCAGTTGTTCAAAAAGGGACGTTAAACGTCAACATTAGTGGTTCGGGGACAGTTCAAGCGGTAACGAGTGAAGATATTAAAACAACGTTTAATAATAATGAAGTTGATGAAGTACTTGCAGCTGTGGGGGAGAATGTAACCGAAAGAGATGAGTTAATTACTTTTTCAGATGGAAGTGACCCTATAACAGCGCCCGCCACTGGGGTTATTACGACAATCGCAGTTTCCGCAGGAGAGCCAGTAACAAATGGACAAGTTGTTGCCCATGTCACAAACTATAAGCAATTACAAACCGTGGTTCAAATTGATGAGCTTGATATATCCAAAATTAAAAAGAATCAGCCAGTTGACCTAACCATTAATGCGTTTCCTGATCAAGTATTTACTGGTAAAGTATCTGCAATTTCTGAAGACGGAGTAACATCAAACGGAGTCTCTACTTTTGATGTTACCATTTCTATTAATAAACCAGATCAACTTAAAGTCGGGATGAGTGCGGAAGCAAGAATCTTAACAGAAAGTAAAGTTAATGCCCTTTATGTTCCACTTGATGCTGTATACACATCAAACAATAAGAAATATGTCATAGTCAATTCGAAGAGCACAGATAGTAACACCTCAGGAACGGAGAAAAATACAGTTCAAACAGGCATCGCAAATGAAGATTATGTGGAAATAACAAAAGGAGTATCGGAAGGAGAAACAGTAAAATTACCTCAATTAGCAAAAGCGAGCTCGTCAAATAATTCAAGTAGTAATTCCCAAAGCAGTGTTTTTGGTGGAATCGGAAACCTGGGCGGAATGAACCGGAACTTTGGAGGTCAAGGACAATTTGGCGGTAGAGGTGGAAACTAACAGGAGGTAATTTTAGCTTCCCAAACACCTCTTTTAAATGAAAGGTAAACAGCGGACATGTCCTATGTTACGATCGCTTTATTTGCTATATAATTATTTTTAGATACCAACTTAGGAGAGATCGAAAATGCGCTTATTAGTTGTGGAGGATAATCTTCCTTTATTGGAATCGATTGTTCAGCTTTTATCAGATGAGTTTGAAGTGGATCAAGCATCCAATGGTGAGGATGCCTTATTTTTAGCGATGCAAAACATCCATGATGTGATTGTACTAGATGTCATGATTCCAGAGATTGATGGGTTCGAAGTTTTACGAACGATTCGAAAGGAAGGATTAAAGATTCCTGTCTTATTCCTTACTGCAAGAGATTCCCTCGAAGATCGTGTCAAAGGCTTAGATAGCGGTGGAGATGATTATTTAGTTAAACCATTTCAAGCAGCAGAATTGAAAGCCAGAATCCGTGCCTTGTTAAGAAGAAGCGGCAGCTTAACTACCAATCAAACCATTCAATTTCGCGGCATTGAATTGTTAGGGAAGGAAAGAGATATTGTCGTCGATGGTGAGCAGTTGAAACTCACGGCAAAGCAATATGAGTTATTAGAATATCTGATTCAGAATAAAGGCGCAATCCTAACGAAAGAGCAAATCTATGACCGTGTATGGGGCTTTGATTCTGATACAACAATCGCTATAGTTGAGGTATTCATGCACCACCTCCGTAAAAAATTAGAACCGTCAGGCTATCATATCGATATTAAAACCATTCGTGGCGTAGGCTACATGTTGAACGAAGAATAGGGGCATCTCATGTTTCGGCAAACACTCATAAAGCTGACATTTTTAAATTCATTAGTCTTTATTGTACTAATCAGCGCACTCGGAAGCGTAATTTATTTTTACACGGAGAATAAATTATATAGGGATGTAAACCAATCGCTCTATGAATCGATTGAACATTTTCAAAAGCAGCCGGAGGGACCAGGTGAAATTCGTGAGGACGATGGGGGGCCTATTCCAAGATTTATCAGGAAAGATCCCCGGATATTGACCCTAATCTGGGATGAAAATAATCAGCACTTGTTGGAACAAAACCGTGATTCTGAGATTTTTCAAGATAATGAGAAGCTGATTCGCCCCAAAACATTAAATACCTTAAAGGATGTTGATGTAGAAGATTTTTCGTTTAGGTATATTGCCTTCGAAGTGGATCATCCTCAACTAGGAAAAATCACTGTCCAATTCATCCGTAATGTAAACTCTGAACAAAAATTACTCGAAAGACTCTTGTTGATAATGCTGGTTGGTATGGGAGTTGGAATCATTTGTGCAGTTGCTTCAGGTTATTTTTTAGCAGGAAAGGCACTTGTACCGATTAAAAAGGCTTGGCAAAAGCAGACAGAATTTGTTTCCGATGCTTCGCATGAGTTAAGAACCCCATTAGCCGTCATACAAGCAAAAACGGATTTACTATTTCGGTCTCCCGCTGCAACAATACAGGATAAAATTCTTGATGTATCAACGATTTCAAATGAATCCAGGCGACTTTCCAAATTAGTCACCAACTTATTGACACTGGCGAGATCGGACTCTAACCAAATTGAAGTGAAAAAGGAAACGTTCCATCTAAATGAACTTTTAAAAGAAATCCATCAACAATACGAAGAAATTGTTATGTATCAAGAAAAATCATTTCGGATAGAAGCAGCTGAACCTGTTACTTTTTTTGGTGATAAAGCCAGAATTCATCAACTAATCGTCATACTATTGGACAATGCGATGAAATATACAATGGAAGGAGGAGAGATCCTGCTAGCTTGCGGACATACTCATTCGTCTATTTTCCTTAAAGTAAAAGATAACGGAATTGGTATTCCTGAAATGGATATCCCTAAAATCTTTGACCGCTTCTATCAAAGCGATAAAGCTAGAACGGCTGCCGAGGGAACAGGATTGGGCCTTTCGATTGCCAAGTGGATTATTGAGAAACATCATGGAAAAACAAAGGTGCAAAGCACCCTTGGTAAAGGGACAACAATTGAAATTACTTTTCCAAAAACCCAAAAATATTGAATTTGCTTTTTTTCTAAACACAAAGCACACGACGAAGTTGTTGTGTGCTTTTGGAGATTCTTATTCAACAATAATTGTCCCTTTAAACATTTGCATCCCGCAGCTAAAGGTATATTCTCCGGACTTATCCGGAGTAAAGGTTAGTTTTGTTGTTCCAGTTTTTAGGTTGACATTGTTAATATTAAAATGAGGAATCATAAATGTGGATATACAATTACTACTATCCAATTGATTTTTAATTTCTAGTTCTACTGGTATACCCTTTTTAACTCGAATAACATTAGGTGTATACCCCTGTGTGGTTACTTCCATCTTTACAATTGGCTTGCTTTCCTTTGTCACATCAACTTCCGTTTTTGGAACCTTCTGACTAGATGCAGCTTGTTGAGTTCCTGTTTGTGTTGTTTGACTTTGACCCGGAATTTCGACCATATCACTGCTATACATAAATAAAAATAATGATACTATCACAACGCCTCCTGCGATAATCGCAAATGGTGAGAGCTCTTGTGTATCAAGGGATAATTTATTATTCGATTCCACGAAAATATACATGATCACGAATCCGATAATTAAAATATAAAAACCTAACAAGATTCCAAGTAAAATAGTAGGATTAATAAATTGAAGAAAGGCACCGAGAATAGCTCCAATGATCCCGCCCATTAAACCAGAAATTGATCCCATAAGGATGGCTAATATCCCAACGGGGTGTCCAGCTAAGAAACCTACGACGAAACCAATAATCATACTGACTCCGACTACTAGAAAAATCTCACCGGAAATGATGCCAATGATACTGCCGGTCAGTAAGCCTGTGATAACAGCAATGACCATACTAATCATAATCCCAGATGTATTGGCTAGCTTATTTTTATGACGGTAAACAGAATAAATGGAATATCCGGTACCGATGGCAACTACAATTGCCGAAATAATCGCAAAAATATTCATTTTATGTCTCCTCAGATGTGTATGATTTATTTATTAAATAATTTACAACATATGAGTATTATAAATGGAAATAACCCATTCAAATTTGTATTTTTAGTGATTAATATGAACGTTTTATGAATATTAATGAGGTTAAATTAGGATATGGAATAGTAGGAGATCGATTTTATTCTTTATTTTCTTTATCAAGGGTATTTTTAAAAATTCTTTTCATGGCCTCATTCTGCATCTTGAAATATTCAAGTAGAAATTCTTTTTCTTCTTCCTCTTGTTGGAGATCATCCTTTTCTTTTTCCAAGTAAGCCACCCCATTTTTTCTAATTACTAGCATTTTAACTGATTTATTTAGACGTTTAAAGTAAATTTGAAGGAAAATTGCTGGCATCAGCAATATATTCCATAAAAAAAATTGACTTTTTTTATAATGAAATATATAATTTTCAAAAATACTATTGAAACTGTGACGGGGATTAGTAAAGTGAAAAGGTCTTACCAAGAGAGGAAACCAATGGTGCGAGGTTTCTTAAGACGGTCATTTGAACCTGCCTCTGAGTTCTGTATCGGATACATATGAAGATACATGCGGATAATGTCCGTTATCATGGAAAGTGTATAAAGCTTTTTGCTTTATGAATTTAGGGTGGTACCGCCAGGCCTTGGTCCCTTTTTTGAGGATCAAGGCCTTTTTGTGTAGAAAAGCGGAAGCGACCGTTACTTATTTAAAAAAATTTAATGAGGTGTCAAACATGGCAAAAGATTTTGTAAAAGATGTAACTGCAATGGACGATGATTTCGCCCAGTGGTATACCGATGTGGTAACAAAAGCTGACTTAATTGATTATTCAAGTGTTCGTGGCTCGATGATTATTCGACCATATGGTTATGCTTTATGGGATAATATAAAAAATGAATTGGATCGCCGTATAAAAGAAACGGGGCATGAAAATGTTTATATGCCTTTGTTTATTCCTGAAAGCTTGCTGCAAAAAGAAAAAGATCATGTTGAAGGTTTTGCACCAGAAGTGGCCTGGGTCACACATGGCGGGTCTGAACCATTAGCAGAACGATTAGTTGTCCGTCCTACATCAGAAGTTCTTTTTTGCGAGCATTATAGTAACATCATCCATTCTTACAGAGATCTGCCAAAGCTTTATAACCAATGGGCAAACGTGGTCCGTTGGGAAAAAACAACCCGTCCATTCTTACGGACATTAGAGTTTTTATGGCAGGAAGGTCATACCGCGCATGCAACTGACGAAGAGGCCATGGAAGAAACCATTAAAATGCTAAATGTTTATGCCGCAGTTTGTGAAGAAATCCTTGCGATTCCAGTTGTAAAAGGACAAAAAACGGAAAAAGAAAAGTTTGCAGGTGCAAAGGCTACTTTTACGATAGAAAGCTTAATGCATGATGGAAAAGCATTACAGTCGGGTACATCTCACCACTTCGGCACAGGATTTGCTGAGGCATTTAACATTCAATATACAGACAAAGAAGGAAAGCTCCAATATGTGCATCAAACCTCTTGGGGCTTCACAACAAGGATTATCGGTGCCTTAATCATGGTGCACGGCGATGACCGCGGCCTTGTGATTCCTCCAAAAGCAGCGCCAACTCAAGTGATGATTGTGCCGATTGCTCAGCATAAAGAAGGCGTTCTTGATTTTGCCTATGAGTTAAAAGAGACTTTATCAAGTGTTGTACGTGTAGGGATCGATGCTAGTGATAAAAAGCCAGGCTGGAAGTTCAATGAGTATGAAATGAAAGGTATTCCAGTCCGTCTTGAGGTGGGACCTAAAGATATCGAAAACAAGCAAGTGGTCCTAGTAAGACGCGATACATTAGAGAAAGTGTTTGTTCCACTGGACCAATTAGAAACGAAGCTTGTTGAGTTATTAGATGAAATTCAAACAAATTTATATAATAAAGCACTTACTCATCGTGAAGAAAGAACCACTGTTGCTGTAACACTTGATGAGTTAAAGCAATCACTCGAAGCAAAACCAGGTTTTATCAAGGCCATGTGGTGCGGTGAATTAGCATGTGAGGAAAAAATTAAAGAAGATGCTGGGGCAACATCTAGATGTTTGCCATTCGAGCAAGAAAAAGTATCTGACAAATGTGTATGCTGTGGAAAAGAAGCCAATAAAATGGTTTATTGGGCAAAAGCATACTAAAAAAAGCAAACTTTCGGGCTCTTCCTTGTTGGGAAGGGTCTTTTTTATTATATATTGTGCTGCAACTGTGAAGGAAATTAAATTTATGAGCGAATTTTTCGATTGAATGGGCGAATTTCTTGGTTTTATGAGCGAATTTATTAGTTCAATGGGCGAATTTCAATGTATAATGAGCGAATTTGACTTTCGGCGTATCAGCGGTCTTTTCAATCAGCGAATATTCCCATTCTATCAGCGAATCGGCTCCTCCATATTTTTTTTTGAAAAAAGGAATGAACAATGATCGCAGCGAATTATTTATATTCAGAAGGAGGGCAAGATTATGAAACCAATACTACTAGACTTTCCAAATCAATTTTACACAGAAAGATTATTAATACGTATGCCTCTGCCCGGAGATGGTAAAGTGGTGTACCAAGCAATGCAGTCTTCGTTAAATGAAATCAAAGAATGGATGCCTTGGGCCCATCACGAGCAAACCGAGGAAGATGTAGAAGTAAATATGCGTGAAGCACATGCTAAGTTTTTAACCCGCGAGGATTTAAGGTTACATATCTTTAATAGGGAAACAGGAGAATTCATCGGTTCTTCTGGATTGCACAGGATCAACTGGAATATCCCAAAGGTTGAAATAGGTTACTGGATTGATACGCGCTATAGCGGGAAGGGGTATATAACGGAGGCGGCAGATGCGATAACGAAATTTGCCTTTACTGAACTCAATGCAAAACGGGTTGAAATTCGTTGTGACTCAAAAAATATCAAAAGTCGGGCCATTCCTGAACGATTAGGGTTTACCTTAGAAGGCATTTTTAGAAATGATGAAATGTCTGCAGATGGCCAAGATTTAAGAGATACGTGTGTATATGCAAAAACTAGTAATAGTTGAGATATTTGGCATTAGAAAAGAGTACTGAATTTCAGTACTCTTTTTTATTATGAAAAACCGATTAATTCTTTCACACTTGATATCAAATCTCGAAATTATTCAAGGAAATATCTTTTAAGATAGAATTTAGTAATCGCCAAATATTCGCGGGAATAGGATTTTACCACAGCAATCCATGGTGTTTCTGCGGGGAGTCCCTGCACCTGTAGACCATAATCACGGGCAATTGAGACTGCCCGGTAGAGATGAAAATTATTTGTAACGACAAGACCAATCTTGGCACCTTCGGGAATAAGCTTTTTCGAAAAATTAATATTTTCATATGTATCAGTTGATTGATCTTCTAAGATAATCCGAGTCTCATTAATTCCTTGATTCACAAGTTCTCTCCTGATGGATTCCGCTTCGGAAATATCTTCACCAGGTCCTTTTCCACCAGAAGCAATGACAAGAGTATCTTTGTTTTTCTTTAAATATTTCGCAGCTGTATTTATTCTACTCGCAAACGCCAAGGAAGGGACGGTTCCTTTAACCCTTGCCCCTAGAACAATCAAATAGTCTGCATTTTTAGGTACTTCTTTATGACTATATTGACTAATTTTAATTTGTAATATGCCAATGTAAATTAAACCTAAGGCCGCAAAAACTCCCAACAACAATAACACTCTTTTCTTATTTTTCATTATTCACAAACCCACGAAAGTCCAAGCGTTCCTACCCCAGTGTGTACACCTGCCACAGGAATCAGCATCATTAATTCGGTTTGGATATCAGGGAATGTTTCGTTGACTAATTGTTCAAGCAAGGCAGCTCTCTCGATATCATTAGCATGAACGATAGCAACTTTTCTAACATTCTTTGTTTCCAAGTCTGTTTGTAAATGATTAATCAACCATGAAATCGCTCTTTTTTCGGTGCGAACCTTATCTTTAATCTTTGCGCCACCGTCTTCAATCGCTAAAATCGGCTTTATATTAAATAATGAAGCTAGTATTGCTTGGCCGCCGGATACTCTGCCGCTTTTTTTGAGTTGGTCCAGATTTGAGGGAACTAAATATAAGCGTGTATTGTCGCGTAGTGCATTTAATTCTGCGACAACCTCACCACTCTCACATCCCTTTTCCACAAGTTCGATCCCTTTTTTTATTAAAAAAGAAAGAGGGTAGGAACCAGTCAGGGAGTCAATGGGAAATAGTTTAAAATCAGCCATTTCTGCTGCCATTACTGAAGTTTGAAACGTCCCTGATAAGAGACTGGAAGCATGAATGGCTATTCCGTAGTCATAGTCTTCCTTTAACCTTGTATAAAGTTCCACAAAATCACCCAGGGCAGGCTGGGAGGTTTGAAATTTCGAATCCTCATGTTTCATTCGCTCATAAAACTCTTTTTGTGTAATATCTATTGTTTCCTTGTAGGATTCTTGGTTAATTACAATGTTAAGTGGAACTACATGTATATTATTTTGCTCGATAAACTCTTTGCTTAGCGAAGCCGTTGTGTCAGTAATCCATACAATTTTTGCTGCATTCATGTTATTCCTCTTCCTCCAGTGAAATCTCTTATTTCTATTGATCTAATATTGATCATTACACATGTTAGTTTTATTCCATTTGTTTTTGATAACTAGATTCAACATTACAAGAAGGAATATTAACCAACAAGTTATATTTGTCATGTTAAAATATGAAAACTTTGTGAAGTTTTTAGGCGAGAAACACGAAAAGTTCCTAGTTCTAATTATTAAAAATAGTAGTCTGTGATTTAAATCACTTATTTCGTGCGTTAAATATCATATAATCACTATGGAAACAGTGAAATATATAGGGAGTGTTAATATGTTAGATCAAAAAACGATTGAAATAATCAAATCAACTGTACCTGTTTTAGAAAAACATGGGGAAAAAATTACAACTCGATTTTACCAATTGATGTTTGGCAACCATCCTGAATTATTAAATATATTTAATCATGCTAATCAAAAACAAGGCAGACAGCAAAAAGCATTGGCAGGAACGGTATATGCCGCAGCCATGTATATCGATAATCTGGAAGCTATTCTTCCAGTAGTGAAGCAAATTGCACAAAAACATAGAAGCCTTGGCATCTTGCCAGAACATTACCCGATTGTCGGCAAACATCTACTGCTAGCGATTAAGGATGTATTAGGTGATGCAGCAACAGACGAGATTATTGAGGCATGGGCCCAAGCGTATAATGTAATTGCAGATGTTTTTATCAGTGTAGAAGCAGAATTATATGATGAAACGGAAAATCAACATGGTGGTTGGAAGGGTTTCCGCAACTTTATTGTTGACCGTAAAGTAGTTGAGAGTGAAGTGATCACCTCGTTTTACTTAAAACCAGAAGACAACAAAGGAATTGCCGTTTTTACCCCTGGCCAGTATATTAGTATCAAGCTAGAAATGGCTGGTGAAAAGTACATACATATTCGTCAATACAGCCTTTCAGATGCTCCAGGTAAAGACTATTACCGAATCAGTGTTAAACGCGAAGCGGGAACTGCAAACCCAGACGGCATGGTATCTAATTACTTACACAATGGAGTGAGCCAAGGAGATATTTTAAAAGTAAGTGCTCCAGCGGGGGATTTTGTTCTTGATACTGAGAAAAATACTCCTGTTGTGTTACTAAGTGGCGGCGTTGGTTTAACACCAATGATGAGTATGTTAAAAACAGTCGTTGAAGTCCAGCCAGAACGTAGGGTAACATTTGTCCATGCAGCTGCGAATGGGAATGTACATGCACTAAGAGACGAAGTAGAAGAGGTATCAAAGCTTGAAAACGTACATTCCTATTTATTTTACGATTCACCAACAGAAGAGGATCGCAAGAATAACCGCTTTGATGTTGAAGGCTATGTAACCCGTGAGTGGCTGAAGGAAAATATTACAACCAAGGACGCCGATTTTTATTTCTGTGGACCTGTTCCATTTATGAAAGCTATTAATCGTTCATTAAAAGAATTAGGGGTAAATCAAGAAAGAATTCACTTTGAATTTTTTGGTCCTATGGGGAATTTAGAAGAATAACAGAGAAACAAGCCGAATTCTAATAGAAGTCGGCTTTATTTTTGTAGTGAACTTACGAACAGCCTTTTAAAAAATATATATTTGAATCTACAAGTCGATAACTATATTAGAGAAGTTTGGTTAAAATACCAATAAGAATGAATGCCATTTCAATGCCAAATATCCCTTTTAGGAAAGGAGCTAACATTATTGCATTTTTTAACGACGATCATGAACGAGTACGGGTATGTTGTTCTTTTTCTTTCCATTACTCTAGGTATTTTTGCACTTCCGATTCCAATGGAAGCAATGTTGGCATATGCAGGATTTTTATCCTTTATTGGAAAGCTTAATTGGTTTGGAAGTATACTCGCTTCTGCAGCTGGTTGTACACTAGGAATGTTGCTTTCCTATTGGGTAGGCTGTAAGCTTGGTATTCATTTTTTTGAAAAGCATGGGAAGCGGCTACATTTAGAGCCAGATCGTTTGAATTCAATTTCAAATTGGTTAAGAAAATATGGCAATAAAGTATTAATCATTGCCTTATTTATTCCAGTATTTAGGCATTTTATCGGTTATTTTTCAGGGATCACACATTTACCAATTAGAGTTTATACCTTGTATACAGGGCTTGGGTCAGCGATTTGGGTTTCTAGTTTTATCTCTTTAGGAAAAATACTTGGTCCTCAATGGGAAGTTTTTTTTGAGCTCATCAGGAAATATTTAAGTTTAACTAGCGTAGTTATTGTCATTTTAATTGTAATTATTTATGGGATTAGGAAATTAAGGAATGTAGTTATAGAAACAGGAACCAAATAGGAGAACAAATTAAGATCAAAGGAGTCCTCTCAACGGTTCCTTTGATTTTTATTTAGAGAAAATAGTTGTAGAAGTTAACAATTTTCGAACTTTATGTATTTTATACGATATATGGTCCTTGAAAGTTTGATTCATATCTCAACTATGATTAAATTAAATAGAGAAATGGCCAGAAAGGATGTTATTTAATGAATAAAAATGTCATTCGTTCGATCACGGGCATAGCTGTATTATTTTGCCTCCTCTGGCTGATCGGGCTTGGCTGGGCGGTAGGGGAATTTTATGCTGGGAAACCTGAAAAGGTTCCAGAAGCAAAAACCGTTTCCAAGGTGGAGAATAAAAAGGGGTTAACCATCGTGGCGTTAGGTGATTCGTTAACTCGAGGAACAGGCGATGAAACAGGAAAAGGATATGTGGGTGTCTTGATTGATGAAATCAAGGGAAAAACAAAGCGTCCGGTACAGTTGACCAATCTTGGCATCAATGGACAAAGATCTGGATCTCTTAGGAAGCAAGTACAGGAAACAGAAGTAGGGCGCCAAATTCAAAAGGCTGATATTGTCCTAGTGACGATTGGCGGAAACGACTTGTTCCGCGGGGGGCAAGGCTTAAGCGATTTTGAAACTAAAGATATTGCAGCGATTGAGAAGAAATACCTGGATAATTTGAAGTTTGTTTTTGAGCAAATACGTAAAAACAATACGAATGCCAATGTGTTTTTCATTGGTTTGTATAATCCATTTATTGAATTAGAGCAGGGAAAAGAGATGTCGAAAGTGGTCCGCCACTGGAATTACGATAGTGCAGAAGTCAGTGCCTCTTTTCCAAAAATCGTGTTTGTACCAACCTTCGACTTGTTTGAGTTAAAGGTGAATGACTACTTATATTCCGACAAGTTTCATCCAAACTCAAAAGGGTATCGTTTAATTGCCGAACGGGTAGCCTCATTGCTTACCTGGTAAGGAGAGGAATTCGATGGAGAAAAAAATTACACTATCTGTAAAAAATCTTAAAAAAGTAATTGGCAAAAAGGAAATTATCAAGGGATTGACTTTCGATTTACGGGAAGGAGAGGTATTTGGCTTCCTAGGCCCAAATGGAGCAGGGAAAACAACGACGATCCGCATGCTTGTTGGATTAATTAAACCCACATCCGGCAGCATTCACATTTGTGGCGCGAATATAGAAGAGAATTTTCAAGAGGCAATGACCAATCTTGGATGTATTGTCGAGAATCCGGAATTGTATCCCTATCTTTCCGGGTATAATAACCTCCTTCATTTTGCCAGAATGCTCGAAGGAATCGGAGAACAACGAATTAAAGAGGTTACTGAACTTGTTGGTTTAACAGAAAGAATTCATGATAAGGTAAAAACCTATTCCTTAGGGATGAGACAACGTCTTGGGATTGCTCAAGCCTTATTAGGGAGACCAAAAGTGCTGATTCTTGATGAGCCAACCAATGGATTGGATCCGGCAGGAATCCGTGAAATGAGACAATTTATCAGGTTTCTTGCAGAGGATGAAGGCTTAAGCGTCTTAGTTTCCAGTCATTTGCTAAGCGAAATTCAACTTTTGTGTGACCGTGTCGCGATTATTTCAAAAGGGACGATTATACGAACGGATACTGTCCATCATCTGCTGGCAAATCGCGAGAGAGTCGTTTGGCAGGTTCATCCTCTTGAGAAGGGTAAGGAAGTATTAAGTTCGTTAACCAAAATTGATGTAACAGAAGATGGTACCATACTGACAGAATTTAATGAACAAAAGATACCTCTATGGAATAAGCAGTTGGTCGAAGCAGGAATTGCTGTGACTGAAATGAATCGAAAAATGCCAGTCCTGGAAGATTTATTCCTCGAACTTACGGGGGGTGACACGATTGAATAAATTGATTCAAAATGAAATGATGAAACTGATTGCCAAGAAGCGGCTTATTGTTATTGCCATCATTATTGGCGTCCTTGTCATGTTATTTACATATGCACAATATAAACAAGTTCAAACACAACGAGAAAAATTGGGAACCAGTGACTGGCGAACAATTTTACAACAGCAAATTGTTGATACGACCAATCGTTTGAGCAGTAGTCGGATTACTGATGAATGGAAGAAACAACTGCAAATATCCCTGCAGCAGCAACAATATTATCTGGATCATGATATTAATCCTTCTGAGCCTGGTGCACCAACGTTTATGAGGATTTTCTTAGAAAACTCGATTGATCTCTTTATTCCATTAATGGTCATGGTCATTGCCAGTGATTTGGTTTCATCCGAGCACAGTTTAGGATCAATTAAACTGCTATTGACGAGGCCGGTCAAACGATGGAAGGTACTCTTAAGTAAATATTTGACGCTTTGCTTAGCCATTTCTTTAATTATTGCGATCGCAGGAATCCTTTCTTATTTGATTTCTGGGTTGGTGTTTGGATACAAAGGTTGGGGAGCACCCATTTTAACAGGATTTAATGTGACCGAAACAGGCTTAAATACTTCAGAAGTCAAACTTATGGGGCAATGGAAATTTTTATTAATGGACTTTGGACTGGTCTGGTTTGTCTCTATTGTCGTCGGTACCTTATCCTTTATGCTGTCGGTTTTGATTCGTAGTACGGCTGCCGGCATGGGTGTCATGCTTGCCTCCTTAATCTCAGGAGCTATATTAACGAACATGGTATCTTCCTGGGAATCTGCCAAGTACTTTTTTATGGTTAATTTACGGTTAACCGATTATATGAAAGGAACAGCACCTCCAATTGAAGGCATGGATCTTTCATTTTCCATCCAAATCCTCTTTGTGTGGTGGGCAGTTGCCTTATTCGTTTCATTTTTTGTTTTTACTAGAAGAGATGTTTATTAAGAAAAGCTCCAGCCCCTAGGCGCCAGAGCTAGAAAAAAAGGCAATTTCCGTATCATCGGGAATAGTCTTTTTATTTATACCTAATAACGAAAGTTCAAACTTGAAAGAATATTATAAAATTAATAAAATTATAGAGGATAATTGACAAATGGAGGAGTGTCTATGTCATTTGCAATAAAAAAGATCGATCATATTCAACTTGCTGGCCCAAAGGGCTGTGAAGAAACCGCGAGGGAGTTTTTCAATGGAATTCTGGGATTAAATGAAGTAGAAAAGCCAGCAGAATTAAAGAAACGCGGCGGGGTTTGGTTTGAATTCGGGACCTTTCAACTTCACATTGGGGTAGAGGAACCATTTTCGCCAGCTAAAAAAGCACATCCTGCATTAGTGGTAGAAAATATCGAGGAATTAAAAGGTCATCTACGTGAAAAGGGAGTTTTATATACAGAGGACGATCTACTTCCAGGAGCGAGCAGAATTCATTTACATGATCCGTTTGGCAATCGACTTGAATTATTAGAATGGCTCTAGAAATTACGTTTAGATATAAATACAGCCCCACTCCAGAATTTGGATTGGGGCTGAATGCCTTAAATTGGGGGATTGAAGGCATAATTTCATAGGGATGATTCTATTCAATTTCCAGCAGGGGGAGAAATAGAGCAAAGACTCTTCTTTTCTTGTGAAATATTTCACATATCTTCTCTTTTTTTAGAATACAATAATCCAAATAAAATCTCAAGTGTTTTATATCTAAATTTTTGTCAAAATGGTAAATTTTTTTTGACCAATTGGGAATGATAATTCCGTACCGTTAAAAAAAGGTTTATTTTACTAATTATATGAATCGGAAGGAGATCATTATGAAGTTTAAAATGATACTTTTATCATTAGGATTATTATTGTCTGTGCCTGGAATGGCTGGAGCAAACCAAACGGTGCCTGACACCAATAATGGGGGCCAAAGGGAAAAAGCACCTTGTGATTGTAAAGAGGGCAGAGAGCATCATATGATGCATAAAGATTGGCAAGCAAAGATGGCAGAAAGAGAGAAAATGATTCTTTCATGGGTAGACCAGTATACTCCGGATAAAAAAGGCGAGTGGACAACAGTCCTTGCGGAAAAGAAAACACTAAGTAACCAATGGATGAGTCCTGAAAATGCTGGAAAACGTGAGCAATGGAAAAAAGAAAAAATGGCGAAAATAGAAGAACTAAAAAAACAATTTGATGCAGGTAAGTTAACAAAAGAGGAATTTATAAAACAGGCACATGGCGGAAAAGAAATGTCACATTGGAGGACATTCCATGAATTAAGGAATGCCATTGAAAAGAAAGACAACAAACAGGCCGTGTTACTTCTAAATCAACTGTTAGATCACACAAAACAGCATAATCAAAAAATCAAAGAATTACTGAAAAAGTAATAAGCTTCTGTAGAAAAACTAATTCAAAGGGATTAGTTTTTTCTTTGATTAAACAGTTCAATCTTCAATTATTCAACCTCTTCATGATGACAAGATGTCAATAATTACTGCTGTTAAAATAACTTATTAAAGGGAATATTTAAGAATGATTAATTCCGAGGAGGTTTGAAATGAGAAGGAAAAATTTAATGATGACCACCGTTGCACTAGGTGCTGCATATTTACTTCGTAATCCAAAATCCAGGCAAAAATTAATGAATCAATTTCAAGCATTTACTAAAAAATAAATCCAAAAAAACATCCTCCTCAATCAGTTGATGGGGATGTTTTTTGGATGTTTTTAATGATGCAAGAAAATACCTATGATTGACGACAATAAGTTATAAAACTTATTTTTTTAAACTAATTGTTTCTTGTTTAGTCTCTTTGATTTCCTCTTTTATCTCTTCCTTTATTTCGTCAGCAATTCCATCAGTTGCTCTTTTAAATTCGCGAATTGATCTGCCGAAAGCACGGCCAATTTCAGGCAGCTTGTTTGGACCGAAGACAACTAAGGCTACGATTAAAATCAAAATTAACCCTGGTACACCAATATTAGAAAACATATTTTCATCTCCTAGTGATGAATGCTAGTTAAACCAGTGTTTATTATACCTTTTTATCCTTAATTATTCAAAATCTAAATGTAATTTGTAAAAAAAAAACCGGTGAACTCGCCACTAGCTTTTAATAGTCCTATCGGATTAAATCAGATTGAATGTAATGATACAGTAGTTTGGACGTGTTATCAATGGAAGATTCGTGTGTACGCTCGAATGCATGTGATGAATCGATGCCAGGTCCGATTAGACCATGGACAATATCATGACCAGAGCGGATCGCTGCTGAGGCATCTGAGCCATAAAAAGGATAGATATCTAATTTGTATTGGATATTGTTTTCTTCTGCTAGTCGAACTAAGTTTTTTCTCAACTCATAATGATAGGGTCCACTTGCATCCTTCACACAGATCGAAACAGTATACTCATCTGTCGATTGTCCGTCGCCCATTGCTCCCATATCGACCGCTAAATATTCCACCGTTTCAGGGGTGATATTTGAGTTTCCACCGTATCCGATTTCCTCATTATTAGAAATTAAGAAATGGGTTGTATAGGGTAAGGTAATATTTTCAGTCTTAATTTTCTTTATTAATTGCAGAAGAATGGCCACACTTGCTTTATCGTCCAAATGGCGGGATTTAATGTATCCGCTTGGTGTTACTTCTACACGTGGGTCAAAGGAAACAAAATCACCGACCTCAATTCCCAATGCACGAACTTCCTCAGCAGTATGTACTTTCTCATCAATTCTAATTTCGATATTTTCCTGGTTTCGCTCAGCTTTCCCAGCATCTTTATAAACATGGACTGATGTTTGGTGCATCAAAATGGTTCCAGAATATTTTTTGCTGCTGCTGGTTTCGATTTGGCAATATTCTCCTTCAATCGAGTTATATTTAAATCCGCCAATCAAGTCAATTTTCAATCGACCATTTGACTTTACTTCCTTTACCATCGCACCAAGAGTATCCACATGGGCCGTCAACATCCGATGTTTCCTAGAGTCTTTTCCCTCAATTGTGGCGATTAAACCGCCTTTACGGTTTCTATAGGATTTGATTTGTAAGTCAGCAAGGTAATTTTCAACAAAGGTAATCACTTCATTTGTGTTTCCTGATGGGCTTGGAATGGATACCAAGTCAGTAATTAATTTTAACGTTTCTTGTGGATTTATAGTAGACAAAGCAAATACCCCTTTCTGTTTTCTTTCACTAATATTATACAAAATTACGAAAATGATGTGTTTAGATACGATTATTATCAACTTTTCCTTGGGTGATGCATAGGTTAACAAGTATTAAATTTTTTTAAATAGGAATAAAAAATGACGGTATGGGCATGAATGGAACTATTCTAACTATTTAAAAAACTAATTGAATATATACCAATGGGAGGAGAAAAAGTTGACCAGAGCCGAATTATACCACTCTAAGCCGAAGCAATCATCCTTTAAGGGTCTATTTTTTTTCATTTTAGCTTGTATTGTATTAACCGCCGGTTTTTTTGTTTTTCGTTATTTCTATCAAAACACAATTCAAATTGAAGCACCAATTGAAACCCCGGGACCAAAGGTGGTTATTCATCTTCCAAACGGACAAAAGGTCTATACGTATGAGAATCTAATTTTTGAAAAGGATGGGAAAACCTATTATAAGTGTGAGCGCAACACGATTGATTTAACAGGGGGCACCGTTGACTTTGAAGAGTGGAAATAAGTAGAGGTCAAGAAAGACTAGCGGCAGCTAGTCTTTTTATTTAAACCATCCCTTTTTCTTAAACCAAACTGACATACCGATCGCTACGATAATCATCAGCCCAATGGTTGCGAAATATCCATATTTCCATGTTAACTCAGGCATATAATGAAAGTTCATCCCATATAGACCTGCAATAAAGGTGAGCGGCATGAAAATCGTGGTAATAACGGTAAGGACCTTCATTACATGATTTGTTTGATGGGAATTTATCGAAATATAACTATCCCTGATGTCCGTGGTAAGTTCACGGTTAGCCTCAATCATCTCTGTTAATTTTAATAAATGGTCATGAATATCAGAATAGTATTCCCTTTTCCTCTGTATGGAAGTCATTCGCTGAGAACTTAGGACCCTGTAAATTAGATCGCGCATCGGTGTAATGGTATGCCTCAAGGATAGGAGGTGGTGTCTAGTGTCAAATAAATCCTCGAGCAATGCCTCCATGGATCTTCCTTTAGAATTCTCGTCAATTTCATTTAACCGATCTTCAATTTGATAGACAAGTGGGAAATAATTATCAACCATTTTATCAAGTACAAGGTAAAAAACATGGGATGGATCCCACGTTTCTATGTTAGTCGACAAATTACAACGTTTCCATACTTCCTCAATTTCAGTTGAAAATTTATGATGAAAAGTAATTATATAGTTCTTGCTAAGAAAGAAATCAATTTCTTCCCGAGTAATCATCTGTTGATTTAGTGCTTGTGTAACTAAAAAAGTGTGATCTTCATAATAATCAAGCTTTGGTCGCTGTAAAGTATGGATACAATCCTCAATGGCTAGTGGGTGAAAGGAAAGAGGGGTTCTTAGGAATTCGATTTCTTCAGTGGTTGGCTGATGAAAATCAATCCAATACCATTTAAAATCTCCACTTATCAGTTCCTCAATTGAAAGGTCTGGTTTCAATTGGTTAGTTTGGGAAATCGCAATTGTTCTAATCATGTTAACTCCTTAGTTCGTTCGATTATCATTCCATAAAAAGATAATATGTATAACCTTATCATAACTTTTATTGTTCAATTTTCAAAATTATATAAGGCGTTTTCCTGTCTTTATTGTCCATTTATTAATTGAGGGATTTAAAGGAAAAAAGGAGGCATTCTATATTGAAGTGCCACCCGTCAAGTAG
>NZ_JAGGQW010000049.1 GCF_018613065.1 Bacillus sp. ISL-7 | reverse complement strand
ATATTATGGGTTACAGTTCATGTTAAGAGGCTAGCTCTTTTTTTCTAAAAATAAATACACTAAACCCAAGGAGGACTATGATGCATGTGAATGCAAAGAAAGAGCCATAATATACTGTATTTTACATTTATACCAAAAAATCTCCTAAAACCCGACAAATTTTTTGCCGGGTATATTTCTCAAGATTATTTAATTAGCCGAAAAATTAACGGAAATCGATATTCATTTCCTTCAAAGGCTTTGATTGCTGCAATAATGGTGAATACAAAGAGCATTACACCTAATATCGCTAATGCTACAAAACCAATTAAGATGAGTGTTAATAATCCGCTAACAAAAAAGTAAACTGTATAGGAAATCAAAAAGTTAAAGTATTCCCTGCCGTGATAATCAATGAATGATGACTCATCCTTTTTTATTAACCAGATAACTAGCGGTGCGATTACTGGGAAAAATATACTTAACACATAAATACCAGCAGCAAACAACCTTTCATCTTGATTAACCATTTTCTATTCCCCCATTGGAATATTTTTTTAAATTCATTAATATTTACGCCAATGGTTTTAAAAGGTTTCGTTATCCTTGAAAAAATTTATGGGATCAAACTTCTCCCTAGGCACGCAAATTGGTAAAATTAATAAAATAACTATTATCAACGTGAAGAAAGGTTTTATTATGACAAAAATACTTTTAAAAAACGCAACGGTATATCCAATTTCATTAGAACCAATCCATCACTGTGATGTCCTAATTGAAGCAGGGAAAATTAAAAAATTAGGCAAAAATTTAACGACAGACTTAAAAGTAAAAATAATCGATTGTGAGGATTTATTTCTTTTACCGGGCTTTATTGATGTTCATACTCACTTAGGTCTTTATGATGAAGGAACTGGCTGGGCTGGGAATGATGCAAATGAAACAGTCGAAGCCCTCACGCCCCATATTCGGGCAATTGATGGTGTTTATCCATTGGACCCAGCGTTCTCTGATGCCGTCAAAAGCGGCATTACAACTGTCCATGTCATGCCAGGAAGCGCCAACGTCATTGGCGGAACTACTTCAGTCATTAAAACTACTGGTAAAAATATAAAAAAAATGATTATCCAAGAAGTTTCAGGCTTAAAAATAGCCTTAGGGGAAAATCCAAAGAGAATTCATAGCCATGGGAATAATGATTCCATTACACGGATGGGGATTATGGGGATGCTAAGAGAAGCCTTCTACAAAGCCATCCATGCGGATAATCCCGAGGAGCCTAGAATTACTCCTATCGTGAAGGCCTTAAAAAGAGAAATTCCCGTAAGAATTCATGCTCATCGTGCGGACGATATTATTTCAGCGCTTCGTTTTGCAGAAGAGTTTAATCTAGATTTACGTATTGAGCACTGTACTGAAGGGCATTTAATAGCCAGTGAATTATCTGGAATGGGTTTAAAGGTTTCTGTAGGACCTACATTGACACGAAGATCCAAGGTAGAATTAAAAAATAAAACATGGAAAACCTATCAAGAACTGACCAATCATGGTGTTGAAGTATCAATTATTACCGACCACCCTTATACACCAATTCAATACTTAAATATTTGCGCGAGCCTTGCTGTTCGAGAAGGATTATCCGAGAAAAAAGCACTAGAAGGAATCACCATATTACCAGCCAAAAATTTAAAAATAGACAATACCGTCGGAAGTATCGAAGAGGGTAAGGACGCAGATTTAGTGCTTTGGAGCCATCACCCATTCCATTATTTAGCAAAGCCAAAGTGGACGATGATTGGCGGTGAAATAATCTATCAAGAAAGATAGATTAATGTTGAAAATTGGTAAAAAATATTATCGAAAAATACACAAAAAACCTATTTATTTTTTGGTTTTTTTCTTGTATTATACACTAAGTGAAATGTTTTAGACCTTAATACTTTGGGGGTTTACGAACACAATTTGTTAACAAAAAAATGATATAGGGAAGGCAAATGGTGCGCCACCAGTTTTACTGGTTCTAGTGGGTTCGATTCCCACCCCGAAATTTTTTAGTAACTTTATAAAAAATTTCGAGGGTGGACCGCTTCTTTTGACATGGGATCGGAATGCCCTAATGGAGGGATTTTCATGCTTAAAAAACGTGATCTTCATGACAGCCACGCATTGTACGAATTAATGACGCACCCTGATGTCTTCCCTTTTGTACGCCAAAAAGCTGATTCTTATGAAGAATTTTTATTTATGACAAAACAAACCATAGAATCCGAAGAACGCGGTGAATTAATTTCACGGACCATTCTCGATGAATGGGGAGCTCCTATCGGAACAATTAATCTATTTGATATTGAGGACAACGCAGGTTTTTTAGGAACATGGCTTGGCAAGCCCTACCATGGCAAGGGTTATAATAGCCCGGCTAAGGATGCCTTTTTTCAAGAACTTTTTTATGAAACGGGAATTGAGACAGTTTTTATGCGCATCCGCAAGGTTAATATTCGCTCAATAAAAGCTGCTGAAAAACTACCTTATGTTATAAAAGCAAATGAAAGTAGAAAATCTATTTATGAGCAATTAAACGCAATTGGTGAAGTATATGATT
The DNA here is from genome assembly GCF_018613065.1 of Bacillus sp. ISL-7. The sequence goes on along the minus strand of NZ_JAGGQW010000049.1, from coordinate 66,019 downwards.
TATATGAGATTCCAAAGGATCAATACACCTTTTACCTTATGCGAAACGGAGCAGTTCAATCAGACGATTCACAATTGCTGGAGGCATAAAAAAAACAATCGGCCCTCGCCGATTGTTTTTATTTAGTTTTCAAGGAAAGAAATCTTCATATTATTCCGTTAAATTTTGCTCCATGCTTTCGTTTACGTCATTAAGACCCATTTGGAGCAAAAATTCATCTAATTCCTCATTCGTCAATGTTTCAAAGCGGCCATCATGAAAAAATACTTGGGTTTGATTAGGGTTAATTCTGTTCATGTTAAAACTCATTTTCTTTGCTCCTTTCATAGATGATTATTTTCTATTGTCCACAAAAGAAGCTGTTTTCATTCCTGAAAATCAAATAGTTCAAAAAATTATACTAATTCTTAAGTACTTTACCTAATACGTCAAGTCCACCTGTGACAGGTATTATACTTCCAGTAATTAAATCGGATTTTTCATCCGTAAGGAAGGCAATTACTCTGGCTATATCTTCTCCTGTTCCTTGCCTTCCAATGGGGCTATCACCCATTGCTGCTATAGCATCCCCGATATTACTATCTTTCCATTCATTTATTATATCACCCGGACAAACCATATTAGCGGTTATCCCATGTTCTGCTTCTTCAATTGCAATTGTCCTTGTAAGTGACGCTACTCCTGTCTTCGCTGCAGCAAACGCAGAACGAAATATCCAACCTGGTGCGGTTTCGACTCGGTCATATCCGATTGTAATAATTCTTCCCCATTTTTGGTTTCGCATCGAAGGAATAATAAGTTTTGACAAATAAAATACAGCACTTAAGTTCCCTTGTAAAATATAGTTCCATTCATCGAAGGAATAGTCTGTCAGCTTCTTTCTTTCATGTATGTATGGACCTGCATTATGAACTAAAACATCCACGGTTGAAAATACAGCAAGGGTTTCATCAACAATTCGGATACAATCCTCCATGTTCGAGACATCTCCTTGAATCGTAATGTTTTGCGTTCCATAATATTTAGTCAATTGGTTTGCTAAAGAAATAGCTTCTGCTTTACTATTACGATAGTTAATGACTAGCTGATACCCATTTTCCGCGAGATATAAAGCAGTTTTTTTGCCAATACCAGAAGCTCCCCCCGTAATCAAAGCCGTTTTCTTTTTCACAAATCATTACCTCTCAATGTTTAGAATTTCTCTCTTAACTATATGTTAAAAAGAAACAATTATTTATGCAAATTTTAGTTCCATCTCAATAGTGAAAACTTGTTCCCCTGTAAAGGATGTAAGTTTTAATAACGAATGGGCAAATATTGGCATAGGATAAGATAGCTACAAAAGGTGGAAAGGATGAGATCATTGTTCCCTTGGGATAAGTTTCCTTTTGATAACGATTTGAAGGATAAGATAACAAAAATGAAGCCTGAAGAAATCAATAACTATGTTCAGGATCTTATGGGGAAAATCATGCCCGCTAACATGAAAGGTGTGATGAACCCTCAAGAGATGTTTAAGGGTTTCCAATCGTCGGTATCCCCGCAGGAGCCAACGAGGAGTATATTGAATTCAACGGCCTTTGAGACCCATGATTTTGTGTATGTTAGAATTCCAATCAAAAAAGAGGAATGGGTTAAACAGCTCCGTATTTTTCATACATCTAATCAACTAATTGTTGAGCATATTCCACAACATGAAGATAAACACACGATCATCCTTCCTGCAATTGTAAAAAAGAAGGGGGCAACTGCTACCTTCAAGGATTATATGCTTGAAGTGAAGATCCCCAAAAATGTTGATATGCAGTTTTCTCAAATTGATGTTACTGAAATTTCATGAACGTCATTAGTGTAAAGGACAGCCAATTTTTCTGTCCTTTAGTTTACTGATCTTCATCTTCCATCTTCATACCATCCATGGAGTTTTTGGTGTTGGGATCCTCAGGTGCACTTGGGGTCCCAATGGTAAATTCTTTTTTAGGCATATTATGCATATCTCTTGCTGTAACGTGAGAAATGATATAATAAGTACCTTCTTGTGAGAAGGATCTTTCTAAGCGATATATTCCTTTTTCAGCATGCTTAATTTCTACCTTTTCATGCTTGTCATCCTTTGCACGCCAGATCTCAAAAATAACCTCAGCATCCTTCACTTGATCATTCCCCTGAGTAACCTTCGCTTCAAATGTAATCGGTTGATTCATTTTGCCTGGGTCCGGGTTAATGGATAACTCTACTTCTACCATTTGCGGTAGATTATCGGCGTGTTCTTTTTTATTACTGCACGAAATAACAATACTTAAACATAGAACAGTCACCAAAAAAACGAAAAGCTTTTTCAAGGTTCCTCTCTCCTAACTTAATTCTTCCATTACTTCATTATGAATTTTAATTAACAATAGCTTGGCTTCTAGTGAAATCGTAGAATTAATCACTCTTTTGATTGCAGAATAGTATTTCTCATACTTGTTTTTCCGGATCCTCGGGTGTGAGTTTTCATCTTGAAGCTCCCTTTTTATCGCTTCGAATAGGGTCACTTCACTACCTTTTCCTTCTGTATCTAGTATACGATTATTCCAAATCTGCCGATATTCCTCTAGTAATTCATCGAAGGACACTCTTTCTTTCGACAAACAATCCCTCCCCTTTTATGTCTTCACTTGCATTGTTACATATTTACTAACACTATTGCAAAAAATACAATTTAACAAGTCAAAGAAAGGAGAAACCTTATGTCTACCCCTTATAAATGTCCAAATTGCAAAACGAATCGGAGCCGCTTTAATGTTATTCAACAAGTTTCCCAATCTGTTAAACTTGACCCTCAATCGGGAGCAGTAATCCGAGAGTATGGTGAAAATGATTTAGAACCCTTCCACCTCCCATACAATGGACCAGAATTTCGAGTCCAATGCGGTGCCTGTGGTTTAATTGAGGATGAACGTACGTTTATCAAATTTGGCGAACAGCCGATATAATCTTCTTCTTCACAAAAAAACATCCTAATTATTGGGTTGTCCAGTAACTAGGATGTTTTTTTGTTTAGTGAAGATTATTTTCTTTTAGAAAATCCTTTGAATCCACTTTCCAAGCATCAATTGGTGAAAATCTTACCAGATGAATATCCCCTCTAAAGGATTGCCCGCCTCTGTTTTTTATAAACCAATCAATTTCGATGGGGACATCTAAACTAATTTCCTCGGTTAAATCCTCTGCTGGCAAAAGCTCCATTCGAGAAATTCTAACACTCTCTACATTCCCTAAAATCGGCTTCCAGTTTATTTTTTGTAAAGAAGCTTGGGAAGTAATCTGGACATCCTGCTGCTTCAATCCTGCAACATAGGCATTTATGACCTCATAGGGATTCGCTTTTCCTAAATACTGATTTAATTTGCCAGAAGCCTTCAAAACCATGAGCATATGTGATAAGTCCATTGAGTTGGTACGATGAGTGGTACTCCCATAAAAATGAATACAAAAGTGACCTGGAAAGTTATTCGCTAATGCTCCAGCACCATGCGGCATTCCATGCATCGAGCCCGCTATCCATTGATCCTTATGAATAACAATAATAGCTCGGCGTTTCCAACTCCATTTACCCCCGTATATTCTTTTCATTACCTTCGTGTCTTTTGTGGTTAATGGCTGTACATCCGCATGGTGGCTTCCCGCTCGTCGTTGCACCTTGAACTTTCTTCCCGTTTCCACGTCCATTACCGTAAATTTTGTGTACTTTGGCAGGATTTGATTAACTTCTTTCCAATTTAACATCTCAATTTTATAGCTGATTGTTGATGCTGCTTTTACCCCTTGGCCATTTAGGAGGATATGAATTAACATTAAAAAAATGACTACCCTCTTCATCGTATCCTCCTTTTACAAAAATCTTTGCTACATTAAAAGAGTTACCTGAAGAGGAAATTATCATTCATTCAATCATGGTATTTTTCTTACTTTTCAAGATTTTCTAATTGTGTTTCAATCCCATTCCAATTTATACCTTCACCAATAAACACAAGGTTTAATCGCATATTCATGTCTTCTTTTAGATAAATCGGCATGCCATAAGAAAACTGAAATAAAAAAGGCAGGTCCGAATGATCAAACTTAACATAGCCCTTTATTCGGTAAATTGTATCTGGTAAACGTTTTAAGAAATTCTCAAATTCAGCATGGCTAATGGCAGTTTTAAATTGATAAACAAATGTCGTTAAATTTATAGTTACTCGTTGTGACTCTTTCTTTTCCTTTTCAAAGGATACAGAAAGTTTTCTCAACTGTTCAATTGACACCTGTGAATAATTAGTAAGAAGGCATCTTGCATAAGAATTAATGGATTGAATCTCGAATATAATCTTTGCTTGCTCATTCTCTTTTAATTCATTCATTTTGTTGATAATAATGAAGTCAGCATGCCTTACTTGCTCAAGGATCAATTGCTGGAGCTGGGGACTTAAGGATTTTCTTTCCATCCATCTCTTGCCATCGACTGTTGTTAGGATGCCTTTAATCAATAATTTATCTGCAAACAATGGGGAAAGGATAGCATCCAAAACCTCCACAGGATGGGCAGCACCGGTTGTTTCGATATATATCACTTCTGGTTTTTCATCTAATAATAATCCTTGCAACTGGGCTTCAAGTTTGTCTTGGATGGAGCAGCAAATACATCCTCCTAACAATTCTTTTAAGGAAACATCATCCCCCTCAACTGCATCAGAGTCTATGGAAACCTTACCTAATTCGTTCATCATGACAGCTGTTTTTCTTCCTGACCTTTGTTCATCTTCTAACAATCGTTTTAAAAGGGTGGTTTTCCCGCTTCCCAAAAATCCTGATAAAATATAAACCTCAGCTTTTTTCATCCTCAATTCCCTTCCAATGGTCATTAATTGTACTCTAAAAAAATGACCCAACTCCGGGGAGTCGGGTTACTTTTTTTATTTCATCGTTCCCTTTAATACTTTAATCGCTTCTTGCATTTGTGTATCACTTGTTTTTATTTTGTCCCTTAATAACTCCATTAGTTTCATGGTGGAATCACCTTTTAAAACACCATTGACTGGGAGTTTTTGAGCTTTTTGGAAGGCAGTAACGGCATCTTTTGTCTTTTGATCGAAAAATCCATCTGTCCGACCTGGATCATAACCAATCGCTTTGAGCATTTTTTGGGCAGTTTGAACTTCCGTAGATGATGTAGATAGTCTCAGTTCCTTATCGGGATTAATAATTGTTAGAGTTGCATATTCAGGCAGGGCTACTGCTACATCAGGATTTATCCCCTTTTTATGAATCCAATTCCCGTTCGGTGTCAACCATTTTGCCGTGGTGAATTTAAGATTTGAGCCATCCTTGAAGTCAGAAGCAGTCTGGACTGTTCCCTTACCAAAAGACTTCTCTCCGACTAGCTTAACACCAGCAGATTCTTTTACAGCTGCGGCAAGTATTTCTGATGCACTGGCACTCCCTTTATCAATTAAAACAACCAAAGGAAGATTTGGGTTCCCTTCATTTTGAGAAGGATATTCCTTAATCTTTCCATTTCGGTCTTCTACTTTTAAAATAAGTTTCCCTTTTGGAACGAACATGCTCGAAATCGAGATGGCTTGGTCCAATAAACCTCCTGGATTTTGACGCAAGTCTAAGACTAGACCCTTCATTCCTTTCCTATTCAAGTCATTCAAGGTCTCAACTAGTTCCTTCGACGTATTACTAGAAAAGCTCGTAATTTGAACTTTAGCAATCCCGTCTCCCACCATTTCACCATAAACAGTTTCAATTGGTATCTCATCACGGATAATTGGCACAGTCATTGGAGCTGCTGTGCCAGGGCGTTGGACAGACAACTCAACCTTTGTACCCTTTTTCCCACGAATTAGTGTTACTGCTTGAGTAGAATTCATCCCTTGGAGGCTTTTTCCATTAACGGACATAATCATGTCATTTGGCTTTAAGCCAGCTTTTTCCGCAGGAGATCCTTTTATGGGAGACACAATCACGATGTGCCCATCCTTTTCCTGAATTTCAGCGCCAATCCCTTCAAAAGATGAAGAAATGCTGCCATGAAAGCTTTCTGCTTCTTCATTACTCATATAGTCTGAATAGGGATCATCCAGCGACTCCACCATCCCATTTATTGCACCATTAATGACCTTTTTTTGATCAATATCCTTAAAATAACCACTTTTCAATGTATCATATGCTTCATAGAGTTTATCAAATTCTGGTCTTTCTGTTCCAACTGTAACGACCTTTTCTTCTCCAAATGCTAGTGCAAACGTTGTAATTCCCGCAGATAGAAACACAACCATAAACAACAGCATGATAAAATGGAATTTTTTTAAACGTATGTGTCCTGATTTGTTTGCTGATCCTTGCTCTTGTTCAACGTTTGATTCTTGCGCTTTTATCTGTTCAATTTTCTCGTCTTCCAAATCCTTCACCACTTTCATTATCCATAAAAATAAGAAATGATCCAGCGAAAATTTTCTTATTAGGTGCTAGATGGATTTCCAAATTTTCAAAAGCTATTATCAGATACTTTTAAAAAATAACCCTTAGTGATTAGAATAACATCTTTCGTATAAAATTAACAAAGAAAAGTTAATGAAATTATAATAAGATCACAAATAAATTTTCACAATAAACGGCACCTACCAAATGGTAGGTGCCGTTTATTTTTATCCTACATCATAACCTTGATCTTCGACGGCTTCTTTAAGCTTCCCAACTGAGGCTTTGCTTAGATCATGACCAACCATAACCTTGCCATCTTTTAATGAAACATTAACTTCTGTTACACCTTCTAAATTGAGAAGTGCTGTTTTCACTGCCTTTTCACAATGTCCGCATGTCATTCCTGTAACCTGTAATGTTGTTTTCTCCATGAAAATTACCTCACTTTATATTTATATTTTCACTCGCTTCAAACGAAGGGCGTTGGACACTACTGATACTGAACTAAACGCCATGGCTGCACCAGCAACCCAAGGGGCTAACAAGCCAAGTGCCGCAATTGGAATCCCCCCTGAATTATAAACAAGCGCCCAAAAGAGGTTTTGGCGAATATTTTGCATCGTTAATTTACTTAAACACATTGCCTTTGGAATCAAGGTTAATTCCCCGCCAAGAATTGTTATATCAGCAGCTTCAATCGCTACATCAGTACCCGTACCGATTGCAATTCCTATATCAGCTACGACAAGGGCTGGTGCATCATTTATTCCATCGCCAACCATGGCCACTTTTAGACCTTGCAGCTGTAGTTCTTTGACATGATTGGCCTTTTCCTCGGGAAGGACTTCTGCAATTACATTAGTAATGCCGACTTGATTCGCAATCGCTTTAGCCGTACGTTCATTATCACCAGTTAACATAAACACTTTAATTCCTAATTGGTTTAATTGCTGAACCGCCATTTTAGCTGTCTCTTTTACTGTATCGGCAACCGCAACTACACCCATAATACTGGAATTTATGGCAATAAACATAGCTGTTTTCCCTTCGTTCTCCAATCGGGTTAGGTCTTGGTCTCCCGTAATGCTGGGAATATTTTTTAGAGCCATAAGTTTACTGGTGCCTACAAATATTTCATCATCGCCTATTTTTGCTTCAATTCCATAACCAGGTACTGCCTTAAACCGTTTGACAGGCAGGGTACTTGATCTTTTTTCAATCCCATATTTTACGATCGCTTCGGCAAGTGGATGTTCAGATGACTTTTCTGCTGAAACGAGGTATTGGAGTACTTTTTTCTCGTCCTGATAGGCTATAAAATCTGTTACTGTAGGATGTCCTTTTGTGATCGTGCCGGTTTTATCAAGGACGATTGCATTAATTTTATGGGCTGCTTCTAAATGCTCTCCACCTTTAAAAAGAATCCCCATTTCAGCTCCTTTACCTGTACCAACCATGATAGATGTTGGAGTGGCTAGTCCTAACGCACATGGACAAGCTATAACAAGAACAGCAATCGCTGTTTCTAATGCAGAAGGGAAATCTCCAGGATTCACAAAGAAGTACCAAATTAAAAAAGTAAACATTGAGATTGCAAGCACAACAGGCACAAAATAACCTGAAATTGTATCTGCTACCCGTTGGATTGGGGCTTTGCTGCCTTGGGCCTCTTCGACAATTTTAATTATTCCAGCAAGTGCTGTATCTTTGCCAATCTTCAATGCTTTTATGGTCAGGGTGCCATTCTTATTGATCGTTGAACCAATGACTTTGTCCCCAACAGATTTTTCCACTGGGATTGACTCACCGGTTATCATTGCTTCATCAACAGAAGATTGCCCTAAAGTTACTATTCCATCGACAGGAATTTTTTCCCCTGGCTTAACTAATAAGTTGTCAGAAACTTTCACTTCCTCAATTGGAATTTGAAGCTCCTTACCTTCTCTTAGTACAGTGGCTTCTTTTGCTTGGAGACTTAACAACTTCGATATGGCAAGCGTTGTTTTCCCTTTGGCCATCGTTTCAAATAATTTCCCTAATAGAATTAATGTAATCAGTACAGCACTTGTTTCAAAATATAGATGTGGCATATAGTTAGTGTTACCAATTGTTTTCATTCCTTCAGCTAAGCTATAAAAATATGCTGCTGATGTTCCTAACGAGACAAGGACATCCATATTAGCACTTTTATTTTTCAGGGCCTTAAAAGCACCCATATAAAACTGACCACCTATATAAAATTGCACAGGCGTTGCCAAAAGTAATTGAAACCATGGATTCATCAAAAAATGTGGCATTGGTAAACCAAAATCAACAGGCAAATGGGAAAGCATCGTATATAGAAGCGGTATTGACAGAATTACCGACAGAAGAAATATACGTTTTTTCTGTTTAATTTCCGCATCTTTATGCTGCTGTTTGGTATCCCTGTGAACCTTTTCTGTTGCTTCATAACCAAGATTTTCTATTTTAGTAATAATATCATTACTTGAAACCAGTTCTGTATCGAAAGAAATAGCTGCACTTTCCATTGCCAAATTGACATTTGCCTCAACACTGTCCATTTTATTGAGGACTTTCTCGATTCTCGTTGAACAGGCAGCACAGGTCATTCCAGAAATGTCTAATTTGAGCTGCTCTTTCATTTGGATCACCTCTTTTATATGTATACCCCCGCAATGTATATTTGGTCAAAGGATTTCTACCGAAAATAATACTATATTTAATTTAAGCCTAATTTTGACGTCTTTCGATGATTTTTGTCACAGAAGAGTTTTGTTTTTTATTTATTCTCCATTTTGGTAGTGAGTTCCTGTTAATTACTAAAATAAAAAGCCTCATCCTATTTGGAAAAGGCTCATGTTGATTATTCTTTTATTGCTGCTTCTAAAGCTACTTCTATCATATCGTTAAAGGTTAATTGTCTTTCTTCGGCTGTTGTTTCTTCACCCGTTAAGATGTGATCACTAACTGTTAGAACGGAAAGTGCTTTCCGATCAAATTTAGCGGCTAATGTATATAGGGCGGTGGTCTCCATTTCGATCGCCAGGATTTGATATTTAGCCCATTTTTCAAGTTCAGCGTTATCATTATAGAATGAATCTGCTGTAAAAATATTTCCTACTTTCAAGTTAAGTCCTTTTGCCACCCCTGCATCATATGCCTTACGAAGTAAATCAAAGTTTGCTGTAGGGGCAAAATCGACATGACCAAACGTTAAACGATTCATATTTGAGTCGGTTGAGCTTGTCATTGCCAAAATGACATCACGAACCTTTACATCTTTTTGAATGGCTCCACATGTTCCAACACGAATTAGATTTTGGACATTATAGCTTTGCATAAGTTCATTAATATAAATAGAAATGGAAGGAACACCCATTCCAGTTCCTTGTACAGAAATTCTTTTTCCTTTATACGTCCCAGTAAATCCGAACATATTACGAACTTCGTTGTAACATTTTGCATCATCTAGAAATGTTTCTGCAATATATTTAGCCCGAAGCGGGTCTCCTGGCAGTAATACTGTTTCAGCAATTTCGTTTTCCTTCGCACCAATATGTACACTCATCTATATTCCTCCAATCAATAACTACAGCCGTATTAAAACTGTTTTCATTGACAATATATCATAAACAATTTCTAATGAGAAACTCTGCAATGAAACAGACATGAATTTATTATTTTGTGGGAAGCTATTTTTAAGATTGGAGGGAGATCATTCATGGGTAAAAAACATCGAAGCCGCACTAATTCACCGAAGAAAAATAATCACATCCCTGCTGAGGCCATTGTGGCTGAACATGAAGCACATGCAAAAGAGCACAATGCAACTGGTGGAAGAAAGCACTAAGCTAAAAAACCTAAGGAATATTGTCCTTAGGTTTTTAACTTACAGAAGTACTATTCTGTTAATAGGAAACCAACCACCAGGTTTTAATTGATAATAATGCTGTCCTCCCCTGCCTTCGTCAATTAACACAATATCCCCGGTTGAGAGAAATCTGCCTTGATAATCTGCAGGGATTCTGTCAGTTACATTAAAGCGGCTGAAAGTTTCCTCTAAGCATTGCACCCGGCTATTTGCTGGAATAGTGGTTCGAAAAACCTCTTTATGCCCTTTATTTTCACGGTATTTTGGAGTTTGAAAGATCGTCACATCATATTGTATACATGCTCTTTTTGTTAATACTTTGATCATCATATACCTCCAATTATTAGAATTAATTGCTTATTCTAGTAATTAGCGATGGACATTGTCGATTCCTTCTTGAAAATCCCATTATTTTTGTCGAATTGCACTTTTTTTATCCAGCAAAGATGATTTTTGTCGAATCAAGCGTTTCAATAGACATAAAAACAATAGGACCAAGATGGCCCTATTGTCAGGATTTTATGAATATCGTTGAATTGCACTTTGAATTTTTTGTTGTAAATTCGGGATATCTGCATTTGAAACTGACAAGCGTACATTGGTCTCATCTGCACCCATTGCCTCTGAAAACAATCCTGATAGCCCTCTTGCCCGACGGTCCACTTGGAACATGATATCAAGCATGCCATTTCCAGACGGGAAGAAAACTACTTCTAGTTCATCTAATCTGCCACGAAATAATCCTGCAGTAGGTACAAACTCAAATTCTTGAAAAAACGGTAAACGTCCCCGTAATCGCCGCGGTGCTTCTTCACAATCGGCTTCTCGAATCCTAAATCCTAAATTATCAATAGCATTAAACACAGCAGACATAAGTGAGTTAGGGGCAACTTTTAGATAATCTTTATCGCTTGGGTCCACACCGCCTTTAATATCTAGACCGGTAGTTACCCAAATCTTTGACCTGCCAATGGAAAGCGGCGTATCCAAAGGAAGTTGAAAGGAAAATGGAATGTCTTTTTTCTCATTTGCACGAATGACAAAAGGAGTAGTTAATCGAAACTTTTCGATCGCAGCAGTGACGGTATACTTTTTGTCATCTGACTCTCTTAAATAGGTGGTATTTAAGGTGAGATAAATCTCATCAACCTGCTGATCGATCTTGCCTCCTTTAATTTCAACTACTCCGTTAACAGTCTCCCCCGGCATATAAGTATCTTTTTCAAGCTTTGTGTCCACTGCTGCTGACCCAATTCCTACGCTGGCAAATACTTTGTTAAAAAAAGACATTTTTTCTCCCCCTAGATTAAGTATAAATTTATTATTTCAGCTCTTATTTGGGCACAGTTTTCATATGCTGGTTCAATCTGTAAGAGCTTTCTAATTATGTGTTTGGCCTGGTTCGAAATTTCCAATTCCTCTTCCCAGCTTTTTTCCTGTTTGTGTTGTGGAAAAGTAAAATTTGAATACAGCAAAAACAATAGGAAATGTCCCAATCCATAAAAATCCGCTTGGCAGTTAACCTCTTTACGGATATTGTTTTCCTTTTTTGTTGTCTGAACTGCTGTTTTAAGATTAAGATGTCTTCCTAACCCTAAATCAATTAGCCTAATCTTAGCACCATCCGAAATGACATTCGGGATTCGGATATCTCTGTGGATTATTTTATGATTGTGCAAATATTCAATCGGATTTAGTAATTCATAGACGATTTGAAAAGCTTCTTTTTCAGAGACTTTCTTTCCTTCAGCAAAAATAAGCTGTTCAAAGTTCATCCCCTCAATAAATTCCATTGTGTAAAAAGGAATGTTGTTAAAGGTACCACCCTCAAAATACCTTGGAAAACCAGGATGTTCAATCGAACTTAAGAGTTCTTTCTCATAATCAAAGTCAATTCGACCCGATTGCGTTAATCTTTTATGGAGTCGCAAGGCTTTTAGAACCTTTTTTTGCTTTGATTCCAGATCATAAACCAAGTAACTATGACCGTAACCACCTGCTCCGAGATGTCTAATGACCTTGTATCGATCAGCGATGAGCTTATCATTCGGGAACAGTTGTTCAAATAAATTGGAAAATAGGAATGCAATTTTTTTTATCATGAGAAGGGCACCTTGCTAGCTGCTAAAAAAACTTCTACTTTTATACTTCTTTTTATAATGATGATGTCCTAGGTTGTTGTGCTTATAATGATTTCTTCTCTTCCAGGCATCACTTGAAGAGCTATATTGATGGTGATGGTGAAGCTTACTTTTGAAAATTAATTTAAGGATTTTTTTTAACAATTCTTTCCCCTCCTTAGCTTCGTAAACATTCATACGTTTAGAAAAAATAAAGGTTTCATGATTAGCGAAATTTACTAAATATGATGACCAATGCTCTTTGGCTAAAGGTTTTTTTAACGAGCACAACAAAAAGCGAGCACCGAATGCTCGTCTTCTGTATTAATCTATATTAAAAGGAAAAGACTATTTCCTTCTATTTGATTAATTAATTTTTTATTCATCCTCTTCTTCTTCGTCGATAATACTCTTCTCAATTAAATATTCGAAAGTTATGTCTGCAATTTCCTCTAATTCTTCTTCACTAGGAACGTATCCCCTTTTTACAAGCTCATGAAAGAAAAATTCGGCAATCTCTTCAGTATCAATAAATACTTCAATTTCTCTCATAGCATCGCCCCCTTTTTAGAGAATGTATGATGTACATGGCTTTTTCATGCTATTTACTTTAAGGACTTAACTGAATATCCATTTCCAAAGTGAACGAGGATTTATTAACCCCTTAAATTTCAATAAGAGATGAAGTCTTTTTTGGATTGGACAAGCATAGGATGAATGAAAAGAACTTTCCCTGAGGTGATATGATGTTAAATTTACAATTAAAATTAGAGGCATGGATAAATGATGTTAATCGGGAGGATGGTCTCACCCTCCAAACATTTGAGAAGATTCTAGATGTGATGTTTTTTCTTATTAAATGGGCTGGTATCCCGTTTGTTGTTTATTTACTATTTGAAATTTCGAGGTGGTAGCTTCTTTCTTAGACGTGACTCTTGCCATCGTTACTGACAAGACTTTCCAATTTCCGAAGAATCACACGCATTACTTGATAATATTCCTGATCCTGAAACATTTCATATAAAATCCGGTAATCATTAAATATGTCCAATAAGTTGTCAATTAATTCCTTTTTTTCCTTTTTTCGTTCAATTTCTTCGAATTCTGCTTTTCTAATAATGTTCTGGACTTTTGGATTATCGACTGCCTTTTCCTGCTTATTCACTAAGTATAGGAGACCCAGTTTTTGAATAAATGTATCAGCATTTTCAGCATCTGCAACAAGTGTCAATTCTTCTTCACCAGCTTCAAGCCATTCACCATCACTTACCCTTGATAGCTCATAAATGACATCTTCCCAGGCATCTTCTTTATAACGCCAAATTTCTGTACGGAAGCCTACAACTTTAAACAAGTCTGCACCATAACCGCTTACTTGAACTAAATCGCCGAAGAAAAAATTATATTCGATGTCAATTTGTTCTTGTTCCATTACAACGCCATCGAATTCTGATAGTAATTGTAAGGCGGATTCAATGAATAATCCGTCACTTTTGTTTACTTCATATACGTACTTCCCGTCTAGCCACTTTACATCTGTTACCTTGCCAACTGTTCCATAGATTGTAATCACGACCGTATCACCGATCTTATACTTCGGTTTTTTTCTATTTCCCATTTCCTCCCATCCTCTCAATAATAAGTCGTGAATTTTGATTACAATAGTATATGCGCCGTTTAAATAAAAGCGCATGTGAATTGTAAAATGAAAAAATCGCCTCATTTCTGAGACGATCACATTGTTCTATATTTTGCTTTCAGTAATCAAATATTGCTGCCATGCCTCATCAAAAACGGACATTGATTCTAAGTATTGACCATTCAGTTCTAGATAAGAACTTAACTCATGATAGTCCTCGGAAGTTTTCGGAAAACTATGATCTAAATAGGCATGATTGGCAAAGTCACTAATAGCATCCTTTGGAGCAGGATGCCTATATTTCATTAAAAAATGATAAAATGATTTAATCATATATAAACGCCTTCCTCATCCAGATTCACTATATATATATTTCTTATGAAATACTATAACGGATACTATGGTAAGCGTCCAGCGTTTAGACATACCATAAAGCATAAAAGCAGCCTACAATTGAGGCTGCTTTCATTATGATGAAAAGTCAAAGTAATTTTTCTTTAATAACCTTGGAACCGCCATTAACTCTTCGAAGCTGACCACTTTTCCAATCAGTTTACAATCAATTAAATACAACTGATTCTCTATTTCTTTTACAATTGGTTCGCTTTGATAAATCATTGCACAATCAGGGCAGGAAAAGGTGGGGGTTTCCGAGATTTCAATCGCTCGCGTCCCATCTGGCAGCTCCCAAAAAACTGAAGTGGTTACTCTTTCTACATTTGTGCTTGAACACCATTCACATACGGTTTCCAATTACACTCCTCCTATTCCTTCAACATCTAGGCTGATGTTCCATCCGTTTTTGTTTCCTGACTACCTGCTTCTTTTTGAGACAATGCTTTAAATTTCTTATCCTTTAATTCATCCCGTTTGCTGCGCTTATCCTTTAACGTCGTGTGTGCCGGGTCTTGGTAATAATCCTTACGGCGATTTAACCTTGTTAATCCCTCTGGAACAAGGTTAAAGTGTTGATCATTCATAATACCTGAGATTCCTGTAAGAGACCTTTTCGCTTCCATATCAGGGTAAACCTCTTGAAAATAACCCTCTGCCCTTCCAGGCACATAATTTTCTGGCTCTGGGTATGAGGTGATTACGCCTTCAAAATTCCGAAGGACCACTTTCTCTGGACTTTGCGAGATCAAGTAATTCGGCTGAAGGGCAATTTTACCCCCTCCACCTGGTGCATCTACGACAAAGGTCGGTACGGCATAGCCAGAAGTATGTCCGCGAAGCCCCTCGATAATTTCAAGTCCTTTCGAAACAGGTGCCCTGAAATGACCGATCCCTTCAGATAAATCACATTGATAAATGTAATAAGGCCGGACGCGAATTTTGACAAGATCATGCATTAGTTTTTTCATAATTGGCACACTGTCATTGATTCCTGCAAGGATAACAGACTGGTTACCAACTGGAACACCGGCATTGGCAAGCATTTCGCAAGCCCTTTTTGAGTCCTCGGTAATTTCGATCGAAGTATTAAAATGAGTGTTCAACCAAATTGGATGATATTTTTTCAAGATATTACAAAGGTTTTCGGTAATTCGCTGCGGGAACACAACAGGTGCTCTTGTCCCTATCCGGATAATTTCAACATGATCAATTTCCCTCAGGTTTTTAAGGATATATTCCAAAATATTATCATTAATCAGCAGGCCGTCCCCGCCAGAAATTAATACATCTCTTACCTGAGGAGTTTGCCTGATATATGAAATAGCTGCATCCAGCTGCTTCTTCGGAACACCCATGCCAATTTGCCCTGAAAAACGTCGCCTTGTACAGTAGCGGCAATACATCGAACACTGATTGGTAACAAGAAAGAGAACTCGGTCCGGATAGCGATGCGTTAACCCAGGGACAGGTGAATCTTCATCCTCATATAATGGGTCCTCCAGATCATATTTAGTTTTATAAATCTCCTTCGAAATAGGCACAGACTGCATTCTGATCGGACAACGTGGATCATCAGGATTCATTAAGGAAGCATAATATGGAGTAATATTTAAGGGGATGGTTTTTGTAGAAATTCTTACACCCTCCTCTTCATCTGGAGTTAAATGGATCACCTTTTTTAAATCATCTAACGTACGGATCGTATTCGTTAGCTGCCAAAGCCAATCGTTCCACTGCACTGAAGTAACATCTTTCCAAAGTTCTATATCTTTCCAATACCTTAGTGGTTTATATAAAAATTGTTTCACTGTAAGTTCCTCCCATCTTGCTTCACTAAAATAATATGCAAGAAATGTGCCAATGTCATAAGAAGGCTTAGAACTTACCCTTTTAGTTTTTTGCAAAAAAAAAACGCCGAAAACTCGGCAGCTTAGTCTATTATTTTTTTCAGTTTATATTGTAAGGTTTGCCTAGGAATCTCTAAAAGCTTCGCTGCTTGGTTAATGTTCCCTTCAGATAATTCAAGGGCATTCAAAATTAGATCCTTCTCTAATGTTTCAATATTTTTCCTTAATGATAGACTTTCCATTCCGACATTATTAGTTGTGGTTGTGCTTGGAAGATGTCTTAACATGCTTGGTAAATCGTTATACTTCAACTGCTTTTCTTCACACACATTCATCATGTATTCAATCGTATGTTTCAGTTCCCTTACGTTACCAGGCCATGGATAATTCATAAAAAATAGCTCAAGTTTCTTCTCATATCCGCTAATATTTTTATAGAGTTTTTGATTAAATCCCTTGATAAAATGATCTGCTAAAAAAAGAATATCTTCTTTTCTTTCTCTTAAAGGGATGAGTGAAAAGGTAAATACATTTAATCGATAGTAAAGGTCCGCACGAAGCGTATGATCTTGAAGGGCCTTGCTTGGAATGACATTCATGGCTGCAATTACGCGCACATCCACAGAAACACTATGCGAACTTCCCACTCTTCTTACCATTCCATCCTCCAAAACCCGTAATAATTTCGCTTGAAGTTCTATCGGCATCGTATGTAATTCATCAAGGAATAGCGTTCCGCCATCTGCAAATTCAAATAACCCTTTACGGTCTACTGCCCCCGTATAGCTTCCTTTAGCCGTACCAAACAGGATACTTTCTAACAGTGTTTCAGGAATGGCGGCACAATTTTGAGCAATAAACGGTTCAGATGAGCGAAGGGATTCATGATGCACTCCTTGAACAAATAATTCTTTCCCTGTTCCAGACTCGCCGTAGACGAGAATAGGGGAATCCGATTTCGCCAGTTTCTTAGCCTCATTTTTGATGCTCTGAAAGGGTGGATTAACCGTCAATAGATCATTTAATGTATAGTTTACCTGCCTGTTTACCTTCTTTTTACTGTTTTTCTTTAAACCCTTTTGTAAATCTAATAGTCGTTCCGCAAGTAGTTTCATTCGGGAATAATCTTTCGCTATTTCAACCGCGCCAATTATTTCTTCCCCGAGAAAGATTGGCAGGGTTGTATTGATGGTATCAATTCTTGTCCCATGCAAATTCATATAAACCTGTGTTTGGTTGTAGATCGGATGTCCCGTTTTAATTACTTTTAGCAAGGTACTGGACTCTTCCGTTAGGGAGGGAAATGAGTCAATTAAATGCTTTCCCTGCACTTCCTTTACGTCCATCCCATCGTGCTTTGCTGCCACTGCATTATAAAAAATTGTCTTTCCCTCAGTATTGACCACATGAATTCCTTCATCAATCCCTTTTAGAATGGCTGTCAGAACTTCTTGCGTTAAAGCGGTTAACTGAACCATTTGATTCACCTGCCCATCCTTCCAATTTAACAAGGTGCCGAAAAATTGGCACGGTAAGCCGAAATTTTAGCAGTTTGCCAGATTCTTTACCCACATATTCATATTTTCAAGCTTGTCATAGATAAAGCAATTATTCATCAGCCTGCCCCGATACGAATATCCCAGCTGAAATAAAACTGCATTCATCCCAAAGGATAACGATCTAGCAATCGAATAGGCACAAAAGATTCCCTTCCTTTTCAACTCAGCTTCAAGTTCCTGAAGAATAATTTTCATAAGCCCATATTTCCGATGTTCAGATAATGTTGCACAATCCGTTAACTCTGCATTTTTATAAAAAGAATTCACTTCGGCTGAAGCTGCACTGACTATTTTTCCTTGAAGGAAAAAAGCGTAATAGATGGTCCCATCCTTGATGGTCTTTTTTATATATTCCGGTTGATGCAAAGGGGTTGGGTAAATTTGAAACACTTGCCCGTACAGTACCGCAAGTTCCACAGCACTGCTCTCGTCGACCTTTCGTAATTCATATTCATTTGGTGGATATCCTTTCTGAATCGACGTGTCTAATTGATATATACTGTTGACCATCTCGTCTTCGGTCACCCAATGATCATTTTTCTTCCGGTCTGGCGTGTAATACTTTGAAAAAAAATGGGCATCTGAGCCAAGAAAATAGCGATCAACAACAGCTTCTGGCTGTAGACCCTTTTCCAAGAAACTAAGAAAGTCTTCATTTCTGACTTTGACAATTAACTTTTCAGCCTTGTGCTTTGCTGCGAGCTCTTCCGCTCGTTCAATTAGCAATTTTGTATTTCCACGATAATCATCCACACGAATACGTTTATTAAATGGATCAAGATATATTTCAAGAAAATAGCTTTTTTCCTCTAGAAATATAGTGGATGCCGTTTGATTCATCGAGTTCACCCCATCGGTAAATGATAATTTCACTAGCATTCTCGAAAAAATGTCTGGCCTAGATTAGCCAGACATTCCCACTAGGTCGGTATAAATCAATTATAGCAATCTTTTGATCAATAAATGGAAAAATCTGTTTACTCTGCCGCCTCACACCATTTTAATAAAGTAAGAGCAATAATCTCACTTGCGATAAACATATCTTCGAGAACAATATGCTCATTGGCGTCATGTGCTGTTTCTGTTATCCCAGGTCCGAAAATGACCACGGGAGTATTACCAATATTAGAAAGAATACCGCCGTCTGTTCCCCAAGGGCTTGCCTCGATGATAGGACTACTACCCTTTACTTCTATAAAACTCTTTGTCAATTCATTCATTAATGGATGGTCATTTTCAAGACTTCCTGGCAGCCACCTGCCGCCAAACCATTCTATCTTAAGAGGATTTTCCCTGAGCCACTTATCATTTTCACTTATTTCTCTCAAGCAAGCTTCCATTTCAAGTTGTGCTGATTGAATCGTTTCTTCCGGAGAAACTCCCATTCTCCCCTCAATAATTGCGGTGTCAGGCACCGAAGAAGGCCATTCGCCGCTTGAAAGCTTTCCAATATTTATTGGAATAGGAATGGGGATTTTTTCAAAGAGAGGATCAGTAATCCTAGCATTTCTATCGTTCTCTAACTGTTGTAATCTTTGAATGACTACTAGTGCTTTTTCAATTGCGCTTACACCTTTATACCTGGTTCCTCCATGGGCTGCTCTGCCTTTCACGGTAATTCTGAACCACATTGAGCCCTGCTGCTTCGGGAATATCTTCAAATTGGTCGGTTCTGGAATAATGGCCCCATCCGCATGGTAACCTCTAAGAACGGCTGCTAGGGTACCAGCTCCGCCGCTTTCTTCTTCAATGACACTTTGAAAAATAACATCCCCTTTTAGTTTAATATCATTTGCAATTAAGGACTCAATCGCCATTATCAGGGCAGCATTCCCACCCTTCATATCCGTCGCGCCTCTTCCATAAAGCTTGCCACACTCAATAGTCCCGCTAAATGGGTCATGTTTCCAGCTTAATTCATCCCCGACTGGGACCACGTCAATATGACCATTTAAAATCATCGATTTGCCGCCGCCTGTACCTTTTAACACAGCTACTAGGTTAGGATTCCCGCCGAAGTTCTGACGGTCACAACAATAAGCAGGGTGGGAATTTAATTCATCACCACCGATTTCCCAAATATCGAGTGCTAATCCTAACTGTCGGCATTTTTCAATAATAATCGCCTGGGTACTACTTTCGTTCCCCCGAGTGCTGTTTTCTCGGACAAGGATTTGTAAAAGTCTTGCCCCTCGTGCTCGATTCTCTTTTATCCATTGTTTTATGCGCATTTCATTATTGTCCAAACGATTCACTCCTTTTAGAAATGATTCAGCTTAATACGGAATCATACGAACAGTTTCTCGTATCTTAAATTCGCACCCGGTTTTGTTGACAACAGTTTCTAAACTGTAGGGCGCAAACAATTCTGTTAATAGTAAACCCTCTTCAGATACACTGAAAACAGCTAGATCAGTGATAATTAAATCGACACAGGCTGAGGATGTTAATGGTAACGTGCATGATGTGACAATTTTGGGTCTACCTTGTTTATCACAATGATTCATGACAACAATGACTTTCTTAGCTTTTTGAGCAAGTTCCATCGCTCCGCCCATCCCTGGAACCTTCTTTCCTGGGACAATCCAGTTAGCAAGGTCGCCCTTTTTACTGACCTCTAGCGATCCTAAAATCGTTATATCCACTCTGCCCCGGCGAATCATTCCAAAAGAAATTCCACTATCACAATAAGATCCGCCCTTGTTTAGCGTGACTGGAAAACCTCCTGCATTACATAAGTTTTCATCTTCTTCTCCCTTTACTGGGGTAGGTCCCATGCCGGTAATGCCGTTTTCAGCGTGAAACATCACATTTGTCTCGGTTGATAGATGGTTCGGAACGAGCGATGGAATCCCAATTCCAAGGTTGACAACCATTCCCGTTTGAATTTCCTCTGCAGCCCTTTTAGCCATTTGATTTCTCATATCTACTGCCATGCCCATTTCCAATTCACCCCCTTAGATGGAATGACATAATCTACAAACACTCCTGGTGTAATGATGGCATCGGGGTCAAGACTACCAAGCGGGACAATTTCCTCTACTTCTGCTATCGTGATATCCCCTGCCATAGCAACGAGCGGATTTGTATTGCGGGCACTTTTGTCATAAATTAAATTCCCATACTCATCTGCCTTTTTCGCATAAACAATCGACACCTCAGCCGTTAAAGCTGTTTCAACAAGAAACTTCTTATCTCCTAGAGTAAAAAATGGTTTGTTTTTCGTAACCATTTCATTGTCCGTACCGATATCTGACAATATCGCTGGCAGGCCAACACCGCCCGCGCGTATTCTTTCTGCTAATATTCCCTGTGGTGAAAACTCTACCTCCAGCTTTCCCTCATGCATGAACTGGCCAGCAAAGGGATTGGAGCCAATATGAGAAGCAATTACTTTCGCTGCCCTTTGTTGACTGACTAATTTCCCTATGCCAATTTGCGGGAATCCCGTGTCGTTCCCAATTAAAGTAATATTACGAACTCCTTTTTCAAGAATACCATCGATTAATGCCGGCGGAGAGCCGACCCCGCCAAACCCGCCAAACATCAATGTCATTCCGTCATGAAAATATTCCATAACAGCTGCTAAGGTTGTAATTTTTCTGAATGGATTTTCCATTTACATCACCCCTTCCCCTACATTCAGTTGGTTAGAAAAATCTTCAAATGTTTCTTTTAATAAGTGGACCAATTCCTCCATTTCTTTTTGAGTGATAGTAAGTGGAGGAGAAATAATAATAGAGTCTCCGTTTATCCCATCAATGCCAGCACCAGCTGGATATACAAGCAGTCCTTTTTCCTTTGCAAGAGCTACAATCCTTTGTGTAATCTGGGCGTTTCTAGGGTAGGGTGTTTTGGATTCCACTTGTTGGACAAACTCTATTCCCAGTAATAGCCCTTTGCCTCGGATATCACCAATAAACGTGAAAAGTGGTTTTAATCCTTCAAGTTGTGCTCTTAAATAGGCACCCTTACTTTCAACCTCTTGAATAATATTGTTTTGTTCTAAATATTCGAGAACAGCTAAGGCAGTTGCACAAGCCTGTGGATTGGCACTTAAGGTATGGCCGCTCATGACCACCTTTGTTCCTGCCATTATCGGCTCGATGACTTTTTCGGTTGCAACAGCAGCTGCAATCGGTGCGTAGCCTGCACCCATCCCTTTTCCTAATGCGACAATATCAGGATTGATTCCCCACTGTTCACTCGCAAGCATTGTGCCAGTCCTGCCACAGCCAGTCATAACTTCATCAGCGATAAAAAGAATGTCATAATCCTCACAGATTTTCTTTATGACCTTGTAGTAATCTTTTGGCGGGGCAATTGCTCCGCCTGCAGCTCCGATGACGGGTTCTGCGATAAAAGCGGCGATTTGTTCGGCGCCAATCCGCTTAATAGCTGTTTCTAACTCATGGGCACATAAATAGCCACAGTTAGGTGCCTCGAGGTTATAAGGGCAACGGTAGCAATACGGGGGATTAATGACAGGGAAATCCTCTAAAAGTGGAACAAATCTTGCTCTCCTCCCTGTATGACCTGACATCGAAAGAGCACCTAGGGTAATCCCGTGGTAGCTTACCCATCTTGATAAAACCTTGGTTTTCGTTTGAACACCCTTTTCCTGCCAATATTGAATCGCCATTTTCATGGCCGTTTCAGTTGCTTCAGAACCGCTGTTAACGAAAAAACACCAATTGAGATCTCCTGAAAGCATATTTGCAATTTTTTTCGCTAAATTTTCAGCTGCTTCACTCGTAAATTGTGATCGATACACAAACGAAACTTTTTTTGCTTGTTCATTCATTGCTTCAATAATCTCTGTTACACCATGACCAATATTGGCAGTTACAGCGCCGGAAGCAGCATCTAAATACCTTTTTCCATCCATATCAAATAAATAAATTCCTATGCCGTAGTCAATCACAGGGTAAGTGTCATCGAGTATTGGTTTTATTAGAAACGAATGATCCATAGGGAAACACTTCCTTATTAAATTAGGCAGGCCTTATAGAAATTGTATGAACTTTTACTTTTCAAGATGATTAATATAAAATTACTTTTAGAATTATAGAAGGAAAGGATCCTATGAGCACAATAAAAAAAATAAAGTTAAAAACGAAAGATATTTCAACCATTCAATTAATCGTTATTTTTTATTTATCCGCATTAATCGTTTCTACTCTTTTATTAAAAATCCCAATGGCTCACCGTCCAAATGTTTCACTACGTTTTATTGATGCGATGTTTACCTCCGCTAGTGCGATCAGTGTAACCGGTTTAAGTGTCATTTCAATTAAGGATACCTTTAGTAATTTTGGAATCTTTCTCTTATGCTTAATTCTGCAATTGGGAGGCTTAGGCGTTATGTCCTTTAGTACATTCCTATGGATTATGTTGGGTAAAAAAGTAGGCTTAAAAGAAAGACAACTGATTATGATTGATCAAAATCAATCCAACCTAGCTGGTTTGGTCCAGCTGGCAAAACGGATCCTGATTATCTTTATTTCGTTTGAATTTGTGGGGGGAATTATCTTAGGGATTCGCTTTTTAAACTATTTCGAAAGCCCATTGTCTGCTTTTAAACATGGATTTTTTTCATCCATCAGCGCCACTACCAATGCGGGATTCGATCTGACGGATGCGTCACTCAGTCCCTATAGTGAGGATTATTTTGTTCAGACGATAATAATTTTGTTGATGATTGTTGGGGCAATTGGCTTTCCCGTGATGGTTGAGGTTTTTGAATTCTTTTTAAGCCTAAATAGAAGGAAGAAATTTCATTTCACCTTATATACTAAGTTAACCACTATAACGTTTGTCCTCCTTACCATAGCAGGTGCATTTTTGATTTACTGTTTTGATAGTCAACACTTTTTTTCTGATAAAAATTGGCATGAATCCTTTTTCTACTCTTTATTTAATTCCGTAACAACTAAAAGTGCTGGATTAGCAACAATGGATATCAATGATTTTACTCCGAGTAACCAACTTTTCCTGTCGATATTAATGTTTATTGGCGGTTCACCGAGTAGTGCGAGCGGGGGCATACGAACCACCACGTTTGCCATTGTTATTTTAGCGATCATATTTTACGCACAAGGAAAAAGCTCAATCAAAATCTTTAGACGTGAACTGCTAAGTGAGGATGTCCTTAAATCATTTATCGTAATCGCGACCGGAGCATTTTTATGTTTGTTCTCCATTTTAATCCTATCGATTACAGAACATGGCACTGTGATAGAGGTTATTTTCGAAGTATCTTCTGCTTTTGGCACCAATGGATCATCGTTGGGTTTAACACCAAGACTTACTACCTTTGGACAAATACTCATCATTATCCTGATGTTTATTGGAAGAGTGGGCATTGTTACCTGTTTACTTATCTTAAGAGGCAAAGGCAGCAAGGAAAAGTTCAACTATCCGAAAGAAAAGGTTACCATTGGTTAAATATAAAAAAAATAACCCGCAAAAATTTGCGGGTTAGACAAGAATGGTTTCCTGGGTTCGTTCAGTTTTTGCCTTTTTTATAATGTCCCGAGCAATCCAGACTCCGCATGCACTTGCTTGTGCAAGACCACGGGTAATCCCCGCTCCATCGCCACCGACATAAAGTCCCCTGATTTCCGATTCAAAACGGTCGTTTAAGCGTGGTCGCGCCGAATAGAACTTAGCCTCAACACCGTAGAACAAGGTATGCTCTGAAGCAAGTCCTGGTGTCACCTGATTCAACGCCTCGGTCATTTCTATTAAGCTTTTTAACGTATTATACGGAAGAACTAACCCAAGATCACCGGGGACAGCCTCTTTTAATGTCGGCTCAAGGAAACCTTCCTTAATCCTTTTTGCAGTAGATCTTCTGCCCTTTAAAATATCTCCGTATTTTTGGACGATTAGTCCGCCATTTGAAAGGCTGTTTGCTAAGCGGGAAATTTCATGTGCATATTCATTCGGCTTATCAAATGGATCTGAAAACGTATGGGAAACAAGTAAGGCAAAGTTTGTGTTCGGACTGCCAAGTTTCGGATCTTTGTAGGCATGTCCGTTGGCAAGCATAATCCCGGAATGATTTTCAACCACCACATGCCCAGATGGGTTACTGCAAAATGTTCGTACAGTTGTCCCAACAGATGTATTAAAAATAAATTTCCCTTCATACAAATGCTCATTGATTTCCTGCATGACAATATTGGATGTTTCAACACGAACACCAATATCTACTTGGTTACTTATCATGTGTAATCTGCGCGATTTTAAGATACCAGAAAGCCATTTAGAGCCATCTCGGCCTGGTGTAATGACCACCTTATCCGCATAAATATTTTGGTCCCCTTTTAGATTAATTCCTTTCACCACAAGCCCATCTGTTGTTTTTTCAGTTATTAAATCCACAACTTCTGTTTTATAAGACATTTCAATCTTTGTCTTTAAGTATTCGTAGATACTTTTCATGATTTCAAGATTTTGTTCAGTCCCTAGATGGCGTACCTGTGCACGTAACAACTTTAATCCAGCAGCATAACCGCGGCGTTCGATGTTTTTTACTTCATCTGTTAATGGGTCAGTAATGCTCGTGGTTGCACCATGCTGTAAGTTGATTTCATCAACATAACGAATTAACTCAACTACCTGAGAATCCGGAAGATAATCTGTCATCCAGCCGCCAAATTCACTTGTGATATTAAACTTTCCGTCCGAATAAGCACCTGCTCCACCAAAACCATTAGTAATCGAACATGCCGGAAGACACCCAGCAAATTCTTTTCTCCCAGCTGCCGGAGGACATTTCTCAATTTTCTTTTGTAAAATCGGGCAATTTCTCCGATAAATATCATGTCCTTTATCCACTAATAGAACCTTTGCGTTCGGCATTTTTAGTGTCAGTTCATAGCAGGCAAATATCCCTGCAGGGCCAGCACCCACTACTATCACATCATATCTCGTATCCATTGTCCAATTACCTCCAAAGTCATTTTACTCAACATTTGTAAATATATCAGACTAATTTTGTTCCGTCAACAATAAATACGAACTATTTTTTAAAAAAATATTCTATCGTTCGGATTTCGCTCGTTTGTCAGAAAATTATATAAAAAGGAAATGGCTGACCCGTTTTGAGTCAGCCTTTATTTCATAATTTAATAGCCCCAGCTTGCCCCGATAATGATTAATAAAATAAACAGGACGACAATTAACGCAAATCCACTGCCGATTCCGCAACCTCCTACAGGGTAACCGCAACCTCCTACAGGATATGCAGGGTAACCACAACCACCATGTCCGTAATACATACACTTCACTCCTCACGAAATTGTTTCTTAACACTGTTACTTTATGTAGTAGGTACTTGACCCGTATGTGCATTCGCCTATATTATGAAATACAATGATAAAAATTGTAGGTGAAACGATGAAATCCATTTTGAAAAACTTTATTAACGGTATTTTAACAATTGTTCCAATCATCCTTGTGATCTATGTCATTTACAAAACGTTTCTATTCTTAGACGGTTTACTCGGAAACACACTGAAGCCTTATTTAAAGGAAGATTACATCCCTGGGATTGGCTTACTAACAACCATCATTTTAATTACTGTTTTAGGCTGGCTATCTACGAAATATATATCGGGGAAAATCATCCGCTTGATCGATATTCTTCTAGACAAGATTCCAGTTGTCAAAACCATCTATTCTGTTATTAAAGACACCGTCCAATCCTTTCTTGGCGAGAAAAAATCTTTCTCTAAGGTCGCCCTGGTTGTTATCCCAGGAACAGAAATGCGCAGCCTGGGGTTTATTACTTCAGAACAATTAGAGGAATTTTATTCTCCTCTAAAGGACCATGTGGCTGTCTATATCCCGCAAACATTCCAAGTGGCCGGGTTTACCTTTCTAATACCAAAGGAACAAGTAGAAATTATCGACGTCAAACCCGAGGAAGCAATGAAATTTGTCTTATCGGGCGGAATGACTTCAAGCTCAAAACAAAAGGTAAAATAAAAAAGCCGCAATCGCGGCTTTTTATTTTGCTCCGAAAAGTTTCGTGTATTCCCCATATCCTTCTTCTTCAAGTTTATCTATGGGAATAAATCGTAACGCAGCAGAGTTGATACAATAACGCAATCCAGTTGGGTCTGGTCCGTCATTAAAGACGTGACCTAAATGGGAATCGGCGGATTTACTCCTTACTTCTGTCCGAGTCATATAATGACTGAAATCAGCTTTTTCAATCACTTCTTCGTCTTGAATCGGTTTAGTGAAGCTCGGCCAGCCGCAGCCGGCATCAAATTTATCCAAAGAACTAAACAGCGGCTTCCCAGAAACAAGATCTACATAAATCCCCTCTCTCGTTTCATTCCAATATTCATTTCGAAACGGAGGTTCTGTGCCATTATTTTGTGTGACTTCATACTGGATCGGTGTTAATTCCTTTTTTAGATGTTCTACATCCTTATTTTTCATTTTTCTCCCCCCAATGACTTTGAATAAAGCCGGCGCGGCCCGAGCCTACTTGATAGGATTCATAATGGGCCCGATTTTTCTTATAGTACTGTTGATGATATTCTTCAGCCGGATAAAAGGTCTGTGCTGGCAAGATTGGTGTGACAATCGGTTTGCTGAAGCGGCCGCTTTCTTGTAGTTCTTGCTTGGATTGTTCGGCAAGCCTTTTTTGTGTGTCATCATGATAGAAAATTGCCGTTTGATACGATTGCCCTCGATCATAGAATTGGCCGCCCGGGTCGGTTGGGTCAATTTGCTGCCAAAATAACTCCAAGAGTTTTTCATAAGGAAAAATCTCTGGATCATAGGTGATTTGGACGGCTTCAAAATGGCCGGTAGTATCCGTACAAACTTGTTGATATGTCGGGTTTTCTACGCTTCCCCCTGTATAGCCTGAAATAACACTTTTAATTCCGGGCTGTTCATCAAATGGTTTCACCATACACCAAAAACAGCCGCCGGCAAACGTTGCAACTTGATTTGTTTTTTCCAAGTTCCCACACCCCTTTAACTTTATTTCACTTTGAGTATGAGTATACAGAATGATTTAGGAAAAACAAAATCTCCTGACTGAAAGAAGGGCGGAGTCCTCTAAACGCTAGGCCTGTAGCTAGACAATAATAAAAGGCTAAACAAGTCACGGTCGACATCGACCTAACTTGTTCGGCCTTTCCTATTTTAATAGCTCTTTCGCTGCTTCATCTGTTTGTTTATATTTTTCCATTGTTTTTTAACTTCTGCTTGTGCACGTTTATCAGCTTTCCTTTCGATAAACGCCAACTCCTTTTGCAACTTGTTGTAGCTTGTCAGCCGCTCAGCCTCAATCAATCCTTCTTCAATTGCCTTCACCACAGCACAGCCGGGCTCATTCTTATGCTGACAATCTCGGTAGCGACACTGGGTAGCTAATTCTTCAATTTCTGAAAAGGTCTCTGTTAAACCGTCTGAGCTTTCCCAAAGCTGCAGTTCCCTCATTCCTGGGGTATCAATCAAAACACTGCCATTCGGGAGAAGGATTAGTTCACGGTGGGTAGTTGTATGACGCCCTTTATCATCTGCCATTCGAATATCCTGAACTAGCTGTTTCTCCTCTCCTAAGAGACGATTCGTTAAGGTCGATTTCCCAACCCCTGAAGAACCAAGCAAGGCAATTGTTTTTCCTGGCTTCAAGAAAGGCTCTAGTTCCTCAAAGCCAGTCATCGTTTCGGCACTAACTGCAATAACTGGAACTCCACCAAGGCTAATCGCTTCAACCTTAGCCAGCATATTATCGAGATCCTGACAAAGGTCTGCCTTACTTAAAACAATAACTGGGTTTGCCCCACTTTCCCAAGCAAGCAAAAGGTAGCGTTCGATTCTTCTTAGATTCAAATCTTCATTCAGTGAATTTACGAGAAAGACAGTGTCGATATTAGTCGCAATGATTTGCTCTTGTGCGGTAAGACCAGCTGATTTTCTCGAAAACTTACTTTTTCGCGGCATGATGGCCAAAATGGTGCCTTTTCCTTCGTTACTCCTCGGCATTAGAGCAACCCAATCACCTACAGCTGGGAAGTCCTCTCTGTTAAGGGCATTGAAGCTAAACCTGCCCGATACCTCACATAATAATTCACCCTGTTCTGTCCACACCCTATACATTCGTTTGTGCTCGAGTGCCACACGGCCAAGAATCATCTCATCATTTGTATTTAATTTATGAAAATCATTTTTTACAGTTTCAGTTAAACCCATTGCTGCTAAATTCATCTTTATTCCTCCAGCGAATCATTATTTTTTCATAATAAAAAACCATAGGCACACACAGCCCATGGTTTTATTCGCATTATGGAATAAATGGTCCCTAACAGGAAAATCTTTGGGCTGTGCAAACAACAATATTCAAATTACGGTTTGGACTCATCGATTCAATTGCCATTGCACTTCACCCACTTTCAAACATATTTGTTATCAGTATATGTGTAATATTCCCATTTGTAAATAAAAAATGAAAAATTTCCAAATTACTGCGATATAAGTTAGACACCTACCTATTTAAGCTTGAATAAATTATGGTGTAACCCATTAGATAGGAGTTGATAATATGTCCGAGAAAAGAACTCATTCCGATTATCTTCAAAAAGCGGCGATGTATGAATTGTTAGCTCAATTTTATAAATACTCATTTCCAAACTTACACATGCAGTATTATTTAAAACATATAAAATACATGAATAAAGCGATGAACTTGATGCGTACCAATTCCCAACCAATACAATTAGAAGCGAAGGTGCGTTTCCTTCACACCTCCCCAGATTCCCCGAACATTGATATTTATATAGACGGGAAACGAGTGATAAGAGACTTACCATTTAAAAAGGTAAGTATGATTCTGTCATTACCTGCTGGAAAACATCATATTGACATTTACCGAACGGGCAACATGGTGGACAGTGTTTTAAATAAAACGATTACTGTTGAACCTGGAAAATCCTATACACTTGCTGCAATTGACTCTGTTAAGAAATTACGCCTGCTCGTGTATCAGAATCAACCAACAGTACCAAGAAATGAATCGAAGGTTCGCTTTATCCACTTATCACCAGATACTTCGCCACTAGATATTGCAGTCAAAGACCGAGATGTGATTTTCCCAAATGTTTCTTATAAGCAGGCAACCGAATATTTAGGGTTAACACCTATGACAGTCGATTTGGAAGCAAGGGAAACTGGCAGTAAGACCGTACTTCTACCCCTGCCGAGGGTTCAATTTATGGCAAATGAAAGCTACACAATTGTCTTTATTGGCTTAGCCAATGGTCAACCAGAATTCCAATTCATCACTATTAGGGAATAAAAAACAGGTGCCTCCTAATGATGAGGCGCCTATTTAACTGGTACTAAAATCGTAAAGGCAATATCATCCTTCTTTAAATCAAATTTATCTGCCTTTATTCTTATATCACTTTTTTGTTTTAACTGTTGCATATTAACATAAATAAGTTTATCTTTAGGTCTTATGTCGACTCCCTTTGGAATCTTATAATTTTTGCTAATAAAAGTTAGGACGTACGAAATGGGGAGATGTAAACTGCCGATTGTCATTGATTTCTGATTTAAAACCAAATCACCATTTTCAAGTGCCTTAGGCTCGAAGGTTAACCTCATATTCAATTCCTCACTAAAGAAGGGCAAGGTACCATATAATTCAACCTCATCTCCCAAAATGATTCGATAATCAATCGGTGAATCAGCGGCCTCTTCCTTTAAATAATGATTGATGAGTTTATTTAAATCATTCTTATTTGAATTAACATGGAATGAAACATGTTCACCCATTGGCACATTCCATTTGCTCGTTTGCCGGCCATCCGACGGAAACATGACCAGCGACAACATAACAATAGCGAACAAAAGGTTGATTCCTATCAACAGCAGGAATCCGATTTTCCATTTGTTTTTCATCTAATTCTCCTCTGTATTGACCATATATGGCGTTTTGTCCAATTCAGGTAATACTTGTTCTTCTAATGTCTTGTTCAACCTTTGAGCAATCAACTCATAGCCTTTGTCATTTGGATGAAAATTATCTGTATATAATAAATTTTCGTTAGAATTTAAAAACATGTCTTCTATCGAGACAAAATAGGCATTGGGGTAATTAGCAACGACCCTTTGACCAGCCTTATTCCAATCAGCAACAATCTCATCCAACTCTTTAATTTCTGAAAACCATTTAGAAAATGGATTATATAACCCCACTAATACAACCTGAGTATGGGGATTTTCCTCAATGATAACCTCGATAATTTGAGTTAAATGAGTTCGATAGGATTCTTTTTCGGTGGTAAACGTGGAAAGTTGAAGGTTTTCAATATTATCCTTGACGACTTTCATTATGTCGTTTCCACCTATCGTTAGAATAACAAGATCTGCCTTTTGTATCACAGCTTTCATTTCTGGCGTTTTCAATCGTTTTAAAAGTTGAGTTGTCCGATTACCTTTTACGCCATAATTATAGAAATCAACTTCTTTTATACCTTTTTCTTTTTCAAGCATTGTTTCTAAATATGGCAAGTAGCCGCCTTTGTTTGTACTATCACCTACCCCTTTGGTAAGTGAATCGCCTGCTGATAAAACTGTTAATTTGCGGGGGACGAAGTCAGCGGGAACTTGTGCAAATGCCTGTGCTGCTGTTTTCTTTTCAGAATGTAACGCCCATTGGTCAACTTGATTACATGAACATAGGAATAATACTGTGAGAATTAGAAGGGGGAAGAGCTTTTTCATCTTAAATTCACCTGCCTTCTAAATTATAATTATTATAACACGGCTTGAATCATTCAAAACAATATGTACTATATCCTATTCCTGCCAAAAAAAATAGACCTGTCCGAAGGTCTATTGCAATGCTTTCATATCATGAATTATTTCATCAAAGGGAACATCCTTGTAACCATCATAGGATTTTTTAATATGTCCTTCTTGGTCTACTAAATATAGAGAGGTCCCATGAATCACTTGATTACCCTCGACAGGTTTTTTGACAAGTGCTTTATAATTTTTCAGGGCGAAGTTTTCAATAAACTCCTGCGAGTATCCAGTCACAAAGGTCCAATTTTTAAAATCCACTTGGAATTGTTCCCCATAACGGGTTAATACTTCAGGGGTATCGACATCTGGATCGACACTGAAGGAGACCAATTCAACATTCTTCAAGCCCTCATCCTTGACCATTTTTTGTAATTTTGTCAAGTTAGAAGTCATCGGCGGACAAACATCTGCACAGCTTGTAAAAATAAAGTCTGAAATCCATACCTTACCCTTTAAATCCTTTAATCCAAAGGATTTATTGTCTTGATTTGTAGCTGTAAAGTCCTTAATTGGCCAGTCGACGGCATTTTCTATTTCTTTTTGTCCACACGCCGACATAATGAGTGTAGTAAGAACTAAGACCACTACTAAAAACCGAGCTTTCATACCATCACCTGCAACCTTTTTTCTATTCCATATCGTGAATAGTTTAACAAAGATTTGAAAAAGAAGAAAGGAATTGGTTTGTTAATCGATTACACCTGTTCGTTCAATCATATTCTTTACATGGACATCAAAGGTAACATCCTTATACTTGCGGTCCCACTCCTCCTGCGTGATCGGTTTGCCCCTTAAGTGGGCTTCGTATTCATTTCCAAGACCGATCGGGTCAATTTCTAATTTCTTAAAACGAAGAAGTAAACTTTCTATTTTTTCTTTCATCGACTCATCTAACTTTTTTTCAAGAAACTTTATCGAAGTCGGTTTACCTAAATCTAAGGCTTCGGTCATTTCTAATACCCTTGAATCTAAGTCTACATCCACTCTAAAACGGAGGTTTTTTTTATCGACTATTTCAATTTTAGTCTTACTTCGAATGTTATCAATGCTGACATATATTTTACTGAATATTGGTTTTTTAGTGTAATTTTCGTTTTTTATAATGATTTTTTTTAATTGATCTGTCTTATACCCCATTTCTTTTGTACCAGCTTTATATTTATCAATTAATACTTTCAAATAAAAAAGATCCCCTTGCCTTAATTCATCAACTAAACGGTCACCTTTAAAAAGACCCACACCAGAAATAATAACATCTTTATCCTTTACTTTAAGGATTGGGAGAACAGGGTCCTTCCCAATATCATAATAATTATGGTTAAACTCATGCAGGGTCGGGGAGATAATTTGTTCCCCCTCCACATTTTGTTTAATTAAATTGTACATATATGTCCCAAGATTTAGATTTTCTTTACTATTTTCAATTTGCAATATTTCAGCTGCTGATTGGTCTGCAATGGTCAAATAAACCATATTACCGATGGCAGCATCTCGATTTAATGTATCTACGAGCTGAATAATCCCTTTTTTAGCAAGATCTCTACTGTAGACAACCGAACGAAGCTGACCAGAAACGAGTTTCTGATTGGATTGAAGATTTTGTTGTTGTCTTAATCCTTTGCTTGTTTTTGCCACAGATGTAATTACTTTTGTGGCAGATTGGGTGGTCATTGGATCAAATTTTTGTACGACTACGGTGCCTTTTATTTGATTTTTCCCTTCCATATCGAATCCCGATGTTGTAATAAGACCTAATTTTTCAAGAGGCTTTTGCTGAACACAACCTGCGCTGATGATCATCGTCATGGAACAAACCAAGAGAAGGATTGTTCTGCTTTTATGATGCTTCCGCACTTGTTTTCTTCCTCCTTAAGAACCATTTTTTCACCAAAACCAACAATGAAAGGAGTATAGGATAGCAGAAGGCAGATAAAAAGCCAAGATGAGCTACAAAATCAGTCAGTTCATTCATTTGATACCTTGCTTTAATAAAAAATGAACCACCCCAAACAAGGATACCAATAATCCAAATTCCCTTCTTTTGCTTCCAATTTATGATCCGACTAAAGCCCTTTGATGCAGCCCATAAATAACTGCACATGTTTGGCAAAATGACTAACATCCAAAATGAAACGGCAATAAATTCAAACCGTTCTAAGTTTGGTAACCGAACGATTTTAAACATCGATAAAACAGGCCAAATGGTCCGGGCCAACCCATTTTCCGCAAAGAAGGTAATACACACCATTGTAATCAAAGTAAAGAGAATAGTCGTGTATAAATTTCCAATTTGTGAATACAGAAAAACCTTTTTTTTATCCTTAACATATGGATATAAAAACATAAGCAGTTCAAAGCCCATTAGTGAAAAGGATGTTTTAAACACACCATTTATAATATGTCTCAAATCTGTATTTAAAAGAGGAAGCAGATTCTTAGGATCTGCATACTGCATCGGCACGATAAGGATAAAGATCATCCAAACAGTCCCCATTACAGAAATAAAAGCCACTCCGACAATAATACGAATGCCTCCATTAACGGCATAAATTGTTAAAAGGATTAGCGCAAGAGAGAGTTGCCATATTGGTAAGTCAGGAAAAATCCATACTTGAACAATTTCAATATAATTCATGTGGATGACAAAAAAACTTAAGCTCATGTAGATCATATAAAAGATGTTCATCGCATTCCCAAGCCACTTGCCAAAAATATCTACTTGGATTCCATATAAATCAGCGCTATCATATTTTTTTAGCATTAAAACCATCATTGCTAAGACAACGGCAGATAAGATTCCACCGAGAAATACAGATATCCATGCATCATGTTTGGCCGCTAAGTACACAATCCTCGGTAATCCAACAATTCCTACGCCAGTTTGCGAAGCATGTATAAAAAACATGACAAGGAATGCATTAACTAATAATCCTTCCTTTGGCTGCAAATTCACTTTCATCCTGACCGCTCCTATTCATCTACATCCTTTTTTTCCACACCTTTTTGTTTTGGAAAAAGGTCATTGTCAACGGGACGGTTCGTTACTGGCCTGTGAGATAAGAATTGAGCAGGAAATTTAATAATACTGTATCCTAAGTCCCTCCACCTAAAGGGATAGAGTGGCATGAGATAGGGACTCCCAATTGTAGTTAATCTTAAAAGGTGAATGAGAATAAAACAAAATGATAGCATAATTCCAATTCCCCCCCATATACCTGCTAAAACGATAATTGGAAAACGAATCATCCGAACGGCAGTACCCATTATATAGCTAGGTGAAGTAAAGGAACCTAGCGCACTAAGTGCGATGATGATTATTAAAATATTACTTGTAAACCCTGCTTGTACCGCTGCCTGACCAATTACAATACCACCAACAATACCCATTGTTTGACCTACTTTGGTTGGCAGCCTTGCCCCAGCTTCTCTTAAAAGTTCGATAACAAATTCTAAAAGAAGGGCTTCTAGTACTGGTGGGAACGGAACATTTGCCCTCGATTGACCAAGAGAAATTAGCAGCGCAGATGGAATGACCTCATAATGATAAGTCAATACAGCCACATAGGCCGGGGTCAATAATATTGATAAAAAAATAGAAATAATTCGAAGCAGTCTTAAGAAAAAACCCATATTCCAACGCATGTAAACATCTTCGGTTGATTCAAAGAAGCTTAGGAATGGTGTCGGTCCATAAATAGCAGAAGGAGAACGATCCATCATTACGGCAACCCTCCCCCTCATTAAGGAAAGGGTGACTCGATCTGGTAGTTCAGTTGACATGATTTGCGGGAATATCGTCCAACTATTATCCTCTATTAACTGGCCAAGTACCGTTGTATCCGGAATATAGTCGTACTCTAACTCCGATATTCTTTGCCTAAACGTATTTACATTATTTTCATCAGCGATATCTTTAATGTATACAAGCTTTCCAGGTGTTTTCACCCTTTTTCCGATCGTGATATCCTCCATGCACAATTGTGGGTCTTTCAAATTACTCCTGATAATATTTAAATTTCCTATTAGGGATTCTGTAAAGGAAATCTTTGGACCGTACACGAGCGACTCGGTTTCTGCCTTTTCAAGGGATCTTTCAACAGTTTTCCCGACATTTGCAAG
Source organism: Bacillus sp. ISL-7 (assembly GCF_018613065.1). The sequence continues at coordinate 30,161 of NZ_JAGGQW010000049.1, read as the reverse complement.
GATCCCGTACGGTTCACCATCCACATAAATGTACGCTTTTCCTTCTATTAATGAAGACACGATTTCTTTTAATTGATTGGCTGCAGAGATTTCTGCAATCGGCAATATTTGGGCAAGACTCTCGGTGGTCCATTCAACTTGTGTATTTTGTTGAACGGGTATCAATGCAAATTCATCAAAGCTTGTTTTATCAATAAGGCTGCTTAAAAAGCAAAAGATAATCTTTTTACCATTCTTTTTTAAGGTCCGAAAATTCAGATCTGAACAATCGCCTATCTCTGCTTGCAATTCTGATTTTAGATCGTCCACATTTAAACTATGCGGTTTCTTATCTTCAGACTGTTTATTTTCTGATCTTCGCTTAAACATTGGCAACACCTTAACCATTCAATTTTTTTTATCTTTACCAAAAACTCTAATATTAACCAAAAGAAAATAAAGGGTGTCAGGCACCATGTGAAAACTTCACATGGTGCCTGACACCCTTCGTCTGATAAATTTATTCAAAATAATACATGAGGGCAATTGTCCCCGGTCCAGTGTGAGTGCTTATCGTAGGACCCGTGTAATCAATCGAAATATCTTTATACCCGGTTAATTCAGTAATTGCCTTTTTCAGTTTAGAGGATAATTCGTATGCTTCCGCATGAACAATGCCAGCACCATATATCGTTTTTCCTTGGACATCCTCCGCAAATTGCTTGGCCATATATTTAACCACCTGTGTATGGCTGCGAACCTTGGCGACGGGATTGTATTCCGAGCCTTCAAGCGAGGCAATCGGCTTGATATTTAATAATGAACCTATAAAGGCTTTTCCCTTACCAATCCGTCCACCCTTCACCATATTCTCAAGGGTATCTATCATAATATACAATTTTGTATGTTCGCGCACCCTATCAAGCCGGTTAAGGATTTCGTCCATTCTCTTACCCTGCAAGGCCATTTCCGCTGCTTCCTTTACCTGGAACTGGAGGGCTATCGAGATAAACATCGAGTCAATAACTGTAACTTTCGTTTTCGTCATTTGGGCTGCACTCTCAGCAGATCGAACTGTCCCGCTCATTTTGCCTGTCATATGGATTGATAATACCTCATAGCCTTCTTCTCCAAGCCGATCGTAAACTTCAAGAAAAGTACCCGCAGAAGGTTGGGAACTTTTCGGTAATTCCTCAGATTTTTTCATTACTGTTATGTATTCAGCTGCATCAATTTCTACTCTGTCTAAGTAAGATTCACCATTTATTGTTACGGACAAGGGCACAACCACAATACCCAGTTTTCCGGCCATTTCTAGCGGCATGTCCATTGTTGAATCGGTTACAATTTTAATTTTGCTCATAACTATCACTTCCCTAACAGTACTGCTATGTATTATACAATTAACTACTATTGAAAGGAATAACATCCATCACTTTTCATGTTTTTTTAAAATAGGTTCTGTTAAACTTGGCTTTTGATTTCCGCTCCAGGTGCGTGCGGTTCGGGGGTACTAACCCGCCTCCTCGGCGCTTGCGCCAGCGGGGTCTCCATCAGGAGTCTTCGCGCCTTACGCTCCAATCAACATAGTGCCAAAATCAACAATGACATAGCCAAAATAAAAGAGCACCGCTGGGGGATACCCTGCGGTGCTCGAATGGCATTAAGCATTAAGCGTTATTCTTTAATTCTCCAACTTTAAACAATTGTTCATAATCTGGCCACTTCATGACCTTTTTCAAATAATCTTTAAAGGAGTAGCATTTTTTTAAGTTTATTTCGTCGTAAAGCGACGTAACAAACTTCTGTAAACGGACTTGGATCATAAATTTATAAGTGCTATCTTCCTCCAATACAGGAATGTCCATGACTTTAACCTTCTGTCCAACAACATTTTTGAACTCTAGGCTTTTGAATAACAAAATATCAATCCTCTTTTTCACCCGTTTGAGTATATTATACACTCTTTGGACGACGAATTGTGTCTAATTATGAATAGATTAAAAAATATTTATGAATTATTAATATGTCGGTACTTAAAAAACATAAAAAACAGGATCTTTCAGCTAGAAGTTAAAACCGATCGTATTTCAACAAAAAAAGACCCTAAGGGAGTTTTATCTCTTAAGGTCTTTTGTATTCCATTTATGCTTCGACTACCTCATCTTCTTTGTCTTCTTCCTGCAGCTTTTTCAAGCGTTTGCGGTAGACAAACTTCGATAAATTAATACTGATTTCATAAAGGAGCAAGAGTGGCAAGGTTACCACAAAATCAGACATAAAGTCTGGTGGTGTAATAACGATTGCAATAATAATCAAAACGAAATACGCATATTTACGAATTTTTGCTAAAACAAACGGATTAATGATGCCAAGTGAAGTCAAAAACATAACTACGACTGGAAGCTCAAACAGTACCCCGAATGGCAAGGTCATATTCATGATAAAGCTAAAATATCTTTCGGCAGTGAAGTTTGTGACAAACATATCTTTTCCCATATTCACCAAAAAGTCTAGAACCATCGGAAAGATAATAAAATAACCGAAGGCAAGACCAATGATAAACAAGAAAAATAAAGCCGGAACATAAGAAATCGTTATTCTTCTTTCTATCGGTCTTAGTGCTGGTCTAACAAATAGCCAAATTTGTAAAGCAAGAACTGGAATAGTACCCGCCACAGCTACAACAGTTGCCAGCATGAAATAAATCCACATTATATCACTTGGTCCGAGAACCATCAGTTTTGTATTTCCAACAAACCATTTATAGATATCGTCTACATAAATAAAACCGGCGATAAAAAAGACTACAAATGCAAGTGCAGATACAATAATTCTTTTGCGTAGTTCTTCTAAATGATCAACTAAATTTAATTCTTTATCATCCATGTACTTCCCCTGCCAATTTCAAAAGGTTAAAGATGTGCACGTATATATCGCTCAGAGAGTTGACTCTAGACGAAATATTGCCATTGTTTTAATAAGATGAACAAGTTTTCATGCATTTTTATAGGTTAAACCTAGAGAAGAAAAAGGTGTAGGACTTAAAATCTCACACCTTATTTAATCAAATTTTTCTTTTCTTCATCAATATCTTTCATAACATCGTCTGTTAGTTCACGGGTTGACTTTTTAAATTCTTTTAATGTTTGTCCGAAGGCGCGGCCAATTTCCGGAAGTTTCTTAGGTCCAAAAATAATCAATGCAAGTGTTAAAATCAAAATCAATCCTGGTATACCGATATTAGAAAACATGGATTTTCATCCCCTTTAATTGTTGTATTATATCTACTATGATTATAGTACCGAAAATTCATTTTGAGTTAGTTAAATGCAATAATTCATAGTAAATTCACAATATCTAGAAAAAGTAAAACAATAGTGATTTATAGCATTTTCGTATCATATTATTAATTACTAATGACAATTTAACAATTACAACAAACGAAGTCAATGATTAAATGCGTTTAAGGAATTATTAAAATATTTTGATAACTTTCTTTTATTTGAATATAATTGGATCATTAGGAACATATATTTTTCAAAATGACAAATAATAAGGATAGGATGTGATGAGGATGGAATTTTCACTTTGCAGTTATGATGGGGCTCTTCCTGTGGAGGTAACACTTGATGATGATAATGGAAGATACACCATTCGTAAAAGCGATCGTAGTGGGGAATATTTTAATAGCCCACAAGAACTAATAAGCTGGGTTAAAACACATTTCAACGAAAGAGAATTTTGCCATCCACATGAATTTAGGGGTATGCTTGCTAAATTAGCAGATTACGAATTAAATGGATCCTATTTCTAATATCAAACAAAAGAAAGCACCAGCGATGCACTGATGCTTATTTTTATGAGTCCAAACCTGATCAATCCGCGCTACGATTTTCTTTCATATATTTTGAATTCATAATCGTACGGATTCTTCTCATCCATTAAGCCCTTTTCACTAGACACTAGTTCCCATTTGCTACGATCAAATTCAGGAAAAAACGTATCCCCCGCAAATTCTTCATGAATAAGCGTGATGTATAGACGATCCGCAAACTCAAATGTCTCGTTAAATATTTCCGCTCCACCAATGACGAAAATTTCTTCGCTTTGCTTTTTGCTGTTCTTTACAAAATCCTCAATGGAATAAAAAACCGTACAATCTTCACTCTGATAATTAACCTGGCGGGTGATCACAATATTTTCTCTGCCAGGAAGGACACGACCAATGGATTCATGCGTTTTTCTTCCCATCGCAATTGGGTGGCCCATCGTCACCCTCTTAAAAAATTTTAAATCCTCCGGCAATCGCCATGGTAATTGATTATCTTTCCCTATTACTCTGTTTTCGTCCATCGCTACAATAAAAGAAATCATACACTCACTACTCCTTTAATGTGAGGGTGTGGATCATATCCCTCTAGTGTAAAGTCTTCATACTCAAAAGAGTAGATATCCTTGACTTGTGGATTAATTTTTAGAGTTGGCAACGCTCTCAGCTCTCTCGCCATTTGCAACTTTACTTGTTCGAGATGGTTTTGATAAATATGAACATCACCAAAGGTATGGATAAATTCACCTGGCTCCAAGCCGCACACTTGGGCAATCATCATTGTTAGCAGTGAATAGGATGCGATATTAAATGGGACGCCAAGAAATACATCGGCTGAGCGCTGATAAAGCTGGCAGGACAGCTTTCCATCTGCCACATAAAATTGGAACATACAGTGGCACGGCGGTAACGCCATATTATCTACCTCAGCAACATTCCAGGCATTGACAAGTAGTCTTCTTGAGTTGGGATTCGTTTTAATCTGGTTGATAAGCTCTGTAATTTGGTCAACGGTTTTTCCATCTGCACCTGTCCAAGAACGCCATTGGTGACCATAGACAGGACCTAATTCCCCATTTTCGTCTGCCCATTCATTCCAAATGCGTACCCCGTTTTCCTGTAGATACCGAACATTGGTATCCCCATTTAAAAACCAAAGCAGTTCATAGATAATCGATTTTAAATGTAATTTTTTGGTCGTCACGAGTGGAAATCCTTCTGCCAAATTAAATCTCATTTGATAACCGAAGGTGCTAATTGTACCCGTACCAGTTCGGTCGCCCTTTATGTTTCCATTTTCAAGTACATGCTTACATAATTCTAAATATTGCTTCACCGTGGACACTCCCTTATCTGAACATATTTATCTATTTTAACAATCAAGGGCAAATTAGTGAAGCGATAGCTGTTTCAAAAATTCAAATGTTTTTGGTGCTTTCTTCCGTAATAGTTCTTTTGTATCATCATTTAAATAGTACATTGCGAAGGTCTCAGCAAAATATTCTTCCGGATATAAAAAATAGCTGTTTCCCGGAAATAATTGTTCATGTTCCTTTTCCCATACGCTCATAAAGTCCTTGGAACCACTAATCTCCCCATACACATAGTGATCGATCGAATGGGCCAACTCATGTAATTCTAGATTTACAGAACTATGACCCTTTCCTGATTCACTGAAACCAATCTTAACAAGGACCACCTTCGATCCTCCAATCCCAGGGACATCATCCCAGGTTACGTTAGATGTATAACCCCGCGGAACCTGCCCAGCTAATTGCCTTGCAGTGGGATTATCCGTCAGCTTTCCATTAAAAAGTTTCAGGTTAATTCCCTGATTGTTTATTTTTTTCAAAAGGGAGAAAGGTAAAGAATTGATTCTGGAAATCATAGCAGCCGCTTCTTGTTGATCAAAGTGCTCCTTTGGTAATACAATTATTTGATCTAAAAGTGCTACTGACCGATCATCTTTAAGTGATTGGTAGATTAGCGAATTTCTAGGATAATCTCCAAGCAAAATACCATCATAAGAAGCTTGTGATGTAGTTATGGATGATAGAAACAAACCAGCGATTAGTAGAGTAATTACCGATTTACGCAAATTATCATCCCCTAATAATTCAATATATTAAATGAATTATAACATAGGACTTAGTTAGTTATTTTGAATTTACAAGCCAAAAGTGGGGAATAAAGGCAAAAAGCTGCCGAATACGGCAGCTTCACAATTTTAATAAATTTAAACTTCTAATCCATAATTTCGGCAAAGGGAGGCTAATCCACCTGCAAAACCACTGCCAATCGCGTTAAATTTCCAATCACCGTTATGGCGGTAAAGTTCACAAATAACAACCGCTGTTTCGACCGAAAAATCCTCGCCAAGGTCAAATCTTAAGACCTCATTATTAGTATCTTCGTCAACCAACCGAACAAAGGCATTAGAAACTTGGCCGAAATTCTGGAATCTTGCGTCCGCATCATGAATAGTCACAGTAATCGCAATTCGATGCACATGCGTGGGAACTTTACTAAAGTCAATCTTGATTTGCTCGTCGTCGCCGTCGCCTTCTCCGGTTCGATTATCACCCGTATGTTCAACAGAGCCTGAAGAGTGAATCAAATTATTGTAAAAAATAAAGTCGGAATCTTGGATAACTCTGCCATTCGCATCTGTTAAAAACGCGGATGCATCCAAGTCAAAGTCATTTCCACCATGATAACGATTCGTATCCCAGCCGAGTCCAACAATTACCTTGGTTAGCCCAGGGTTCGTTTTTGTTAAATCAATTCTTTGTCCCTTTGCTAAGTTAATACCCAAACGTATCACCTCTATTTGAACTTTATTATTTTATCTAACTAAAGGAACGAACAACTTCACTTAGGCTGGCTGCATTTGTACCGCTGCCGATTGCCGCAAACTTCCAGTCATTGCCGTGACGATAAATTTCTCCTGTCACAAGGCATGTTAGCCCGCTGTAATTATCTGATAAATTATAATGGATGAGCTCTTGATTGTTTCCAGGATTCACGACTCGGATAAAAGCATTTTTCATCATCCCAAAGTGCTGCTTTCTCTTCACACAGTCATAGATATTAACAACGAAAACAAGTTTCTGAATATTGGACGGTACTCTGCTTAAATCGATCATTACCTGCTCATCATCACCGTCTCCGTCGCCTGTTAAATTATCTCCTGAGTGTTGTACACTGCCGTCATTGCTCTTTAAGTTGCCAAAGTAAACAACGTCCTTATTGTTTTGGAGCTTGTCGTTTGCACCAAGCATAATAACGGAAGCATCACAGTCTATATTAGCTGCACCACCGCCGCTGAATAAACCGCCGAATAAGCCGCCGCCACCGCCGCTTTGTACTGGATCCCAACCTAAACCTACCATGATTTTAGATAATCCTGGATTACTCTTCGTTAAATCAACACGTTGCCCTTTTTGTAAATTAATAGCCAATTCAATCACCCCAATAAGAAATTTAGTAAAGCAAAATCTATATATTAACTAAGATTGTTTCAACTGTTTAAAGTTATTTTGCAGTTGTTCTAAACGTTTGGTGCCTTCAATCCGCATCCGTTTATTTTCATCTTCGATAGCCCTTGTTTCCTGCATGCCTTTGATGATAATATTCCAAGATTCTTCAATCGTCTCGATTTTTATACTTGGACCTCCGGCAAGCCTAGCAATATCCGTGCTTTGCTGGGAAATGTTTTGCGCATTTTTCAGAAGCATTTCATTTGTCCTACGGTCAAGTTCACTCATTGAATCAGCAACCAGCTTTTGTCTTTTCGCCGCCATCGCTTGAATCAGACCATTTTTAAAAATCGGGATGGTCGTCACAAATGCCGAATTGATTTTTCCAATCAGTTTCGTATTTCCTCTTTGCAAAAGACGAATCTGCGGAGCAGTCTGCAGTGAGACCATTTTGGCCATTTCTAGATCATAGATGCGTTGTTCTAATAACTCAATGACATTTTTCAGCGAGTCCAATTGCATGGAGGCAAGTTGATCACCTGCTCCAGCTCGGGATTCAAGCTGGGGAAGTTGATTATTTTTTAGTTCCTCAACTTTTATCTCACCCGCAACAATATACTTTTCAAGCGTTAAATAGTATTGATAGTTTTGCTCATACATTTGCTCGAGCATATTTGTTGCATCAACCATTTCATGCTGATATTTCGAAATTTCTATGTATACCTTGTCAATCTCGGAGCCCATGGTTTGGTATTTGCCGAACAGCTTTTCGACCACTTTTTCACCCTTTTTAAAGAGCTTACCAAAAAATCCACTTGAAGTTTTTTGAAAGTCCTTAGCATCAAACTTATCCATAATCCGGCCCAGTTGTTTAAGCAGTTCACCAGAATCCTCCACTTTTGAAGTCTTCATATTGTTTAATATCTGATCCGAAAAACGGGAAATTTGGACGGCTGGTTCCTTCCCAAACTCTAAAACTTGGATTTGGTCACGCTCATCAATCGTGCGGGCTAAATTTTGAATTTCTGGTTCTTTCCGAAGTGCAAGTTTAATGTCAGAGACTTTTGTTTCTGTTAGGATGTCATCCGTACCTGCTGGCTTTAAACCGCTTGATGGATTCGGCGTAAGAGTCACTTATTAATCTCCCCTTAAATTTTTTAAGATTCCTTGAAAAAGCCCTTTTTTAAAAATAGACGGTTCTTTAAATTCTAAATCAAAAACAACGTCTTCAAGCCAATGCTTATCAAATAAACGTTCGTCCAAGAAATTTTCAATATCATTATGACCAGGAGGATTATACAGGATGATATCAATACCAAATTGATTTAATAGCAAGATAAGTGCTGCATCTGACCTTGAGAGTATACCTGCTAATTCATTATTATAAATGATTAATTTAGGTATATGTTGCGAGTAGTCAAATCTTTCAATTAACTGAATGATGGGTTTTGGCATAAACAAGGCCTGTGTAAATAAATACATTTTTACGTCTTCTATACTTTCCTTAGGGAAGGGCTTTAAACCTGGTTTTTCACAGATTCTCCTAACGGCATTAGCGATTCCTTTTTGTAATCCTGAAGATAAAAAGGAATATGGCCAGTAATGTGCTTGCATCATAGTAGCCGGATTAATTAAGCCATCCTTATCAAGGGCATTTCGATAATGAAAGCGAAAATCACTTGTGCTTGTCATCGTGATTGGCAAACGGCGAATCAGTAAACTATGCTCTAATTCACTGAGTGATTGCAGACGGTCCCAGTACTCTTTGCGATTTTTACTAACACCCTGTACTTTAGCAAAGATAGAAGGTATTTTGACTTGTTGGTTCCCCACCTCAAAATCTGGTCTGACCATCGCCATTTCTTTCCCAAGAATAAATAGTTCATCATAGGTCGTTTTTAATGTAATCGAGGACGGAGTATAATCTCTTAATTGCCATGGTTTATAAAGACCTGAACCCTCTTGGTTTAAAATCGTTTCAATTTCTTTTGAAGCTCTATATGCAACCGTTGCCTTACGACTGCGCTTTTCCTTCGGGAACGGTTCCGCAGGCAGCTTATTTTGAAATTGATGCGAGAAGATTGGGTCCTCCATCATACCTTCTAAAATATCCTTACCTTCTGGATGGAAAATAACAATATCACAGGCAAGCCTGCTTAAATAATATAAAAAATATTGGTGGCTTTTCTTAAAGTCGCCGTACCACAAAAATCTAGGCATTTCGATTTGTGGATCAGCCTTCTCCAAAACGGGCTGTAAATGATTGATGGACCATTTAACAATGTCAACAAGCACCCGCCTAAGCTCGTGGTTCTTTAGCCCGTCCCCTTCAAGTTTTGCGTACAACTCCAGTGTTGCGATCATCGCTTCTCTTATCTTCCTATGGATTACCGGTACCTTTGATTTCAATAATAACTGTTCCCCATCTAGAAAAGCCGTAAATCGGTTGATGGACAGCTTTTGTTCACGATTAATATTTATGACTTTTTGAATGGATTGAAAGTGAGTGTTGTTAATTGTTTTATCTAGTGATTCCTCACTTAGCAAATGAAGTCTCCATTCCTCATTATTAACATAATCAAAAAGCTGGTTATAATAGGTATCCGTATCGATTGGTATCCCAAGGAACTTTCCAAGTACTTGCCCAATGTGAATTTTCCCATTTTCTAATGAATAATTTGGCCGTTCAGGTAGCGGTTTTTTCAGCAAGGCGTGCCAATTTTCATATGAAAGGGATACTGGATGGGCGATTAGCTGATTTAATGATGGATGCATTCATAATCCCTTCCTCAAAAAAGAAAGCTATTTTTCTAGCGCTAGAAAATTATGTAAGGTTTCCATAACATCATATCATAGTTATTTAATTGGTTCATTTGTTTATACGAATGTCATAAAAAAATGTTTCGTCTTTTTCACCATTTCCTCATTTTTCACCTTTTTCCTTGTCCTTACATACTATTTGAGTACTGACGTTAAAGTAGGTGACTCGAATGAGATTTTTATATAAGCGGCCTAGGATAGAACACATTCAGGAAGAATTAAATACCGTGATGGAAGTGATGGTTTCCGATGTTTTTATTTACCTAGATTTATTTGTGTTTAGCTTAATCTTTACGATGCTGCTTTCTTCAACATTGCATTCACTAGCCATGTCGATTCTATTCTTTATTGGATGCTATAGTTTATTTTCTTGCGTATACTTATTTGTTTTTAACCGAAAAGTGAAATAGATTAAACTATAAGTTGTTGCAGCTGTAAAAATTGTTGGGTAATCTCCTCCCCTGCACTAACACCATAATTTTTTGTAAGTGTAAAATTACTAGTGCCTGACACCCTAGCAAGCTCACCATGGGCTGGGACAAATCGATATTGGCAGTTTTTCAGAAAGTCCCAATCTAGTACGGAGTCCCCCGCACCCGCAATGACTTCCATACCTTCTCGCTTAGAGATAAATTCAAGTGCATCCCCTTTGCTGATCGCAAGAGGGATAAAGTAGAGCTTTCTCCCCTGAATGGAGATCCTCCAACCATATGATACAGCCAAATCATTAATCGCTTTTCGATCTGAAGCAGGAGGAAGACTGTTTAAGATGAAGTAGAAAAATAAATTCTCCGCCTGCTTTATTTGCCCATCAAAATGAAAGCCTTCTCTTTTTAAAATCGCAAGCAACTCATTTTGGGGAACCGATTCCGCGTTCATGCGCTGAAAAATATAGGTCGACCAATCTTTCATTATTTCACCTTTATTAAGAATATTGGCCCCATTTGAAGTAATTGCATATTTTAGCTGTATCTCCTCCTTAAAAATGTAGAAACGGTTAAATTGCTCTGTTGTCCTCGTTGTAACCGGAACAAAAAGACTAGTTAGTGATAGCTCTTTTAAAGCAAAAAAGGATCGTTCTGTCATATAGGCAACCCAATTATTATCTTTTTTTTCAACGGGTTTTAAGACTGTTTTATCTAGTTCTCCTAGTTCTTCAATAGCCCGTTTCGAATAAACCAATGTACGATCAAGGTCAGATGCAAAGATCATTTTTTAATCCCCTTAACCGACTTAATTAAGCCGCAGCATAAATACTTTAAATTTGGATATGGTACAACCTCTACACCCTTTTCTTCGGCAAGCATGAGAATATGTTTGACAAATGGACTTGACGGATCGCGCATTAGTATCTTCCATGGAACCCTGCGAAGCAGAACTCTTGTTGTTTCTCCGACTCCTGGTTTGATATAATGGGTACTTTCAATTTCAAACTCAGATTGAATTCGCTTGACGTCCTCCATCCCCAAGAATCCAGTTTCTATTTTCTCATTTTCCTTATGTGTAGCTATCTCCGCCGCTTCGCTTGCAATGTTTACAAATTCATTGCTAATCAAATCAATATATTCATTGGAAACATCAACAGGAATCAATTCCTCGTAATACTTAGCTCCATGGAATTCATCCTTCCCGATATATTGATCATTTAAAACCGTCCTGCTCACCAACCCAGAAACAGTTGAGTTTAGACATGCACTAGGAATTAAAAAATCCTCACGGGTTCCGAACAAAGTGGTACAATAACCTGGATCTGCGATGACTGCTAATGTGTCGTCAAGGTTTATCCCATATTTTTGTTGATAATCATGACAGGCTTTAGTCAATTCAAGCGAAATTGCCCCTTTACCTGTCCACCCATCAACAAATTGAATATCAGCCTCTGGATGTTGGCTAAGTATATATTGAAGTGCATTTTCGTCAATCCCTCTGTCGCGGATAATTGAAACACTGTAATGCGGCAATAATACATGGTAATGCATGTGTATATACCTTTTTATTAATATCCCCACAGGCGTTCCTGCACGAGCCAGAGAAACAAGTACGGCCCTATCACCCTTAGATTGATAGATTTGTTCAGCCACAACACCAATACATAGGGCAACTTTTTGTTTGTATTCCTGTAAGGTTTCCCAAAATAAATCCACATACGCCTTTGGCGGCTGGTACTCAATTGGCAGTGATTCGCTGTAGTGAACACCTGATTGAACCATCAATTCCCGATTTTCAGTCGAATCCTCTAGCTTTATATCACTTAAATCCTTTAATAGAAATTGAACATCCTCCGCATTATAGCTTCCGATCTTTGCCGGTTTATTGATTGTGGTTTTCAACTTGTTCACCTCGATATTCAGAAAAAAAGACAAGTCTTATCATCTTTATTTGTAATTTATTTAGTTCTTTCAGTAATGGTTGAAGATTCTCTAACTTTACTGTTCTTTCAAAAAAGATAAATATTTCATCGTAGAATCCTGGTGGAATATTGTAAAAAAAGTGAGTAATATCTTGGTCTTCAGGATTAGGAAAAGACGCACCATACCTCGCTCCATATCCTACTTTGTCTTCGATAAAAATCGGGCTTCGAGTTGTTGATTGATAATAAACACCTTTACCCATTTCGGCAGCTAGTTTCATCGGAAGATACATAAACTCTCCAGTTCCTAGGCAAAGTGTCCTTTTTCCAATCCTTTTTTTGTTTAAAACGGCCGCAGCTTCAGAGGTTTTCTGTTGAAGACTCCTATTTTCCGTACTGCTTAGGCCGAATCGACCTGTCTCTTTAATAAATGCTGCCTTATTCATCGGGTTATTGGCTGAATAGAGGGTCATGGTAAAAAAAGGTGATAGGTCTATTTGTTCGACAGAGGACTCCACGCGCTTGTTCGATTCCTCTTTTATTGACCAATTATTCATTTCATTATGCTGTTTAACCTGTACTGTACCAGCCAAAAGGCTTACCACATTGATTTTTATCCCCAGGTCCTGTTCAAGACGGATAAAACCATTTCGATTTTCTTCTGAACGCCAATCCAAAATGGAAACAACGGTATAAACATGTCTTGGGAATTTAGCATGGATCGATTGGATAATATTTAAAGCGGTTTTACCCGTTGTTAGTTCATCATCAACGAGGATGATCTCTCGTTCATTTTGTATCATTTCTAACGGAATAAAACAACGATGTGATGTCGCATGGGAATGCTCTTCTTCAAAGGTAATTTTTGGTTTCACCTGTTCGAGTTCTTCTCGAGTGGTATGAAAGTATTCAGCCGAGTTAAAGCAATCAAAAAAAGCATGCCCAAGTGATGTGGCGGTTTCAGCAAATCCTATCACTACAGGACGAATATTGTCAGGGATAAAGGCCTTACTCTGATATAATTCTCCATTTTTAAAGGAGGTTAATAGACTCTCAGTTTCTAAACATTTTATCTCCTTTACCGTTTCAAGGAATCTCGCACCAAGAAGTGCTCCAGTTTGGAGTCCTTTATTGGGATCAATTGGTAAGTGTTTACCAAGCACTTTACTTACAAACAAAAACGACCGTTTCTTATTTATTCTAGCTGCCATTGTAAATAATTCTTCTAGTGTCAAATCATACGGATTTTCAGAAACTTCTATCTCTGTTTCAATGGAGTCTAGGATATTATACATATACTTCTTTTTTGATAAGGTCAATGGTTGTGAATTCTTCATGTAACACCCCGTACAGCTGTGATTTTAAGATGGTTTTCTTTGCCCAATAATAATGAGGTTTTATTTCATTCATTTTATTAGCAAAATTACTTTTCAAAACGCCAATATCCCCATTTGCCGCATTTATGATATTGCTAGCATCAATGAATTCCTCGTAGGAAACAACATTTAGGGCTTGCACTACTTTGATATGTGAAGGATGAATAATCGTTTTTCCTGTTATTCCGTTTGCAATATCCATTAAGATTTCCTGGATTAAACCATCCATATGTTCATTGATTAATTTTGCTCTCCATTTCAACCCTTCATCCCCGTACCGTTCTCGGAACGGTGTTTGCCTAAGCTGTGGCTTTAACATTCTCTTTTTCGCAGAAAAATACTCCCAAACTGGACCCGATACAACGTAGGAACTATCAAAGCGTTGAAAGACATTGATAATATCTGAAATGCAATCTCTTAAGACAGCGATATCATAAACGGTAGTATCCGCACTACGGCGTATTCCATATAATCCACAAAAATCAGTAGCCCCAATCCGAACATTAAGAATAATGTCCTTGTAGCGATCAAGAAGATTCTTTATACTCATTAATTCTTCCATTCTCGTTTCTTTTTGAATGACCTTTGCTGTCTCCAAGATCGGCATAGCATAAAATGGGTGCTCCTTTGTATGTAATCGGTGTACTTCCATTAATAATTCTTCTCCAATTTCAGCACTGAATTTTGGAAGCACGACCCCAGTAAGCAGACTTATTGCATCCCCTAATTGTTCGGTAACCCGATTTAACTGCTCTAGGTTTCGGATTCGGATAAACATAAGCGGTAGATCTGTATAGCTCAAAAAGCCTTTATTTAATTCAAATAATAACTTTAATAATTCACTGATAAGCATTGCTTCAGCATCAGTTACCTCGTTATCACCAACAGCATCTTCTAAGTCGATGACAAGGGAGGTTAAACCTTCATGCTTCTTAGAGAGGATTTCTTGATGAATATTAGGGCGTGTGGCAGGCATATAAAGCGTGGCGCCTAAACCATAGGACAGTAGTTCACGGTGAGAATATTTAGTAAAAGCCTGCGGTTTTTGGAAGAAGAATCCTTTAATTTCATTTTCGTATAAGTATGTAAAAAATTCCATAACCACTTTCTCCTCTTTAAAGGTAAAAAATAGAGGAGACGGACTCTCGTCAGCTCCCCTTTTTAGTCAACAATTTTTAATTTTCTTTGCTAGTTTCCTTTTTCTTATTCATGAAGTGAACAATAAAGGTAGCTCCAAATGTTACGGCTAGAATAATAAAGAAATGTAATGATTCAATATGGATGTTGAATAACGGTAAGGTTAGTGCCATCTTAATAGAAATGATTAGGATTAAGATATAAGCGGTGGTTTCAAGTTCAGGAATCCTGTCGATTAGTGTAAGAAAAACTCCGGCAACGCCACGCATCATTAACACACCAAGGATCCCACCTACAAATAAAATCCATACCTGATTGCTGACCCCAAATGCCGCAAGAACGCTGTCTACTGAGAATGCAATATCCATTAATTCAACGGCAGCTACCGTTCCCCAAAAGGTACCAAATAAGCGTATTAGCAAGCCGCCTTGGTTAATTCCTGCTGCTTCCTCATCATCGTGACCAGTATCACCTTTACGCTTATCGATGAAATACTTAATCGCTAACCAAGCAAGATACGCGGCACCAAGGGCTTTAATGACCCAAAACTTGATTAAGTATACTCCGATTCCAATCGCAATAAATCGGAATATATATGCTCCTAATAAACCATAGAACAAGGCTCTCTTACGCTTTTTAGGTTCCAAATGTTTAACCATAACGGCTAAAACAAGCGCATTATCAGCAGAAAGTAATCCTTCTAAAATAATAAGTGTCCCAATAAGTCCCCAGCTGACTGGATCGGCTAATATTTTACCCCACATATTCAAATCAAAAAATTGCGCATAGGTGTCCAAGATATGATTCAAAACTGACATTAAAGTAATTCCTCCTAGAATAGAAAAGCGGAAGCGCCTTGTTCAGGGCAAGCATAAGACTCCGTCATGAAGGTTGTACTTTAACCTCCATGATGGATTGGCTGTAGACCATAGAGCCCCTAGGCGCAGCAGCTAGACATATTGTTAACAAAGCTTTTGTAAAAAGACCCATTATTGATTGGGTCTCTTCATTTTGAAATATTAACCTATCGATAGTCCAAAGTCAGTTGCAAGTGCAGCTAATCCGCCTTGATACCCACTGCCGATGGCACTAAATTTCCATTCACCATTGTGGCGATACAATTCACCAACAACAATTGCTGTTTCAATCGAGAAGTCCTCACCTAAATCATAGCGAATCAATTCTTCACCGTTTGCCTCATTGTAAATGCGGGCATAGGCATTTGAAACCTGTCCAAAGTTTTGATTTCTGCTTTCTGCGTCATGAATTGTAATGGTAAACGCAATCCGCTGAATATTGGCTGGAATAGTTGTAAGGCTTACTTTAATGCCTTCATCATCACCATCACCAGCACCTGTGCGATTATCTCCAGTATGTACCACAGCTCCATTTGCTCCTTGTGGATTATTATAGAAAATAAAGTCACTTTCATTTGTAACTTTTCCATTTTCTCCTAATAGGAAAACTGATGAATCTAAATCAAAGTCATTTCCACCATCATATTTGTTTGTGTCCCATCCTAATCCAACCACAACATTTGTTAAACCAGGATTGGTTTTTGTTAAATCAACTTTTTGACCTTTTGATAAACTTACTGCCATTTTTCATTCCTCCAATTTAGGTAATAGTCTATTTACGAGTTTGTCATAAAAAGGTTTCATTTATTATAATAAAATTTTTTCCTGCTAATAAGCAAATTCACATTAACTCATCCATTTAGGTGGTGTATTTTTAGCCCAAAAAATAGACCCTAACTCATGATGGTTCTGGAAATTATCATGGTAGGTGTGGTAATGAAAATTAAACCAGTAACCTGCTTGCGGTGGATTATCTCGTCTTACATGAAAACGAAGTATTTCTTTACCGATAGCGCGATTGTTAATATTAAAGATTTTTTCAGAAAGGCCGGCACCAGGATGTTCGGTTATGGTGAGATTTTTCAAATCTTCTTCAGGAAATTGGACAGCAATTTCTTCAAGTGCAGTTTCGATATTTGGTAAAATCATTTCCCGAAATTCATTTTCGATGACTGGTTTAATCCTTGGACCAAATTTTTGATATGACTGGAATTCTGCTTGTTTTATTAATTCTTCAATAAACTTTTCTTTGTCAAAATCTGATTCTTCAATAAACGTGTTTGTTTGTCCAAAGTGACTTTCGGTCGATGGCGCTTCAAAGGCATCACGATCGGCAAGATTCTCTCCATTTACCGTATTGATTAATTGTGTGGGGGTAACAAGTCCAAAAGTTAAAACAGATACTAATACAAATAACGTTTTACGAAGCCAATTGTTCATTTTTCATTTCACCTTATTCTTAGCAAGATTATGTATAATCTATTTTTTCTAAAATTAGTTATTATACAAAATATTATACTTCTTTTTTCTTATAAATGGAAAAAAACAGTTTAAAAATCACAATTTAATCATAGAAAAAGGATGTCGGTTGACATCCTAATTAGCAGTGGGCTTCAAATGCCCCAAGTAAATTATGCATAACTGTTTCCATCGGCATTCCTTCAATATCATGTCTAGGAATGAAATGAACGACTTTTTTATCTTTTAATAATGCCATAGATGGTGATGATGGTGCAATACCTTCGAAATACTCACGCATTTTCGCTGTGGCTTCTTTATCCTGTCCAGCAAAAACTGTTACTAGGTGGTTTGGCTTTTTTTCGCTATTTAGCACCGCTTGCGTTGCAGCAGGACGAGCCAATCCAGCAGCACATCCGCACACAGAATTTACGACAACCAGCGTTGTTCCGCTGACATTTTCCAAAAATTGTTCTACCTCTTGTGCAGTAGGTAGCTCTTCGAAGCCAGCTCTTGTTAATTCTTCGCGCATCGGTAAAACCATTTGTTTCATATATTCATCATAAGCATTTGACATTTTAAATCACTCCGTTTCGGTTCATCCACTTTAGAATACCTAATCTATTAGCTATTTGCAATTTTATTCGGTCGCTTTCCTTGATTCAGTCATTTGCTTCCAAACAGAACCTTTAGCTTCTTTACCGCCTTCAATTCTTTCAATCGCCATTTTTATTTGCAAACTGACTTCAAATTCCGAATCATTTTCGGCAGCTTTTAACGCTGGAAGGGCCTTTTCATCGCCTGCCTCATATAAAAACATAGCTGCCCGCCAGCGAACTAACTTGCTCTTATCCTGCAATGCTTCCATCATCTCGTCGGCTGCTTCTGGAAACCCTAAATCTGATAGACAATCTCCCGCGGTTCTTCGAACGGTCACAGTTTTATCTTTCAATGCCTGATATAAAAGCGGAAGTACCTCTTTCTCTTTGATCATGCCTAGGTACACTGTTGCAAGCCTTCGAATCGAAGCCTTTTCATCAGATAATGCTTTTTCAAGTACGGGTAAATCCTCTAGTTCCGGATCATCCATTTGCTCGAGGAGTTGATAGCGAATCTGCCAATCGGGATTCTGCAAATCCTCCAATGTTACCTTTTTGCGAGAAAGATTAATTTTTGGTTCTGAAGTAGATTCTGCTGATTGAGCATTTGTAACTAATTCTTCTAATCGTTCCAGTGGATACGCGGCAATGAGTTCATCGACTACCTCCTTGCCAATTTGGTCAAAATCTCCATAGCGAACGCCCTGATTTTGCCACTTTCGCAATAAGATATAGTTATCTTCAGGAAGCTGTGCCCTTTCTCTTGCCTTTAAAAAGTGTTCCGCCAATCCAAACCGTCTTTCAGTAGCACCATCGGTAAGCTTTACTTGGAGTGGAATATCCTTAAACATTTGGATTTCAACCTTAATTTCACCAAAATGTTCATCTATTTTTTCTGTGTTTGCAGTTTCATTCGCTTTTTCTCCAAATGCCTGGCGAACTTGAGGTAATAATTCCTTCCAATCATATCTTGCATTCCGCTCGACAGCAAGAAAGTCTGCGACATGGTACACGCCTTTGATGCCTTCGATTTGAAGGATGGATTGGATAACGGCTGGCGCATTTGTTGCTGTTTCTTTTTTATAATTATGGCTTTTCCCCATAGGAAGTTCTTCATCTAAATTAATTTTCATTGTATTCGGACTTGGCGTTGGTTCAATCGCCTTAATTTTCAAAAAGATCACCTAATTCTTATGATTTCTTTATCCAGTTTATCATATTCGATAAGTTTCAATCACCGGATATGCTTGAAGAAAAAGAGTACGTCCATGGACGCACTCTTATTCCTTTTCGGCCAGCTCTGCCAGATATGACCAGCGTTCGATTAAGTACTCAAGCTTTTCGTTTAATTCGTTTTCTTGCTTCATCAAATCCTGTGCTTTCGTAAAATCACTGCCTGTTTTCGCCATTTCAACACCTATTTCTTCAATGCGGGTCTCTGTTTTCGCAATATCCTCGTCAATTGATTCCCATTCTTTTTTCTCTAGATAAGTCATTTTTTTCTTTTTTTCTTTCTCAACCGGTTTAGTTGGCTTGGCCGAAACTGCGACTGTTTTTCGTGCTTCAAGCGCTGATTCCTTCTCAAGATACTCTGTATAATTCCCAAAGAATGAATCTATCGTACCTTCCCCTTGTAGTACGAGAAGCTGTTCAGCCACCTTATCTAAGAAATAGCGGTCATGAGAAACAGTGATTACCACTCCCGGGAAATCTTCCAAATAATCTTCAAGTACCGTCAGTGTCTGGGTATCGAGATCATTGGTTGGTTCGTCCAACAATAACACATTTGGTGCAGTCATCAATATTTTTAACAAATATAAACGTCGTTTTTCTCCGCCCGATAGCTTTCGAATTGGGGTACCGTGCGAAAATGGAGGAAATAGAAAGCGTTCAAGCATTTGAGCAGCAGAGATCGTTTTCCCATCCGATGTTTCGACAATCTCGGCCGTCTCTTTAATGTATTCAATCATCCGCTTATTTTCATCCATATCTTCACTTTCCTGTGTATAATAAGCGATTTTCACCGTTTGCCCCATGATAAACTCACCCTCATCAAGGGGGATATGTTTTGCGAGGATATTTAATAAGGTTGATTTCCCGGTTCCGTTTTTCCCGATAATACCAATCCGATCCCCCGGCTTCACAAGTAAATCAAAATGATTTAAAATCGTTTTTGCTCCGTATCGCTTGGAAGCATCCTTCAGTTCAAATACCTGCTTGCCAAGCCGACTGCCATTTAACGAGATATCCATCTTTTCAGAAGATGACTGCCCACTCGAAACCTTTTCATCGAGCTCATCAAAACGTTGAATCCTCGCCTTTTGTTTTGTAGACCTGGCTTTTGCACCACGCCTAATCCATTCGAGCTCCCTGCGGAACAGATTCTTACTTTTTTCAAAGGTAGCTGCCTCATTTTCTTCACGAATCGCTTTTGCTTCTAAAAAGGCGGCATAGTTCCCTTTATAACTGTATAATTGACCACTATCGAGCTCAAACATCCGATTCGCAACCCGATCTAAAAAGTAGCGATCATGTGTGACAAGCAAGATCGAGCCATTGTATCTACTTAAATAATCCTCTAACCATTTTACCGAATCAAAATCAAGATGGTTCGTAGGTTCGTCTAAAATAAGTAAATCCGGCTCGGCGATTAATACTTGAGCTAATGCGACGCGCTTTTTCTGTCCGCCCGAAAGTTCACTGATTCTTTTTGTAAATTCCTCAATCCCTAATTTCATTAAAATCGACTTTGCATTGGTACTAGCATCCCAAGCATTTAAAGCATCCATTTGCTTTTGTAATTCAAAAAGGTCTTCTTGGACTTTCGTGTCATTTGGAGAAAGATTCAGTTCTAATAAAGTTTTTTCATAAGCACGCATTAGTTTTAGGATGGGAGCATCGCCATGGAAGACTTGTTCAAGGACCGTTTTGTCACCGTCTAACTCCGGCTGTTGGTCTAAAAATGTAATGGAATAGTCTTTACTTGTGATGATTTTTCCTTCGTCAGGAGTATCTAGTCCTGCAATAATTTTTAATAATGATGATTTACCGGTCCCGTTGATCCCGATTAATCCCACACGATCTTTTTCTTTAATCGTGAACGAGATATTGTTAAAGAGCTGTTTTTCCCCATACGTTTTCGAAACATTTTCTCCTGTGAGCATTTTCATTCTTGTCCATCCCATTCTTGGTAAAATTGTTCTAAAAAGGTTTCCATCATTTGTTGACGGCTTTCTGCCATTTCTCGGGCAGACTCTGTATTTAGTAAATCTTTTAATTTAAGCAACTTTTCATAAAAGTGGTGAATACTTGTTGATTTACCTTTTCGATACTCTTCTAAGCTCATTTCGTTTCGAACCTTAATGCCGGGGTTATAAATTGGTTGTCCTTTTTTACCGCCATAGGCAAACGCCCTCGCAATCCCGATGGCTCCAATCGCATCTAATCGGTCTGCATCCTGGACGATTTTGGCTTCAATCGTTGAGAGCTCACTGTTTATGCCGCCTTTATAGGAAATCGTTGCGATAATTTGTTTTATATGTTTTTTTTCATTATCTGTTAGCGGAATTGTTTGCAAAAAGGTTTCCAATTTTTCTTCACCTTTTTCGATACTTTCATTCAACTTTTCATCAGGGATGTCATGGAGTAATGCAGCCATTTCAATAATGAACGCCTCTCCTGTCTTTTCTTCCCTGCAAATATGTAACGCATTCCGTCGAACGCGGTCGACATGGAACCAATCATGGCCTGTCGCATCTTCAGCTAATTCATTACGGACAAATTCTTCTGTTAGCACAATTATCGGATTCTTCATTGCTTGAAAGCACCTACCTTTATCCTTGCTATTTTAACATGAAAAACAAACAAAAAATAACCCCGAATGTTCGGGATTATTTTTTGTTAGCTTGGCGTCCGCTTTTTTTCTGACTTTGCGACTTGCTATTACCAATTTGAAACTCGCTTCCAAGTTCAATATCATTTCGTTTGTCTTGCTTTTCAATTTGTTCTCTTGTTTGGTTCGGATTTTGTCTCCCTTGCTTACTAATGGCGCATCTCCCTCTCATCTAAGATTTAATGCAATTTTAGTATGCTCAGTTTGGGAGTAAGTTATTTCAACTCATTATGCCAGCTGATGCCAAGGGTATTTTCACCTGCATGCACGCCGATTACCGCGCCTAATGGACAACAGTTAATTTCTAGTTGAGGAAATTCCTTTCTTAATTCATCCTTCCAATTAGCTGCGTGACCCTCGTGCAATCCATATAAAATATATACCTCTTTAAAATGATGCTGCTCGTAGGATGACCTTAAGTAATCCAATATTTTTTCCTTTGCCTTTTTCTCACTTCTTGCTTTTTCTTTCACACTCAGCGCACCATCTTCGATCGAAATAATTGGTTTAACGTTAAGCATGCTGCCGAGAAAGAATTTCAAGCCTGACATTCTGCCGCTTCGGTGGAGCTGTTCTAAACTGCCAACAAGAACATAGGTCTCGTTGGTTTTCTTAATTCTTTCGAGTTGACTGATTACTGATTCAAGACTAGCGCCTGCTTCAAGCAGCCTTATTCCTTCTTTAAGTAAAGCCGTCATTGGATAGGTTAGGATATTGGAATCAAAGGTGGTTACCGGAATCTCAACAAGCATTGCAGCTTGATCACTCGAGGATACCGTGCCACTTAATTTTCCTGATAAAAGAACGGCGACAACTTGGTCGTAATCCTTAGACAGTTGTTCGTATAATGTTTGAAAGGCTCCAATGGAAGGTTGCGATGTTTTAGGTGGATTTTTAAGTTGCTTTAATCTCTCGAATAATTGAGCAGGGGTTAAGTCAATCCCATCAGAAAATTCCTCACCATCAAGTAAGATCGTTAGTGGAATGGTATATAAATCTGGATGATTTTTTAATTCTTCGTCTAAATAGGCTGTACTATCTGTGACCCAAGCCGTTTTGACCAACGTCATCTCCCCTTTTTTATAAAAAAATGAACAGATATGTAAATTAATCGTACATAAAAATTTGAATATTGTAAATATTTTAAAGACCTAATTAAAACCAGCTTTGGATAAAAAGCTGGTTTCGCTTCATATTACTAAAATTCCCTGTTCAGTTGCTTAAGAGTTGTCATGATAAACTCAGTCATTTCAACCAAATCATCCACTTGGTCTTCCCGAATCAATCGATCAAAATCAACATTAATCACATGAGTCTGCTTTCGTACAATTTCAAGTGGTCGATACTGAACAATTTGAGTTATCTTTCGCGTGGACCCCCATACGTTTAGTAGGATGTTTTCAACCGCATGAAAGTCTATTTCCATGTCTTTATGTTCAATTAAAAATTGAAGCCTTAAATGACACCCTGCCTTCTGTTCTGATTGTAAGGCCGGTAAAAGCTCTGCTGCTAGATTAACCAGGTTTGATGTCATTTCAATATTCGCTATTATACTGCTTTTAGGTAAACGGAAAGATACATCAAATTTCCGAGACATCTTAGCCATGTTGATTAGATCGTTTCGGTCCGTAATAACAATCTCACCGATAATATCTAAATCATAAAGTGCACCTTCAATCACCACTTTCATGTTATCAAAGGCTGTCGGATCAAACATATCCCATCTACTCTCCTCTTAAGAAAAGCGCAAGCGCCCGCTCGGCCTCTTGCGCTAGACAGTTATCTAGGTTCAAATTTTGCTACTTTCTTTTTTGATTTAGAAAAGCCCAACTGCATTCCCGTTTTCATCCACATCCATATTTAAGGCAGCAGGTTTTTTCGGCAGCCCTGGCATGGTCATAACATCTCCAGTTAACGCAACGATAAATCCAGCCCCAATCGAAGGTTTAAACTCCCTGACCGTCACGCTGAAATCCGTTGGTCTACCTAACTTTACAGGATCATCAGACAAGGAATATTGAGATTTCGCCATACAAACAGCTAAATTAGACCAGCCGAATTTTTCAAAATCAATCAATTGTTTTTTAGCCTTTGAAGAAAATTCTACATCTTTTCCACCGTAAACCTTTTGGACAATTGTTCTAACTTTCTGTTCAATCGGATCAGATAGGTCGTATAAAGGCTTAAAATTGGTTTCATTCTTGTCAATGACAGCCAAAAGTGTTTCAGCTAGCTCGATGCCTCCTGCTCCGCCTTTTTCCCACACTTCGGTTAAGGCAACAGGAACATTCTCTCTTTCACACCATTCAAGTAATGTTTTTACTTCAAGTTCTGTATCAGTGATGAATTTGTTAACAGCAACAACTACTGGTAATCCAAAGCTATTGATTGTCTCAATGTGTTTTTTTAGATTTGCAAAACCAAGTGTTAGTGATGGAATATTCTCTTTAGCTAACTCACTTTTTGCTACTCCCCCATGCATTTTTAAGGCACGAATAGTCGCAACAATAACAACTGCTTCTGGTTGAATCCTCGCACTTCTTGATTTAATATGTAAAAACTTTTCTGCACCTAAATCTGCTCCAAAGCCAGCTTCAGTGATAACATAATCCGCTAACTGAGCTGCAGCTTTAGTTGCTATGACGCTATTACACCCATGGGCAATATTTGCA
This sequence comes from Bacillus sp. ISL-7, assembly GCF_018613065.1. Next base: position 5,710 of record NZ_JAGGQW010000049.1, on the reverse strand, counting down.
AACGGACCGCCGTGAATAAGAGCAGGCGTATGCTCAATTGTCTGAACAAGATTTGGTTTGACCGCATCTTTTAACAATAACGTTAATGCGCCTTCCACACCTAAGTCACCGACCGTTACCGGCTCCTTATGATAATTATAGGCAACAACCATCCGTGATAATCGTAGTTTTAAATCCTTTAGATCTGTTGCTAAACATAAAACCGCCATAATTTCCGATGCGACCGTAATGTCAAAGCCATCTTCCCTTGGAACACCTTGAAGGGGTCCACCAAGACCGATAATAACTTTTCTTAGTGCACGGTCATTTAAATCAAGGGACCGTTTCCAAACTATTCTCCGTTGATCTATGTTAAGTTCATTTCCTTGTTGAAGATGATTATCGATTAATGCGGCGAGGGCATTATTTGCAGTCGTAATCGCATGTAAATCTCCAGTAAAATGTAAGTTGATGTCTTCCATTGGCAGAACTTGCGAGTATCCACCGCCAGTCGCCCCACCCTTAATACCCATAGTTGGGCCGAGTGAAGGCTCTCTAATTGCGATCATTGTCTTTTTACCTATCCGATTAAAAGCATCTGCCAGTCCAACTGTCACAGTCGATTTACCTTCGCCTGCTGGTGTTGGATTAATGGAAGTGACAAGGATAATTTTTCCGCTATTCTTCGTTTTGAGTTTAGCAAGAGCTTCATTTGAGATTTTAGCTTTGAATTTACCAAAAAGTTCTAGATCATCCTCTTCCAAACCAATTTTTTCGGCGATTTCAACAATTGGCTTCATCTTTGATTCTTGTGCAATATCAATGTCTGATTTCACTTCTGTCTTTAATACCACCTTTATCCCTCGCATTCAGCATTTAGAATTGGACTTACGGTTTCATTGTAACAAATTAGCGCTTTCAATCCGATTATTAATTATGACAAATTAATTAATACTTTTCTGAATTTACAATAATGTTTATAATATAAATATCAAATATTTCAAATATTCATTGACTCCTTATCGTAGGTAGTTATATAAATGGATGTAGTATTTAGAAATACGCCTAATTAACCTGAAGAAAGGGGCTGATCACTTGCCAATTAACATTCCAAAACTCCTTCCAGCGAGGGAAATTCTCGAACACGAAAATATTTTCATTATGGATAATGAACGTGCTATTGCTCAGGACATCAGACCATTAAATATCCTCATTCTGAATTTAATGCCTGAAAAAGAAAAAGCAGAAACACAGCTTTTAAGACTATTAGGGAACTCGCCTTTACAAGTAAATGTCAATTTTCTAAAAACCAACTCTTATGAATCCACCCATACGAGTAAACAGCATCTCGAACAGTTTTACACCACCTTTTCCCAAGTGAAAAACCTAAAATTTGATGGGATGATTATTACTGGTGCCCCTGTAGAGCTATTAGAATTTGATCAAGTTAAATATTGGTCGGAATTAACTGAGATTATGGACTGGGCCAATCAAAATGTCACTTCGACGTTACATATTTGCTGGGGTGCGCAGGCTGCTCTTAACTATCATTATCGGATTGATAAATTTGAGTTACAGCGAAAATGCTCAGGTATTTATCCTCACCGGATTTTCGAACCAAATGACACTTTGCTGCGTGGGTTTGACGACCAGTTTTATGCTCCCCATTCTCGCTATACTGATGTATCGATTGAAGCAATTAAAAAGAATCCAGAATTAAAATTATTAGCCGCCTCTGAAGATGCAGGTGCCTTATTAATTGCCTCTCGGGATAGAAAGCATGTCATGATTACTGGACATTTGGAATATGAATCAGATTCACTGGCCCAAGAGTATGAAAGAGACTTGAACAAAGGCCTTGAAATCCATATACCGGAGAACTATTTTCCAAATAATGATCCAACCCAGCCGCCAATTAATCGCTGGCGTTCTCATGGTCATTTATTCTTTTCAAACTGGCTTAATTATTATGTATACCAGGAAACCCCTTTTTTTTGGGGTTAACACAAAGTATCGGGTAAATTCCGATGCTTTTTTTATATGATTGTTTGTTTATTATTTGAAAAAATAGAAAGAATATAGAAAAAAGCAAGGTATTGCTTTTAATAATAATTTTAGAGGAGACTTTTCATGGAATCAATTGTGGCACTTCACCGTAATTACTTTGGGGAAATTATCAATTTTGTCACTTCCGAGGGACGAATCATTTCTTACCGAAAGGCAATATTAGAGGCAGAAAATGGCCTAATTCAAGGGGTTCAGGCTATTGAGGAAGAGCATGGCAGAATGTCTTTAATCCCAGAGAGCGACCAATCTTTTGATCAATTCCCAAATTTGTATTAAAAGCACCTAGCAATTACTGCTAGGTGCTTCTTTATTAATCACTTTCATTCTGTTTTTGTATTTCATTTAATGCCTCTATACGCTTTTGGTCTTCTTCAAAAAACTGAACCAGGTCACCAATTCGATCAATTGAATCCCAGCTTAAATGGTGTTCAATCCCTTCGACATCGTTATATATATTTTCATTTTTTACACCGATGATTTTGAGGAACTGTTCAAGTAAATCATGTCTGAAGACCAGGCGCTTCCCAATCTTTTTCCCCTTGGCTGTTAACACAAGTCCTCTATATTTTTCGTAGACTAAATATTCATCTTTATCAAGTTTTTGCACCATTTTCGTTACTGAGGAGGGATGTACTGACAGCGCTTCGGCAATATCTGAGACTCGAGCGTATCCTTTTTCTTCAATCAATATATATATTTGTTCAATATAATCTTCCATACTTGGTGTTGGCATCCCATACCCTCCAAAAAATTACTCAACTAAAAGTTTACTATAGAAAAAAAATAGTGACAAGGCACTTTATCACTTATATAAAATAACAATTCTTTATTTTGCTGTCGTTTCTTCGAATAAAAATTTTACCCTTTTTTCAGTTTGGTCTATAAAAAGCCGGGCATTAAAGTTTTTTTCTTTATTGGTAAAACCTTCAATCAGCTCGGTTTTTCCTTCTGATAATAACAGTTTAATGTTCTTCTGGGTAATATTTTTACCTAATATCTTCTTTGAAATGGTGAAATCACAATGATTTTTTTGGTAATTTGAACAACCGTAAAAGCTGCCCTTATCTACGACTGAACCATCACATTTGTTACAAGGACCCAGCTTGGTAAAAGCCTGCTTCCTCCCTTTTTGCTTCCCAGGTGCAAAATTTTCGCGAATCTCCTCTGAGAACGACCAGTTAGTAGCTTGACCAATACTTGACGAAATTAAGTGAATGACCATCTTTTTTGTTTGCTCCATAAATTGCTTTGGTGCAGCAGACCCCTCTGATATTTCCTTTAGTTTCTGCTCCCACTTTGCGGTCATTTCTGGTGAAGCTAAAATTTCTTTGCCAATAGCCTCAATTAGGATTTTGGCTTTAGCTGTAGCATAAACTAAATTCTTAGTAACCTCAATATATAGACGGTCCTTTAGCATTGTAATGATGCCTGCTCTGGTTGCTTCTGTTCCAAGGCCCTCGGTCTTTGTCAGAATTTTTTCGAGTTCTTTATCATCTATATGCTTACCGGCCGTTTTCATTAACGTAATCAATTGACCTTCCGTATAGCGTTTTGGCGGCTGAGTTTTGCTTTCTTTGACTTCCACTTTATCCGTCCGACCCTGCTCACCTTCTGCTAACTTTGGTAGTGCTGGTTCATCATCGGTATCTTTTGGATTCAGGACTTTACGCCAGCCTTCTTCAATTTGAACCTTTCCTTTCGAGATAAACGCTGCCCTTCCATCCACCAATGTTGTCACAGTAGTATATTCAGCAATAGCCTTATTGTAGTGTGCGGCGATCAAACTTGTAACAACTAAATCGTAGATTTTTTTCTCATCTGGAGTGAGCCGCTCAACATTAGGGATTTGTTCCGTCGGAATAATCGCATAGTGGTCTGTGACCTTCTTTTCATTCACATAGCGTTTGTTTTCTGAAATCGAAGCAAATGGTAACGGGAAGAAGCTTTCGTAATCTTTAATATGACTTAATTTGTTTAAGACTTCCGGGAAAGTATTCGCTTCTTCTTTTGTAACGTACCGTGAATCTGAACGAGGGTATGAGACATTTCCCTTTTGATAGAGCTTTTGCATAACATCGAGAGTTTTCTTCGGTGAGAATTTAAAGCGTTTATTTGCCTCGGCTTGGAGGGCGGAAAGATTATACAAGAGTGGAGGAAAGAACTCTTTCCTTTCTGAAAGAACCTCGCTGACTTCGGCAGGTTTATCCCTGCAAAAAGCCGCAACTTTTTCGGCTAACTCTTTTGTATTCACTCGGGTTTCCCCATCGTTCTGCCATTTTCCAGTATATTTTTTTCCATTCATTAAAAAATGTGCGAGAACTTCCCAAAAGGGTTCAGACTTAAAGTTCTCTATTTCTATTTCTCTTTTAACAATAAGTGCTAAGGTTGGTGTTTGTACTCTACCAACTGAAAAGACATCGGAAAATCCTTGTTTTTGTAAAAGTAAGCTATACAAACGTGAAGCATTCATACCAACCACCCAGTCAGCACAAGCCCTTGTGTAGGCTTCAAAAAATAAGCTCCGTGTTTCTTGCTCGTCCAACAGCTTTTTAAAACCCTCTCTAATGCTATTAGCTGTTAACGACGAGATCCACAGCCTTTTCATGGGTTTGTGACATTTTGTTAACCTGAGGATATTGCGGATAATTAGTTCACCTTCGCGCCCCGCGTCACCCGCATGAATAATTTCAGTTACATTAGAATCAGACACTAACTTTTTTATGACTGCAAATTGTTTTGCCTTATCTTTCGTTACTTCGTATTCAAACTGTTCAGGGATAATTGGTAAATTATCTAACGACCATTTTTTCCAGCCTTGCTGATATTTTTCGGGAGAGACTAATTGGCATACATGACCAATTGCCCAAGTCACATAAGCTCCCTTAGGAAAAATATCATTTGGATAGATTTCGATAAAACCATTTTGTTTTTTATGTTTAAAGATTGATGCTAAGGTTGACCCTTGATCCGGCTTTTCGGCAATAATTAATTTCATTATGATTGCTCCCTTTTTACAAAGCATCCCGAAATCCATTTTACCCATTAAATCCATTGTTCGTAAAGATTAAATAATCACCACATCAACTAATTTCCTTTCCAATTTTATGATAGAGGATGATCGAGAATATATAATCGACTGTATCATTCTTCACTTTTCAGTAATTGTAGATTCATTCAATTTCTAAGTACAGTGGTCATAATGATAATAATTATTTTTAGAATTCCTCTCAAAGTTCTTACTATTAAAATAGCAGACTGCGTCACGAAATCTCCTTAGTATTTTGTCTGTTATTTGACAAATAGACTAAATAATAAAAAAGAGTGATCAAATGATCACCCAGTCTGTCGAAACATTCGACAGCCTCTTATTTTCTACAATAATTTTAACCATTCACCGCGTTAATTTATTATAATATTATTAATATATAGGCTTTGCAACATGTCTGTTGATTTGCGCTCCAGGCACTTCGCTTTCCGCGGGCGTGCCGGGGAGCCTCCTCGGCCCCGTACTCGAGGGCACTGAAAAAGTCCCTTGTTTTATAGCAGTTGTAGGTTGATTTTATCAACTCTTCAACTGCTTTTTATTTTATAATTGTGGTAATAAAACATTTTAGGTGGTATACAAATGATTTCCTTTCAAGATTCATTCAATCTTAGCCCATTC
>NZ_JAGGQW010000004.1 GCF_018613065.1 Bacillus sp. ISL-7 | reverse complement strand
ACCATGAAAATAAGTTTCTTCAAGATTAGAAATATGACAATACTTAAGAAGACCCTGCTCAATCGTTAAAAAAAGAGGAGAGCGATAATTATAAGTTTATGGATTAGGGTTGACTGGATTAAGGTCAGTATCAGTATTGACACTTCCTAACCATTTTCATTCTCTGTGGTGAAGCGCCGCTTTTTGCGCTTCAAGGATGGCTAACGGGTGCGTTTCCGCAATTTGGCGGGAACGCTTTTTCACTAAAAGGGCAGGGTAGTTTAACAAAGCAAAAATAAAAATTAGAAGAAAGTGTCTGTTTAAGAGGCTTAAAGAGTGATATTAATAATTTTAATTTTAAGCTTAACACATTTAGCACCGTCCATTTTTATGACGGTGCTAAAAATAAAATTATTTAATAATTGTTTAAGAAGTAGGACATTTTGGTTGTTCTAATACCCTTATTCTTTCTCTCTCTCATTCTGAATAATTCGTTTATACGATTTTATCGTAGCAAAATGCATACCTTCATGATATAAACAAAAACTGAGTAATTCTTCAACTGTTGATATAGTAAGACCTGTTGACGTAGTAAAAGGCGTCTCGAAAACTTCTTTTAGCCGAAATTCCAATGATTGTTCAATCCTGTCGATTTGATTTTCCAATAATTGGATTAATTCACTGATCGTTGGTAACGCCTGATCTCCCCAATTGGTGGGCTTTGTGCCAGTAGTGAATAATTCCGAAAAGTTATTCGGCATTATCATTTTTTCTTTAATAAAATAAAATGCAAACTTTTCTTGCACAACATATATATGTCCTAGATTCCATTTTATATTATTATTGAATCCTTCTGGAATAAACAGTGATGCTTCATCATTCATTTCTGTCACGCAATTAATTGTGTTTTCTCGAACAAATCTTAATTGTTTAAGCAGGTAGTTTTTCATCTCTTTCCCTCCTGGGCAATCATTAAAAGAATACAACTATTCCATATAAATATATGAATTTATTTTTATAGCTTCTGCAATAATATTTTTTATTAATGATTCAACGGTTTGGCTTTTGGCTAATCTTGGACTTTGACCAGACCAAAGTGACATGAAATCTTGATTGTTTTGTGCACTAGAAGTCTTTCTAATATCCTGGGTTAGTGTATTTTGAACAGGGAAATCTGGTAAAAACCGTTCGTGCTTCTGTATTTCTAAAATAAATTTATTTTCTATCCCTCTTGCCCATTTTCCTGAAAATGAACGAGTTAAAACAGTCTGGTTTTCGTTAGCATTAAGGATGGCTTCTTTATGAACCTTGTGTGCCCCACTTTCAATACAAGTCAAGAAAGCTGTGCCCATTTGTACACCCTTTGCTCCTAAGCAAATAGAAGCCATTAACCCTCTCCCGTCCATAATTCCACCAGCAGCAACAACAGGAATGCTTACATTGTCTACAACCTGTGGAATTAATGACATTAAACCAATCAAACCTTCTAGTGATCTATTGATAAAATTCCCACGATGTCCGCCAGCTTCACTGCCTTGTGCCACAACAATATCCATTCCTACTTTTTCATTTTCAACTGCTTCTTCAACCGTTGTGGCTGTTCCCATCAGAATAATGTTAGATTGTTTTAATTCAGCAATCACTTCTTTAGAAGGAATACCAAATGTAAAAGAACAAATAGGAACCTTTTCTTCAATTACAACCTTAATTTGTTCAATAAATGTTTCAAAAACATCATTAAAATTTGAAATTTTAAAGCTATCTTTTGGTTGTAAATTCAATTGCTGACGAATAGGGTTTAAGATCTGGTTAGCCGATTTTATTTCATTCCCAGTAACTTTAAATTCGTTAGGAACAAATAGATTAATACCAAAAGGGTTTGAAGTTAACTGCTTTATTTCCTTAATTTGTTCTCGCATTTGAATAGGTGTCATATAACCTGCACCAATCATTCCTAGACACCCAGAATTTGAAACCTCCGCCACTAATTTCGAAGTGGTTACTCCGCCAGCCATTGGAGCTTGAATAATCGGATACTCAACTTTCAAAAGTTCTGTAATTTTATTATTTAACATAATTTCACACCTCGTAGTTATTTTCACTTAATATTCCTTTGGATTTCCTCTCAAATTGAATTCCATTTAAAAGCATTGCTGCCCCAATTAATACCACACAAGATGCTCCTATCAGAGCAGTATTAAAATTATTAGTGAATGATGATAAGACTCCAGCAAGGATTGGTCCTATCAACTGTCCAATAGCATAAATAGCGGTCAGAATCCCAATCGTTCGACCGCTATTAGATGGATTCATTTGTCGTCCCATTGTTGTAACAAGCGTTGTGATACCCATAAACGTGGCTCCAAATAATAAAGCACTTATGATAAAACTTGTTTTCGAACTCCAAAAGGCTGGCATCGCCATACCCAAAGCTTGCAATGCCATTGCAAGAACTAAGGATTTAACGAATCCCCATTTTTTAGCTAGTAAAGACCAGATGAGACAGGATGGAATCGCAGCCAATCCAACCATCATCCAAACTAAGGTGGCACCTTTGTGAAAGTATGAGGTCTTTTCAGCGATAGATACGATAAACGTACCCGTAACAATGTAACCCAATCCTTCTAAACCATACGCAATAATCAACCATAGGAGCCATTTCGTGGGGGGGACTTCTGCAAAAATTTGTTGTTTAGCTTTCTTTTCAACAGCGTTTGAGTTATCATCGAGCCAGATCCATACGAAGAAAGCAAGGATTCCACTAACAACAGCTAATCCTGTCCAAGTTCCTTCCCACTGATATAAATGGTTTAAACTCGGAATAAATAGACTGGACAAACAGATTCCCAAACCTACCCCTCCATAAAATAAACCAGACCAACTTGTTTTGTTTATAGAAGCAAGTTTATCTAACACGATACCAGAGGCTAGAACCAACACATAAGCACTGGAAACTCCCGATAGAAATCGAAGTACATACCAAAGGAAATGAGAGTATGTTAGACCCATTATGGCAGTGGTTAAGATACTGACAATAAGACAAATTCTTAAGGAAATCGTTCTATATTGTTTCAGGGGAATAGCACCTGCTAAAATTGCTCCAAGCAAATATCCTGCGTAATTACTTGAGGCAATATAACCAGCCACTGTATTTGAAAAAGAAAGATCCTTTTGCATAAGTGGAAGAATAGGAGTATAGGCAAATCTTCCAATCCCCATGGCAATGATTAAAGACAATATTCCTCCTATTAAAAAAAGATAAGTTTGCTTCTTCAAATTAAAACCTCCAAATATAAAGCATATCTTTATAAGCTATAATGAACCTGTTAGAAATTGTTCTTATCCTAATCCGAAACTCCAGTCGGCATCGCTGTTTTCTGTTATAGAAACGATCAAATCTTGTGGAGAAATCCCACAATCAGATTCAAGTTTATGGGCTAGAAGTGACTATAAGGTTTTTAACGGTTCTTTTTTTACTAACAATACTAATAATTACAAGGTCTCTGCTTCTTTTAAACTCTAGTCCTGTATCCTCAATTATTAGCTCATGAGGCGGGTGTTGATGAACTATTTGATAACGGTCACTTTCAGGCACTTGGAAAGCTTCCACCATCGCACGGTGAGCCGAATCCAATAATTTTTTTAGCGTTTCTTCGTTTCTACCTTCTATTAAATCAAAGCAAATAATGGCATTTTGTTTCTCCCTTCAAATTTCAATAATGTTTTTAGAATGTGTCTTTATTACAATATTAACCTCCAGTTAAAATGTAGGATATTTAAATCATATTGCTTTTTTGTTATATGGTATAATACTTAAAAATGATATTTGGTATCACTCTAAATGATGGCTAAGGATATTTCAAATTAAGGGGAGATTATTTTGGATTTACATACATTAAAAATTTTCCAGACTGTTGCAAAGTTGGGGAGTATTTCACAAGCAGCAAGAGAACTTCAATATGCACAGTCTAATATCACGATGAAAATTCAGCAGTTGGAATCGGATCTTCAAACAACCCTTTTTCATAGACATAATCGTGGTACTGCACTAACTGCCAAAGGAAGCATGTTGCTAACATATGCAGAAAAAATATTCAATCTTGTAGAAGAAACAAAGAACGTGATGAATGATGATCAAACCTCAAAAGGTCCTTTAATTATTGGTTCTATGGAAACAACTGCCGCTGTTCGTTTACCAGCCCTATTTTCAAAATACCTTAAAGACAATCCCGAAGTTGAACTAACCCTAAAAACAGGGCCCACGAAAGAAAATATTGAAAGAGTTCTTCAGTATGACCTTGATGGAGCATTTGTGGCTGGACCTATTGAACACCCAGATCTCATTCAAAAGGATGTAATCGAAGAAGAATTGGTACTCATAACAGATATAATTCATCCTCCTTTATCTTCTATCAGAGATATTCAAACAAAGACACTGCTTGTATTCCGTACTGGATGTTCTTATCGGGAAAAGCTTGAACAATGGCTACACCAAGAGGGAGTGATTCCTAAAAAGATAATGGAATTTGGAACCCTGGATGCAATCGTCGGGTGTGTATCTGCTGGTCTAGGTTTAAGTATGGTTCCACAAAGTGTTGTTGCAAAACAAATACAAGAAGGAACTCTTAGACAGCATACGCTTCCGACTCCATACGGAAAAGTCAAAACAGTATTCATTTATAGAAAAGATAAGTATGTACCTACGTCTTTATTAAAATTTATAGCTATGATAAGTGATTAGGAGTGCTTGTTTTAAAAAAGAGTTTTTATGGGGAAGTAATTCACTATCCAAAAAAATTGTGATATTGCACTTAAACAAGTACGGGTGCCTTAATTGGAGCGTGATTGCGGATTACGATCCCTTTTTTATTGTCCTGATTTACGGGTCAGGTTAGCTATGACCTACGAAAAACGATGTTTAATAGGCTAAAAAGCCTTATTAAATCCACTCTCCACTTTTCCCTCTTTTTTAGGTATCGAAAAATCAGATGGCAATTATCTATTTTATGTATTATGCCATATAGATAAATGGAGTTATCATTGATATATCAGTATTGAAATACTGTATTTTATAAGACCTTTCTTATAGAAAGGAGTACTAGCAATGCTACAACCCTTTGATGCACTAGTTGTAAATAAACAAGAAGACTAATCTTCTGTAAAACTTCAAAAGCTAATGCTTCAAGATTTACCAGAGGGAGAAGTATTGATTCACGTCCATTATTCTGGTGTCAACTATAAAGATAGTCTCGCTACTATTCCTAATGGTAACATCGTCAAGACCTACCCATTTGTACCTGGAATTGATTTAGCAGGGGTAGTTGTTTCAAAAGAACACTTGTAAAATTATGATAATGTTAGCTTTGTATTACTCTGTTTTCTAATCCTTTAAACGCAACTACTTATGACCATGTTTGAAAAAATGGTACTTGAAAGAACAAGTTATAAAATATACAGGGTTAACTTAAGAGAAGAGTGAAAGTAGTGAGAATAGGTTTTTTTGATTCTGGAATAGGTGGTATGACTGTACTTCATCAAGCATTGAGGTATTTACCGAATGAAGATTACATATTTTATGCGGATACCTTACACGTTCCATATGGTGAAAAAACAAAAGAAGAGGTACGGGAATATATATTTAATGCAGTTGACTTTATGGCTAATCAAGGAATTAAAGCATTAGTCATTGCTTGTAATACAGCAACCAGTATTGCAGTGGATGACCTTCGCCAAAAGTACGATTTCCCTATTTTGGGTATTGAACCAGCCGTAAAACCTGCTGTTCAAAGCTGTGAGGGAAAACGAAAAAAGGTATTAGTGTTGGCAACTAATTTGACTCTCAGTGAGGAAAAGTTTCATAACCTTGTGAAAAGTATAGATCATCACGATATTGTTGAAAGTCTACCTCTTCCTGGTCTTGTCCAATTCGCTGAGAATTTTGAATTTAGAGAAGAGAAAGTTGTACCCGATTTAAAAGAAAAACTATCTTCGTTTGATTTAAAGCAATACGGCACGATTGTTCTTGGATGTACCCATTTCCCTTATTTTGAAAATAGTATACAGAAAATATTTCCAGAAGGAGTAGACATTATTTCTGGGAGTATTGGAACTGCCAAGAACTTAAAACGAATTCTCGAAGCAAGGAATCAAATTAACGATGGAACAGGGGATATTTTATTTTTTAAATCTGGTTTTAAAGTTGAAGATAAAGAAACATTATCTGATTATAAAAAGTTGTTGATAATGTTAGACGAACTTCAGCTTTGTCATCTAAACATTAAATGATAATCACTCCAAAAATGTGTACTTAAACCAATAAGGTTAGGCTGTTCCGACAGTCTTTTTCATATGTAGGTGAAAGTTTGTGATATTGTACTTTAAGGTGGGTATTTGCAGGCATTGTTTGGAAGGACGGTTGTATTGTTTATATATTCCCTATACCTTACAATTTCGTCATATATCTATTTTTTTTCTTTATATCTAAGGAGGAATTTTATATGTCAAGAAAGGCTTTTAGTGCATCTGGAGCTGTTGCTGTTGGTCCTTACTCACATGCAATTGAAGCAGGAGATTTAATATTTCTATCTGGGCAAACCCCAGTAGACTCACAGACTGGAAAGCTTGTAGAAGGTGATATTGTAGAACAGACAAATCAATGTTTTAAGAATCTTTTCAATGTATTGGAAGCAGCAGGTTTAACTCCTGATAATGTTGAAAAAGTGAATGTATTCTTAACTGATATGAATAACTTCACAGCAATGAATGAAGTTTATTCTAAACAATTTTCTGAGCCATATCCTGCTCGTACAACTATAGGTGTGTCATCCCTACCTCTTGGTGCAGAGGTTGAAATCGAGATGATAGCTAGAAGATAAAAATCAGGTAAAAAGGGCTCTATCAAATAGCAAAGCCCCATAAAATCTTTCCTTCTCTCAACATACATTCAATTAATTTTTAAGATATTGATAACCTTCTTTGTTCAACTAACGGGTGCGTTTCTACAATAAAGTGGAGACGCTTTTTTATTAAAAAGTAACATCATTTTACTTATGGTAAATATGTATAGTAGTATTAGCTTGTCTACTGGTGATTTTTAGGAGGTTTTCATATGAAAAGGAAATTAGTTTTAACTCTTGGTTTTGCAGGAGTTTTAGCGTTATCAGTTTGTTTTGCGGAAAACTTACAAAGCACAAAGGTTTCAGCAGAAGAACAACCTAAATTAGCAGAACAAACCGATACTACCACAGTTATAACAAAAGAAGAACAAAATAGGGTAGAGAAAATGCTAAAAAATATGCCAACTGGGTTTAAGGTATTTGTACCACAAGAAAATGGAACAGGATTCTACGTTTCAAAAGCGAAATAGTTTATTAAACTACCATGATAATAAGTTTCCTCTAAATTGGAAAAATGGCAATATTTAAGAAGACCCTGCTCAATCGTTAAAAAAAAGAGAAGAGTGTTAATTAATAAGTCTATGAATTGGTTGACTGGATTAAGGTCAGTATCAGTATTGACACTTCCTGACTATTTTCATTCTCTGTGGTGAAGTGCGATTTTTGCGCTTCATGGATGGCTAATGGGTGCTTTACTTTAATATGAAGTAAAAAAGGATCTTCCAATCGAAGATTCTTTTTTCATTGCCTATAAGGTCGCAATTGCTTAGTATTTTTACTAAGGTTCTGTCTGATAGTAGAACTACTTTTCTGCTTTTAAGTCTTATCAAAAATGACTAAGTATTTTAGGATTTGTTAAAAAACCTTCGGCTAAAATAGGAAGGTTTCCGTCTAATAGATATACATAAAAAACAAAGGAAGGTGAACAACATAATTGAGTCCAATCACAGAATTCCAGAGGATAACGATAAAGTTTTTTTGGGGCTATTTCGGCAATACGAACAGTATATCTACAAGATTTGTTAGACGCACTAAATGAAGATGAAAAAACTGTTCTATTACTAAAATACTATCAAGGATAACCTTTTAGTGAGATTTCGGAGATTTTGAATACACCATTTAGCAAAGATAAACCGTTGAGCTTTATAATAAGTACCTCTATCTTAAGTTCTGATCCAACAGCTATAGCACTTGGAACTGAAATCGAATCAATGATTGTTGAATTTCTACAATCCGAGGACATATCGCCAATATTAGATAATGAGCCTTATGAAATTATTGTAAATAGTAAAGACAATAAGAAGATAAACTGAAGAGCAAAGGCTGCCAAGCTTGACCTAACCAAGAATGGAGAGGTAACTGTGGCAGCTTTTCTTATTGAACTAACGAAGCAGGTTACTTCAAGAGGGAATTAAACAATTCAACTCATATGGCTGATTTACAGGTAGCAGCTTAATTTATTTTTTTAAATTGAAATTATTTAGTAGGTTGATTGTTTTAAACATTTGAAGCACGGATTAGTCAGTAAAACAACTATCAGTCGCTTTTTCATTTTGTCCCCAAAATTATCCTTGAATACATCATTATTCCAATACTCAAATGAATATTAAAACAAACTATCACGTAATTTGGATAAAATGAGAGAAATCGAGAGATTTTCCTTTCTATATAGAGGGAGGATAGTTGAACAAGGATGGGGAATACTGGGGTTATATTATTTTTTAAGGTGGATTTAAAATGACACCACTGATTAGAAAAGAAGAAATTATAAGTTCTGATAAGTTTTTTCAAAGAATTCATCAAGTCGAAGTGGATTATCTAAACTATTGGATTGAAAATACGTTATGGCGATGGGAATTTTGGCTTTCAGTAGCCTTATCAATCATTCCTTGGCTTGTATGGATAATACTGCGAAAGCGTGGAAGTGAAGCAAGATTGCTTTTAGCTGGAGGTTTTGGATTAAGTGTAGCTTCTTGGTTTGATTTTTTAGGACTTGTTTTTGGGCTCTGGCATTATTCTGGGAGAGTATTGCCTACCATTCCAACATTTTTACCTTGGGATTTTACTTTAATTCCTGTAACGCTTATGCTTTGGCTACAATTTAAGCCAACTCTAAATCCCTTATTTAAAGCTGTTATTTATTCCGCATTGACTTCTTTTATAGGTGAACCTTTATTTGAATGGATTGGATTTTATACTACTGTAAAATGGAGTGTTTTTTATTCCTTTCCAATTTACATTATTATCTATTTAATTGCTTATCGAATTAGCAATGCTAAATCATTTGATTCTTTGTAATAATTAAACAATTACTTCAATAGCTGTGATTGTGAATAATTGTACTTAAGTAACGGGTGCTTATGTTAAAGATGGGATGGCTACGGCTATCCGTTTTCTTATTTCACTAACGAAGCAGGTGTGCGGCCGAGCCTAGGTAGTATCATATAGCGGGTGGGACCTTGGCACAGTACACATCGATATGATACGGCAACTCGGGAGACCCTACCGGTCTTTTCTTGTTAGAAGAGTATGGTGTATAAGCGATAAAAAGCAAGGAAACCAAATGCTGTGTAGGGAGTCGGATAGCAGCGTAGTACCAACGAAGTTGGGTAATGCCGATGGAGGAAAGGCTAGCTACCAGTTATCGTTCTTACTAGGGAAACATTTACAACACTCAGAGGTAGGGATAAATGGAAACAAAACTACTAAGGATAGCAGAATTAGCAAAATCTCAATCTAAGAGAATAGCAACATTTTGTGAATGGTAACTAGGAGGAGCCGTGTGCGTAAATAGCGCAAGCACGGTCCTGTGAGGGTTGCGCCTTGAAAGCTCAAGGAATACATGCGACTTGAAATAGTCGTCTAGATAATGCTTAGCCAGCAGTCTTGTACCGAGTCTTGCGTGGTGCACGGTAACGTTCACTGCGAAGCGTAGACAGGAAGGTGGCAGGCCGGAATAAAGTGAAGAGGATAATTAGTCCCGAAATTGAACGTGATGTGGAGTAGCCGACCTTTTCTCTCAATGGGGAAGGCAATAATGAAATAACCGCCAAAGGCAAGGTCATTCTCATTACTCCCGGGATTCGTACCTACGGCATGTCATCAATGGATTCCTTTGGGAACAAGGGAGATCCAATGAACTTCTACAGGATGTAGATAAGAATTCAACAAGCCTACAAAGCAAGGAGAATTCGATGGTTTATTGGAAGTCTTACTAACTGATAGTACTCTGAGATAGGGAGAGCCTATTACATGGGGAAGCGGTTGAAGCAGGTGTAATGGAAGGTAAGGATATTCACGTCAGTGAAATAGGAACACCGCAAGGTGGTTCAATTAGTGTACTGTTAAGCAACATTTATCTTCACTATGTATTGGATTTGTGGTTTGAGAAAGCAATAAAACCAAGACTCAAAGGTGAGTCATATCTAATAAGATATATCGATGATTTTGTAGTGTGTTTTCAATATCGTTCAGATGCAATAAGGTTTGGGAAAGTCCTTGTGAAAAGATTAAGGAAATTCTCATTAGAGCTTGAACCTAATAAGACTAGGTTAGTAGAGTTTGGACGGTTTGCCAGTAAACATGCCCTGCAAAAAGGAAAGAAATTAGAAACGATTTACTTCCTAGGTTTTACACATTATTGTACAAAAAACCGTAAGGGTAATTTCATGGTAGGTAGGAAAACTGAAAAGACCAGATTTAAGCGGAGTGTAAATAAAATACAAGAAGTACTTCGTACTATCAGACATTGGTCTATAAAAGACCAAGTTGAGAAGATAAATCAAATTCTTAGAGGTCATTACAATTACTATGGTATGGCTGGCAATCTTCGGTCAATAACAAAAATCTATAATATTACGGAACGTTATTGGAGAAGAATGTTAAGTAGTAGAAGCCAAAAGAGCTATATAACGTGGGAAAAGTTCAATAAGATTAAGTCGATTTTTCCTCTAGAGCGTCCTAAACTTTCAATTCCATTTTCGGAATTAAAGATGTACGCGAAACTGTGAAGCAATTTCTGAAGAGCCCGGTGCGGGAAATCCGCACGCCGGGTTCTGTGGGGGTTTGAGTCGCCAATTGGGCGACCTTTCTACCCGGAGGGAGGAACACAATCTACCGTAAGGTAGAAAGGTTCCCTTCTACTCGACTAGTGAAACAAGCACCAATGTTCCATTGCAACTTTTTATAAAAAAATTCCTAGATGTATATCCTAGAAAAGAACTTAATTTTGTGTTTAAGATTGGGATGTATTCTATGTGGTTTCTTTATGTATCCATTGTTGTGTTTAACCTGGCTGCTTTCCTAATGAAAAAAAATTTACCACTTATTGAATATTACGCCAGCATTTTTTGGGGCTTATTTACTGCCGAGCTAGCTGATAGATTTACGGATAAATATAATATGTACGGATTTTTCGAACCTTATTTTGTGGAGGCAAAAACCTTACTTGTTATTTTAGGGATATATCCAGCTGCAACTATGCTTATTATTAATTGGTATCCCTTTAATCGTCCATTAATTAATAAGGTTATGTATATATTATTTTGGTCTGTTCTTTCTACCCTTTACGAATGGTTATGTCTAAAAATGGGTTTCTTTTATCATAAGAATTGGAATATATGGTTATCTGCTATTTCTTATCCTTTTTTATATGGGCTGTTATTCGGTAATTTAAAATTTATTCGTTGGTTAGAGTATAAAAAAAGGGTGTAAAATCTGTTGTAAAATTAATTAATTCAGTGCTGTATTTTTCAACAAGGGACTTATGCTTAAGGTCGAGCTGCCATACTTGGTGGCTTTTTCTTATTAAAGTAACGTGGGAGTTTAGTTAAAGGAATTTTTTTTAATAAAACAGAATATATAAGTTAATGGTTTTTCCAAAATTTAGATTTTTAAGTGCCGTTTGTCACAAAGGAAGAACAAATAGAAATGGAGGAAAATTAATATGACACACCCCGTTTTAAAATTGTACAACTACCACGTTTGGGCAAATGGAGTTATAATGGACCGTTTGAGAGAACTTCCACAGGATATTTATCATCAGGATATTCAGAGTGGTTTTTCTTCGGTATCAAAGGTGTTGACTCACATTTTTCTCACAGATTATACTTGGTTTGACATTATCTCAGGTAAAAGTATGAATGAAGCAATGGCGACCACGAATCAATTAAGAGAACAGGTGGAAATGAAAAGTATTAAGGAAATGAAAGGAATATTTCTAGACTTATCCGAACGATACAAAGCACTTCTGGACAGTCAAAAAGATATTGAAAAGTTGATTGTAGTTGATAACCCATATGCTGGGTTACTTGAAACTTCTATATCTGAGACAGTACTACACGTTGTCACTCACGGATCCTACCACCGTGGCAATATAGCTACTATGTTGCGACAAATGGGGCACACCTCCGTTATGCAAGACTTTGGGCTTTACCTCTTCTATCAAAATAGGACAGAGTAACTCAGCATCAATCCCCCTCTAAATGATTTATTTAAATATAGGGGGAAATAATTTTGGAGGGTACTGTTCCTTTGGAGAGATTGTGAAAAATTGCACTTAAAGTAACGGCTGCTTTAGTTTAACAACAAATGGGCTGTTTCGGCAGTCTTTTTTCTTTAATAAAAGGGGCGAGAATTTTGACAGTACATCATTATATAGCTTCAAATAGGGAGATTCCAACTGGTGATTTTGGACAAAACCCTATACAGATTGAGAATATGATTATTTATGAGACAGAAGATGACCTTTTTGGCATATCAGTATGGGACTTAGAAGGTTATGATGAAATAAGGGGGAAATTTTCCAACCCATTTGTGTATCATCTTGATTGTCGTAATACTAGAAAATGTTATAGCGATTTATTTAAGTATATAAATGAAAATCTTTCCAACGGTGAAAGTATAGAATTATATACTTGCTTGGATGGTGATGAACTGAAAGAAAAGAACGATATACTAAATGTTGTTGTTAACTTAAAAACAAAGCATTTCATTAATGATATAGGAAATTTTATATTAAACGAAAAACGCTTATTTGATGAATTAAGTGAACGGTTTTCATTTAGAGAGAGGCAGTATGTATTGGTAACTAAATAACAATACTTCTATTTCTCTTATTGAGGCTAGTACAAACCTTTTGATTGGAGAAAATAGATTATGACACTTTTATATGTAGGAATTAGTTGCATTATTGTTGGATTCGGTTTAAGCTCACTTAGTTTTTATGAAGTTAAAGATGGTTTAAAATTTTTATTTGAAGAGCGAAGTAAGATAAACAAGGTAGCCTTTTTCTTTACAATATTTGAATATGTAACAGGGATATTTATGTTTGGAATACTACTCATATTGTTTGGCATATTTGCTATAATAATGAATTTTTTTTGATACCATTGCGTGAGCGACTACAATACCAGCACGTTTCTTACCTTTTCGGGATGCTGTACGTCTATACAGTGCTCCGAGATAGTTTATGGATCCTTTTACTGAATGAGCTGCTTCTGTTAACGCCGATCTTAAATACTTATTTCCTTTTTTAGTTTTGGCTGATTTTCTTTTTCCAGCATTTTCATTTTGCCCAGGAACTAATCCTGCCCAAGAGCACATATGAGCTGCAGTGGGGAATTGTTTTTTCACATCAGTCCCAATTTCGGATAGAATTTGCTCAGCCATCCTTGTTCCTATGCCTGGAATGGAATCCAGACGTTCTATATCTTCTTGCTTGGAGCTCACTCTTGCCGCAACTTCCTGATCCTACATATTGATTTGCTCAGTCAAAAAATCGATATGTCCTAAAATGGTTTTTATCATGAGGCTTTGATGAGAGTTGATATACCGTTTAAGAGCGAGTTCCAATTCTTCTTTCTTTTTTTTCATAGTACGTCGAGCGAAGTTTGCTAGTTTTTCAGGATCCTCTTCACCATCTGCAATGGCGTCAAGCATATCACGGGCTGAAACACCCAACACATCAGAAACAACGATCCCAACTTAATGTTCGCGCCTTCTAATACCTTTTGAATTCGATTATGTTGTCTGGCACCTCTTCGATAATACTTCGACGATATCGAACTAGTTCACGTTGATTCCGATCTGGAATATAACTTGCTTTGAGCAGTCCGTGACGAAGAAGTTTGGCGATCCATTCAGCATCCTTCACATCTGTTTTACGCCCTGGAACTGCCTTCATATGTTGGGCATTCACAACTAAAAACTCAATATCCTCAGCTTCAAGTAAATTCACAATCGGCTTCCAATAAACACTCGTGCTTTCCATAGCGACATGGGTACTATTATGTTGTTTAATCCAGTCAACCAACTGTAATAGAAATACAGTTTTAGTAGAAAACGTTTGAATCTCCTTGCCTTTAGGTGTCATAATACAGGCAGTAATATTCTCCTTATGGACATCCATACCGCATGCTCTTTCAATGACTACATCCATTGAAAATATCCTCTCTACGGCAATTGTTATAATTAGAGGCTGGTACATCAACCAGAATAGGATTAATCTACCATGTGTGCTTCCCGTAAGGGAGCGACAGTCAGTGGTGCACCGTGGTCGGTGGAGTCAGACTAACGGATGGGCTCTAACGCACCATAGTTCAGCGACCTTCCTCTCCCAGCCGTAGAATCAGAAAAGGTGTTACCTTATCTGGCAGCACCCATTTTTAAAATTAAAAGTCAATTTTATTTATGGAAGTAAATTTAGTTAAATTATAACATTAAACAAATAAGGGCTAGGCAATCTGAGAACTACACCTTGTACCAACTTGTTCTGATTGTAATAAATCATTTAAGGCTTGCTGATTAATCACTTCATTAAAATCAGAAGGTTGGTCTAAGGAAATTCCTCTCCGATTACCAACAGAAATAATTATTCCTATTTCATAATACATATTTTTCGTAAGAATACCTTTTTCAATATTATTAATAATTTCATAGTAAAAACGAATTAATAACTCTTCAGGTAACTTTTCATAGAAATCCATTTTATATTCACCTCAAACTCCAATGATTGTAAGCCTTTTCAATAATTATACCATTATTCGTATAATTATTGATGTTAAAGTTATGTAAAAAATTAAAAACATTATGATTTGTTATAGTAAAATACGGAATGTTTGATAATCGACTTCACCCTAAAACCTAACAATCCACCTTCTTCCAATAAAGGGTGCTTATGTTAAAGATGGGAAGGCTGCGGCGATCACATTTTCTTATTGTGCTAACGAAGCAGGTTAGTTGAATAAGGGGAAGTTTAATTTTCATAAAAAGTAAGGTAAAATTAGGTAAAAATCAATTGGTGGTGAATAAAGATTGGAACCTAAATGGTTAGAATGGGCAAAACAACTTCAATCCATTGCACAGGCAGGATTAACTTATTCTAAAGACGTGTATGACTTGGAAAGATTCGAATTAATAAGAAATATAAGTGTTGAAATTTTGACGCAGTATACAAATGTAGACCATAAAGTTATAAAAGAACTTTTTGCAAATGAGACTGGGTATGCAACTCCTAAGGTTGATATTAGGGCTGTTGTATTTAGAGATAATAAAATATTAATGGTGAGAGAAAACGATGGTGGAGGCTGGTCGTTACCTGGAGGTTGGGGAGATATTGGATTAACTCCAGGCGAAGTTGCGATCAAGGAAGTAAAAGAAGAATCAGGTTTTGATGTTAAAACAATAAAATTGATTGCTGTGATGGACAAGAAATGTCATCCACATCCCCCTTCCCCATATCACGTTTACAAAATGTTTATTCAATGTGAAGTAATTGGCGGACACCCGAAAGAAGGTATTGAAACGAGTGCAGTTCAGTTTTTTCCTGAGAATGAATTACCATCATTATCAATAGATAGAAATACGGAATCACAAATTAATTTGGTTTTTAAACATTTACATAATCCACAAGATCCCGTCTATTTCGATTGAACTTCCAGGTAGATATACCATCAAGTTTTTTTACTAACCAATTAATTCAAAAAGAATGGGGAACCTCGTCAAATGAAGGTTCCCTTAATTATTATATAAAATCAACATTAAAATTTAACAGAGCCTAATTTTTAATAGTCTTTCTCTTTTTATATTAATGACATGCTCTTAAGAGCATTGTAAATTCCATGTTCATTGTAACAATCTGTGATTAAATTGGCTTTCTCTTTAACTTCTGTTTCAGCATTTCCCATTGCAATCCCAATTCCTGAAAGTTCCATTAGTTCAATGTCGTTGATTCCATCTCCGAAAAAGACAATATCTTCACGCTTAAATCCATTTTGTTCGGCGATTTTCAAAATGGTTGTTGCTTTCGATCCTTCACTAGGGATGACATCTACACCAAATTTGTGCCAACTCACATATCTGAAATCTTTGATAGCGTATTTTTGAAGATCTTCTGGCTTGCAGAAAAGCATAGCTTGAATAATGGGGTTTTGTTTCCAATACATTTCATCAAAGTCAGGGAGTGTCCATCCTAAACTATCGTAAGCCTTAGTTAACGACTCTCCAGGTTCTTCGAAATGTCTTTTTAATCCGTTCGCTGTTTGGAACACAATCTGATCATTGTTTTCCGTCGCAATTTCGATTAGTTTAATAATAGATTCTTTTGAAAATATTTCCTCATGTGCTAATTCATGACGAACATACCCGACTGAACCATTACATAAAACATAGGTATCAATTTCAAGCTCGTCAACGATTGATATTGCTGTTGCGTAGTCCCTTCCTGTCGCAATGCCGATGTCATGCCCTTTTTCTTTAAGAGAAACCAAAGCTTGTTTGGTGCTATCGAGAATCTTCATTTCTGTTGTTAATAATGTTCCATCAATGTCAAAGACAATAAATTTTTTACGCATTTTCTTAAACACCACCAAATAAAATGATTTCTGTATCTATCAGCGTTCCATTAACATCAAAAATAATCGTATTATACTTACTCTCTCTCTCTCTCTCCCTCTTGATTAATTATGAAAAAAACTCTGATATACTTCCCAGCTTTAATCTTTACTTGCAATTATTACTTCAACACCATATTTCTCCATAACATTATATAAATCATTAGGTGGAACTTCATTTGTAATAAATGTATCAATTGATTCGAATGTTAAAGCTCTATAATTCTGGAGATGATTATATTTGCTATGATCAGCCAATAAAATAACTTGATCAGAATGTTTTATTAATTCACGCTTAAAATGTATATCTTCTTCAAGGGCATAGTATAAACCTTTCTCAGTAATACCTGCTGCTCCAATAAAGACCTTATTGAAGTGATAATCTTTAAGTTTTTCAATAGTTGAATATCCAGTGATATGTCGAGTTGACTTATTTAATGTTCCACCTAAGAGTTGAATCTTGGTATCTTCAAATTGTGCTAACATATACGCAGTATCAATTGAATTTGTCACAATGGTAACAGGTTTTGACTGTAAGGATTGAGCAATAAAATTAACTGTGGTGGAAACATCTAGATAAATCATTTCATCGTCAGCTATCAGATTTGCTGCTTTCTTTCCAATTAATTTTTTCATTTCAAATTCAGTCTGTGATCGCTCTTGATAATTAACAATTTTCTTATGAAAAGATGCTAAAGAAACTCCACCATAGGTTCTAACCACTGCTTTATTTTGTGAAAGTTTAACTATGTCTCGTCTTGCCGTATCACGTGAGATATTAAACGTTTCACACATTTGTTTAATGTTCATTGTTTTATGAGATTCTAAATAATTAAGGATGCGTATTAATCGTTCTTCTTGATTCATTAGTAACCTCCTCAATTATATGATAAGTTATTTTAATTCGTTACGGAAGTGATTTTAAGTAAATTCATCAAAAATAACTTTCTGTTTAAGTTAGTTTAAGTTGTTAACGAGATTTTCTGCATTTCTGCGATTTTAAAATTTAAAGAGATTGTGAAAGTTTTCACTTAAACTAACGGGTGCTTGAGTTACATAAGTAAGGCTGTTGCGGCAGCGTTTTTCTCATTGGACTAACGGATTACGTTAGTAACATTTATTGAGAGGTGTTTGTATTGTTAAAGATTGAAGAAGTAAGGGGAAAAATTAAACAGTTAGATGAATCATTTGCTAAAAGTCTTTTACTAATCATTTATGCAAGACTTGATACTGCAATAAATGGAACTGGTGGGGATTAAGGAGTTAATCAATTTCCTTAATAAACTGGAAGAAAGTAATATATTTTATAAGCTAAATAAAGTAAGAGATGAAGCTATAATGGTTGAAATTACTGTTCTAGGGCAACGTTGGGAAGTTGAGTTTATGAATGATGGTACAGTAGAAATTGAAAAATTCATAAGCGATGGAGACTTTTATGATTTTAAAGAGATAGAGATAATATCTAACGATTTCAGTGATTAGTTCAAAAGGTTATTAAGCTGTCAGGTGCATTCCTTAAATAAAATCCAGTACAAGGAACAGGTATGAAAGAAGTAATTCGTGTTGAATTATGTAAATTATTGGGTTTGAAATTACAAAATGCTGGAAGAGCATCTAACCTTTTTTGGATGGGGTTCGGGGATATGATTCAAATAAACAGAAGAGGCAGAACCCAAGAAACACCAGAATATGTATTACATATTTAATGTTCGTGGAGAATTACCTTAGATAATACAATAGTTGTAGCTTCCGAGATTTCTATCTCCTAACTCGGAATGGGATGAAGATACTGAGGATTTCGATTGGGATATATAAGGTAAAAATAGATTTGATGAAAATATTAAAACTTTTATTATTTATTTAAAAAAGGTCTATACTTTTTTCTCTTTTTTGCTTATACTGTACTATAACAAGACAAGAAACAACGAACTGTGTTAATGAAGGAGGAGATTTAAATGTTAATTAGTCCGGTTGAATTTTTCCGAAATTTGCCAAAAAAGGAGTGCCCTGAATGCGGGCAGCATATGCAAGAGCAAGCAGAAAGTTATTTGATGGATTGTGATCGTTGTTTATCCAAAAAAGAAAAGTAAAGTTTGTTAACTCTCCAGCATTGCTGGGGAGTTTTTTATTTCATAACAATAAATTAGTAGAATTCTTGGAAAGTAGAAAAGCATTTGATACAGCAACTAAAGTAATTAAATTTATCGAAATGAATGTCTAAATATCTGTTAATTTTTATAAATGAGCCATATTAACTAACCTCTTGCATTAATTAAAAGATCGTCTTTTTTTACGATCTTTTTTATGAGTAATCAAAATCTCCAAAATATTTACTCCTTGCAGAAGATGTGAAGTAATGTACTTAAACTAACTGGGCAGGTTCGTGGAAGAGGGTTTATTTTTACATATCTAGAATATGTATTATCATTATAAGAAAGTGGGTGTATTGATGATGTTTCATCAAAACGAATATGAATGGGTTCGTCAGACACGATTAACGGTGCTAGACTATTGTAAGGAACTTAATCAAAATGATTTTACTCGCCAAAATGGATACGGTTGGGAAAGTGTGCGAGACTCATTGGTTCACATAGCAGATTGTTATATTGCGTGGCTCGGCTCATTTGTTTTATTAAAAACAAAGAAGCCAATTACACCAAAGGATGAACGACAGAAATTGAAACTGGACGATATAAAAATACGCTTTGAACAGGTTGATTCTTTTGTAAATGAGGTATTTGAATTACACGGAAAGCAATTATCTGAGCCAATTCAAAGAAGGATTCCTTGGAGAGATGAAACAGACATTATAACATTTACCCCTGGTAAATTAATAATGCATACTATAACTCACGAATTTCACCACAAGGGACAAATTGTAGCTATGATACGTCAGATGGGTTATGAACCTCCAAATACAGATGTATTAGGAACTAACGATTAATATATGTAAGAGAAAATAGATTTCTTTACCTTTTTCTATTAACAGCTACAAGGGTAAAGTTCAGCTGCCAATTCAGGCGGCTTTTCTTATTGAACTAAAGGAACAGGTTTGTTGTAGAAGGAAACTAAATCCAATTAACGGATAAGGATTTAGAATTTACACTTAGTGGTTTGATATACTGAACATATGAACAGCTCAATAAGATAAGGAGTTTTTTATGTGGATATTTTTGAGATTAAAAACATAGTTAAAGACTTACCAGAACGGGAAGTAAGTTCATACTTGCAACTTATTCTTTTTAGGATAGGACTGTTAGAGGAAAGGGAATATTCTTTAGTTGAGTTTTCAAAAGACCTTAAAGAATTTTATAACCACATTCTTTATCCACAAGACCCAAATGAAAATATATTCGATAAAGGCGATTACAAAAAAGTTCACATCAATTTTGGATACCCATATTTAAGACATACATTAAAAGAAATAAACATACACGAGGAAGAATTTATTGTTACTTTCGAAGATAATTTTGCTGTTGCCCCATTAGGTAATTTGGACACAGAAAATGGTCAAAAAGAAAGATTTAAATGGATAAAAAACAACTTAGAACGAATTGAAGAAGAAACAGAAAATTTTTGTGATAAACTTCAAGGAACGATTGCTCGATTAGTTTCTATTCCAGAAAATATTCCAATTTACATATGGGTTTCAGGAAACGCTCATGAACAAACAGGACTTCTTTTTACAATTTACTTGTTAAGGGAAAGAAAAAATAATATCTTTATCGTTAATACTGGGCAATTGTATAGAGAATTATTTAAGAAAAAATCTAAAAAGTACATCCCATTTTTTTCAGGGGGAATACTTACTGAAGAATTACAATCCATTTACAACTATACTCAAGAAAATCAAAAAAATTTATCTGACACAGAGCGTAAACAGGTTGAAATACAGTGGTTAAAACTTTCTGGAAATTCTGCAACCTTAAGAATTTGGGAAAACGGTGAAATAAAGTTTGTTCCTGAAGACTATTACGATGATTTTATAATTGAAAAAGCCAAGAAGCTGATTGGTAAGAAAAAGGGATATATAAAGTGTGCAAGGTTAATTGGTGAAGTGTATGGACATATTTTTCAGTATATCGGTGATAGTTTTTTAGAATATAGGGTTAGAAATTTAATCGAAAATGGAATTTTTACTTATGAAGGTAGCTTAGAGGCAATGCGTAGTTATGGTATTAAATTTAGTTAAATATTTTATTGGATACGTTGAGGGCTCGAAATAGAAATAGGGGCTTCTCTTTTTCATAATTCTTATTTAACTTTTGTAAAAATGTTTGTGAAGAATTGTACTTAAACTATCGGGTGCTGCGGCATCTCCTTTTATATTGAGCTAACGGATGTAAAATCAATTAGGCACTTTTCCTTTTACAGAATAATACGATAAATAATGTAATCTGTCATAAGGAGGGTGCAATAATGAACAGAAACCTTAATCTTAGTTATGTTGTTCAACCAGTTGATAATTTATATTCAATAGCATTGAAGTTCAATACTTCTGTGGAAAGTATTGTTTTCTTAAATCATCTCGTAAGCCCGATCATATATATTGGCCAAACGCTATTGATTCCCGAAACAGCTTCAAAAAAGGGTATTGAAGCTAGGCAATAACAATACAAACCTGAAAACTTTTTTAAATGAACATTTTGTAACAAACACAAACATTTTCGACGATTGGATTTATTACACAAGAACGGAGAAAATGGTATATCGAATAAAAACAGATGGGACACAAAAGCAAACTCTGTATTAGTGCTCTCACCTCCCAAAAATCCTTAATTGACAAATTATCGTAAGATGTTGTTTAACTAACGGTTGCAAGAGTTGTAGATTCAGCTGCCATTTTGGTAGCTTTTTATTATTCGACTAACTTAAGCAGGTTAGCTTAAGAAGAAACCATAATGAGCATTTGAATAAAGTTATAAATTAAACACAAAATGAAAAGGGAAATGAATACCCTAATATAAACAAGATGAAATGTAGGAGTGAAAGTATGGATAAAAACAAAGGGAAAACACCAAATGTTTCAGGAAGTTTTCAAGTGATTGAAGATGACCGAAAGGAAACTATTGAGGAATTGAGAAAAGACAACAAACTAGATGAAGAAACGGAATACTACGCGCGAGTTTTTATGGAAGAATAGGCGTTTCTTTCAACAAGTGGATTGTAATACAAGAAGAGCTGGCTGATATTGCTAGCTTTTTTGTTATTCAACTAAAGATGCAGGATAGTTGATGAAGAAGTTTTTATTTAATTTAACACTCTTCGGAACTATATAAAAAAAGACCCCTTGGGTTAACGGGTACAGGTTAATTGAATAAGTTATAAATTGAATAGCTTAGGTTATACAGCATTTCGTTATCATACAGGAATGCTTTTTATTTTTTTAAAAAATTAAAGGATATATCTATAACAATGATAATATAATTAAAACCAATAAGTTTTTATTGATAAACAATAAATTTTGTTTTAGAATCAATTTAAAATTAATTAAGTGAGGTGCTTTTATGAAACAAGTTACGACGCTCGTTTTAAAGCTAGCTGTTATTTTTATAGGAATCTCGGTTCTTGCATTGTGCATATTTTTAGTGCCCCATATGGGGAATTTCGCAGCAAAATTGTATCCAAATATTGCCCCAATGAAATATCTCGTTTTCATCGTGATGTATGGAGCGGCTGTGCCTTTTTACTTTGCTCTCTATCAGGCTTTCAATCTTTTACGGTACATTGACGAGAACACAGCGTTCTCGGAATTATCTGTAAAGGCGTTAAAGAACATAAAGTGCTGTGCGATTACAATCAGTGGTTTGTATGTATTAGGTTTGCCACTCTTTCATTTTATAGCGAAGAAAGTTGACCCTCCTATTGGATTAATGGGACTCATTATCATTTTTGCTTCGTTGGTTATCGCCGTTTTTGCTGCTATCCTCCAACGGCTTCTACAAGAAGCGATTAACATAAAATCAGAAAATGATTTGACGGTCTGAGGTGGAGGATATGGCAATTATTATTAATATTGATGTGATGTTAGCAAAACGAAAAATGAGCGTAACGGAGCTTTCTGAGAGGGTTGGAATTACTATGGCGAACCTTTCTATACTGAAAAATGGGAAAGCAAAAGCGGTTCGTTTTTCAACATTAGAAGCGATATGTAAAGCTTTAGATTGTCAGCCAGGTGATATTTTGGAGTATAAAAGTGACGAGGATACTGAAGAATCATAGACAACAAATTTTTCAATTAACGGTTAGCTTTCATTCTATAAGCCAATATAGAAAAATGCTCAGAGTTTTATGCCCTGAGCATTTTTTGTGTCTATTATTGTGTTAATTTGCTTGTTAATTCAAAAGCTAATTTCTCTGTGATTTTATCCTCTAATTGGATTTTTGTACTTCAAAACCGAACCCGTTACCCTTGGGTCTTTTGATAATATGTATCATAAATTAAAGGAATTGTATGTCAGCATCTTGTCAGGTCGTCCAAGAGACGAAAGAGATAAAAAGTCTATTTACTTTACTGACCCAGACGGTCATAAGTTTGAATTTCATACAGGCACTTTACAAGACAGGTTGGATTATTACAAAAATGATAAAACACATATGGAGTTTTACGATTAGACGATTTCCTTGTTCAAGTACAGGTTCTTGGAGAGATTGTGAAAGATTGTACTTAAAGTAACGGGTGCAAGAGTTAAAGATGGGGACTGCTGCGGCAATCCCTTTTTGTTCTACTATCCGGGCAGGTTTATTGAGTAACAAGGGCTTAAATTTTGTTTATTATTAAATATTTTATATAGTGGGGATAATACAATTTAAAATTAAACAAATTTAGGAAATTTTTAAGGACAAAAAAAGGGGACAAAACAAGATGAGCAAAGCACTAAATCTACATAGAAGTGCAATAGACATGTTGATGGCGACAAGCCGGACCTTCTTTATTCCTATTAGTCATCTACCGTCAGGATTACAAGAAGCTGTTACATCCGCTTACTTATGCATGAGAGCTATTGACGAGATTGAAGACCACCCCCAACTCCGATTGGAAACCAAACATAATCTATTACGTTCAATCAGCCTGCTCTTGAAAAAGCCCTTCAATAATAAGGAGTTAATGGCTTTATTTCACCCATACAACTCTCTCCTTCCGGAGGTTACCTTACGATTTGGCGATTGGATAAAGCTTTGTCCACCAACAATTGTAGCGAGCATTTCGAATGCCACATCTATTATGGCGAAGGGGATGGCGGACTGGGCTTTAAAAGAGTGGCGGATTCAGGATGAAGAAGGTTTGAATGAATACACATTCTACGTTGCAGGTTTGGTAGGAGTCATGCTCTCAGATATTTGGAAGTGGTACGATGCTGTTGAAACGGACAAAGATCTAGCTATAGCCTTCGGTCGTGGCTTGCAGTCTGTAAATATTCTTCGCAATCGTGCTGAAGATTTAGAACGAGGTGTGGATTTCTTTCCTGATGGATGGGAGTTAGAAGATATGTTTATGTACGCCCGACGTAACCTAGCATTGGCTGACGTTTATTTGGAGGATATTAAACCCGGTCCGATACTTAATTTTTGTAAAATCCCGATAGCTCTTGCTCATGGTACACTTGATACTTTAACAGAGGGGAAGGAAAAAATGAGTAGGGCTACCGTAACTGAAATAGTTAGTCGAGTAGTAGATAGAAAATAAGATTCCACAATTTAGAAATAAATTTTTATATGTGTACTTGTTGCACTAATGGGTGCTAGAGTTAAACATAGGGTTGCTGCGGCAGCCTTTTTTTATTTAGCTAACGGAGCAGTTTAGTGTAACAACAATACAATTTTTTTACGGCGATGAAAATTGTTAACAACATCATTATATATTAAAAGTGTTACATCCAAGGTGGATGAACAGAGAGATTTAAAATATGCCAAAATAGTGATCAAGGTTATTTTGATCACTATTTTTGGTTCCAAATTTCCTATATCTTCTATTCAATTTAAAATTAAATACCAGAGCAATGATCATTATGAGTTTCCTAAAATTATGAATGATATGTTTCTCTGTTTAGATTCACAATATCTTTATGTGAAAATCTAGCTGAAAACTTCTCCATTGCCTTATCCCGTAGGAATGGGGCTTTTTCTTTATTTGCCTTTTTTAATGCTTCCGTTAGTTCCTCTTTTGTTAGTTCGGTGCAGTATGCAGGAGTTCCTGGCTGTTGTCTCCATGAATCACTTAAAGAACCACTATCTACTGCGTCGAAGCCTAGCTCGTTTACTACGTCCATGATTATTTGTTTTTGTGATAGGTTATTACCAGCAATCGCCATGGCAATGCGACCACTAGTACCTTCAGGGGTTCCTTTATTTTCTAAAGTATAATCTAATTGATTGTTGAGACCTTTAATGATAGGTCTACCTAATTGATTTGAAACCCAAACACTTTCAACCATCCCGTTCTCAATTTCTTCAATTTTATTGTCTCTAAAAGGGTAATAATTTGAAGTGTCTACAACAATTACTTCATCTCCAGCTTTATCTACAATGTTGCGAATGCTTGGAATCACGTGAAAAGGGAGAGATATTATAAGAACATCAATATTTTTTATTACATCTTCTACACTCACAGGTGTTCCAGCAATCTTTTTTCCTTCTAAACGATCAATTCCTCGAGCATCTGCAATTTTGACATCATGTCCATTCTTAACTAATTTTTTAGAAATAATTGACCCTATCGTTCCTGCACCTATAATTCCAAATTTCATAATTGTTCCTCCTATATATAATTTTGTTCGATTATGATTTAATATCAGCTATCGAATTTTCTAATTGCCTCAACACGAAATTATCTACAATCCTTTTTTGCAATCATTAAGGTAATTGAGTGTTTTGGTTATAAATAATATAATAAACTCGTTACTCTTACTTTTGAAGTAGGCAATAAAAAATGATATAGTACACTTTTTTGTACTTTATGGAAGAAAAGGGATGTAAGTATGGCTAGAATATGCAAGGATGGATTTGAAAAAGAGTTTATTAAGGAGCAAAGAAACGTTTATGGTATTGCGTATACCCAAAATATGCTTTCAGGACGCTGGAAGTATCTTATTCTTTGGTTTTTAAAAACAAAAGAACGTCGTTATAGCGAAATTAAAGCTTTTTTATGGGACATTTCACAAGGTTCTCTTACAAAACAGTTGAGAGAATTAGAAACAGATGGATTAATTAAACGAGAGGTTTTTCCTGAGGTACCTCCACGTGTTGAATATTCATTAACAACTAAAGGGCGTGAATTTATCCCAATACTTGATATGATGGAGAATTTCGGCAAAAAATTCGGGGAGAAACCTGATGGAAGAAAGACTTAATTATCACAAGATCTTAGCCAGGTACTTTATTTAGCATTTCCAAGTAAACATACCAATTGTTGATCTTGGAATAATCTCCCTAAATAAGTGCAAGATAATAACGATTAATTGGTGGAGGTTATTAGTGTGCTTAACAAAAAAGAGAAGTTAACATCGTTATTTTGGATTGCTATACTTGGCTTAATTTTAACAACGATATATTCAGTAATCCTTGGTATTTTAGGATATAGGACAATGAACAGGATCGATTATATTTACAAACAGAATAAACCAAGATCAAAAAATAGTTAATAAAGAGTGACTGAGAAGTCGCTCTTTTTTTTTTCCTTCTTTAAATAACGAAGCAGTTTACTTGTGCGAAATGTTCCTGATTTAAATTGAGATTGGTCACAATCTTCAGGTAAAGGTCAGGCAGTTCCTTTCGGAACTGAAGGGTTATATCGAAGAATCAAATGATGGGGTAACGCCCTGAAACTTTGGAGCCGGGTGATGTTTTGGATACTGGTTCACCTTCTGGTAGTTGTCCAATGAAGTCAGACGACATCGTATCTGTTGAAGTAGAGAATATCGGTAAGCTATGTAATTATGGGTTTTATTCATTTTTGACTAATTCTAAACGTAAGAAAAATAAAAGGAAGGAAGTGGAGAGAATTGAACTGTAACCTATAAAATGGACAGTCTAAAAAAGACCATGTTTAAGCTGCTATTAGATGACTCCGGTATTGGACCGGAGTCATTTTATTTAGGCCCCATTGATAACGATCATTGTTATATTCTTCAATATAATTTC
>NZ_JAGGQW010000048.1 GCF_018613065.1 Bacillus sp. ISL-7 | reverse complement strand
AATATTCGGGTTATAGTTCAATTGAAGTAAAGCACCCGTTTGTTAAGTGTAGTTCTTCACAATCTTCTCTTTAACATAACGGGACTGATGCTGGCACCGTCCCATTTTATTTTAATTAGTGTAACTTATAGAACTTTTTTACCAAAATTTATAAAAAATTGGTTATACTTACATTGGAGGTAAAGAAGTATGAAAAAATATCCCTCATGAACAAAGGAGAATAAAAATGAGAAAACTCGTTCTATTTCTGCACGCATCGCTTGACGGTTTTGTAGAAGGTCCGAACGGTGAAATGGACATTGGCTGGGTTTCATACGATGCTGACTTGGAGAAACACGCGAAAGAAATTCTGAGTACTGCCGACACTGTCATATGGGGACGTGAGACTTATCAGATGATGCACAGTTACTGGACATCTGTGCCTTCTGACCCCTCAGCTTCGCAGCATGAACGGAATCATGCCGAGTGGATCGAAAAGACACCCAAAATCGTTTTTTCCACGACGTTGGAGAAAGTCGAATGGAACAATTCCAGACTGGTGAAAGAAGATGTCGAGGAAGAGATCAAGAACCTCAAACTGCAGCCAGGCAAGGATATGGTCATCCTCGGCAGTCCTAGGTTAGCACACTACCTTATGCAGTTTGATTTAATAGATGAGTATAAAATTACGGTTTCTCCCGTCCTGATCGGCAGCGGGTTGCCGTTATTCCAAGGTCTCAAGGAGAAGATCAATCTTAAACTGATCGAAAACAAGACATTTGATTCTGGAGCCATAGCCCTCGTTTACCAAACGGTTAGATGATCTTTTCTCCTAAAGCAGATTATGACGGATACCATAGCTCAATAAGCCGCCTCTTCAACGAGGCGGTTTTCTTATCGTAAAGATCAACATCAGGATTTAATATAGCCTAAATCTAAGATGATGACGCAAACATTAAGTAAATCATACCGGTAAAACAATTTGGGTTAAGGATACCTAAAAAAATCAAAATCAAGCAATCAAAAGCTAATGAAAAAAAGAGCGAAATGAAAAATTGGTATGGAATGATTACTTTAACCTTAAAGTTTGAAAAAATAAAATCTTTTAGAAAAAAGAGAACAGCAAAAAAAGACCACATTTAGGTCCGGAAATTCAGTTTCTTTAAGTAAAGCACCCGTTAGCTGAATAAGAAATGATTGTAGAAAATTAAAAATATTAATGAATGCTAAGTTTTTTTTCGCAATACTCTACGATATATTCATAAATACCTTTATTCCCATTTTTCAGGGGCCCTGTGTCACCTCTACTTATTAACTCATTAGCACTATTTAATGCACTAATGTATTTTCCACTATGTAAATAGGCTAACATTTTCATCAGGTCTTCGTGGTAAAAATCTGTTTGTTGTATAACGAACTTATTGAAATTATCTACATTATTTTCCATTGAATTTATAAACGTCTTGAAAGTATCAATAAATCCTATTACAGTTTGTCGAATATCATCTTCAATTTTCTCTAAACTGTATTCAACAATCCTAATCTCTTTTATAGTATAGATTGGAGCTACAAAAGCTCCTACTGCTCTTAAGCTCATAGGTTCTTTTGCATTTGCCTGCATATCAAATACTTCCCAAAATAGATCATCATAACTAAAAGGTTTTATATTACAATTCATACTAATTGAAATTTCAGTATCATCTGTAAAATTTGTTGAATAGACTCCCTCTACAAAAAAATCTCCTACTTTTTTAAATAAGCAGATTGACCTTTTTTTTAAACCAAATTCTTTAGCTAACTCTCTCATAGCCTTTTCTTGAATTTTTTCAATTTCTTTAAATAGAGCCTTTTGTTCTTTTTTCAAAAAAATCGTACCCTTTCTTATTTAGTTTTTTTATCTTTATTTGTATGAAATCATATGTTAAATCTCATAGGAACAAAAATACTTTAACAAAAATTCGCACCATTATCCCCATTTTTTTATAGGAATTCTTATTCAACTCCCTCAGCTTGATACGAATATCTCTTGAATGCTCACTTATTCGCAGGATTTCATAACCTCTATAAATAGAATGACGGGTAATTGGAATGAATTCAGATCATTTGGCTTCGTGAAGGCATAGTTAAATAAAGGAGTTAGCTACTACTCCATATTTTACCATATAATGTACATCTCCACGCCGCCCCTGGAGGCTTTCCCTCCCATGTCTCAACGGGTCAATTGCCCTCTCATTCCTTCGTCATGCCTATCCAAGGGGTGGAGGCCAGTTATGCTAACCTGATGGGTCACAGTGCCCTTTTGTTGAATAAACCTGGTACTCCGTACATATTTGAAATCCTACGAATAAGACAACATTCAAAATTAAAGTCTATTATTTAATTGATATATTTAATAAACTAATGTTTTATTTCTAAGCAGCTAAAGGGATTAATTCTTGTAGTTTATTAGGACAGTAAGACTCGTTTCGTCGTGCTATTCCTACAAAAATCCTTGCTAGTTTACCGATCAGTTTCATTATTGATTTCATTTTCTTTATCTTCTTGACCTTCACATTATGGGAATGTAGGGCTTTAAATTCAGGGTTATTCATCACAAGGCTCATGGTTGCTAAGTAGAGGAAACGTCGTAGTCTCGACCTTCCACGCTTCGAAATAACAATCTGACCTTTCCACTTGCCAGAACTTGCTTCAGCTAGATGTAATCCTGCATGACGTAATAGAGAGTTTCCGTGAGAGAATCCACTTAGATCACCTGACTCACCTAGTATCCCAGCTAATGAAATTTCACTTATTCCTTTAATCATAAGTAGTTTTTTTGCAAATGGTATTTTGTTGAGAACTTCTTTTACTTGTTGTTCAACTCTTTCGAGTTGTTTACGAGATAAGTCTTTCCGGTAGTTAAGCGGACAGTTGATTGCTCCACGTTGTAATCGCCTGTAGGTCTTATCGTTATCTCCGTTTTATTTCCAAGATAATTGACCAGTTTTACTTTAATCTTTGGCTCTATTTTTTCGGCTGATACACTTGGTATGAACACGTTAATTAATAGTATAAAGGCAAGAAAACCTGCGCCTAAATTTTTCAAAATCATTCTCCGTTCCTATGAGGATAAAATACTTATATAACGATATTACTTTATTAAACTATTCGTTTACAACATGCTATTATTGGTAAGTCGTTCTACTAAATATAAATAATTGTAGAAATAAAAAACTCACCAAATTAGGTGAGAAAATAGGTTTTCCGACAAATATCTACATATCTCGAGTTGAATCAGCAAACACATTCAAAATATGTTATAATAAAAATAACCTACTGATTTTTCAGTGAGTAACACTAAAGATAGTAGCTCCTAATCGACTCAAATTGCCATAAGTTTCTTAAAAACTGACTCATTGGAAAATCAACTTAATGACTCGGCAACAGAATTTAAAATATAGAAAGGGTGTTTATATGGAAAATTTTATTGAAACGGTTTATTTCTTAGAAAATCCTGAAAAGAATATTATTAAATTTGCAACTGGCACCCAGCTGCGCTATGAGGACGTAATAAAAGAAGTTTTTGGCGTAGCCTGTATCAATGATTTGCATATGATGATCCAGTATAACAAGAGTTTTCAGACAAGCATTTGTAACAGTCATGGCATTAGTGAAAAGAAGATAACTCTTGATAAAATCCTTCGTGTCGCTTCAAAACTGGACATGCTTCGTCTAAAAAAAGAATTGATGGACCAAAAGAATAACTGCCTATATGAAACACCTGCAGATGGTGATTTAGCCATTACTTGCCCTTTTGATGCCACCATAAAGCTTCAAGAAGGTATTTTCCAATGGGATGACAGCAATTTTTCATATAATGCAGTGAAAACTGGTGCCTAATACCTTTGTTGTTAATAAAATAACTAACAAAGGCTAGGTGCCTTTTTTTTGTTTCGGGAGGTTTGGTCCTAAAAAAATCCGATGTTCTAAGGCGACTGCATATCAAAAATAAGTGGTTCCATTGTTTACGCACTTTTTTAGCAGAATTTAAACCCACACAAAACCCCCCCATCTGCTTAAAATGGGAGGTTGAAGGATTGCAGTTAGTTATCGTTGGAATTTAGGTCATTAACGTCGTTTTTTCTTATCCGCCTTAGTCATTCTTCCTAATAGAAATGCCCCTGCTGCTACACCAATCAATGTGTTCGTTTTTTTATTAAAAACTTGTTTAGCGACAAGATTTAAGTTTTGTGGTCTTTCAGCTAGTCGTCTCATAAAATAACCATACCAGTCATTGCCGAAAGGAACATAGGTACAAAAATTGTAGCCTTCACTTGCTAATTGCAGCTGCATATCTTTCCTAAACCCATAAAGCATTTGAAATTCGAATTTCTCATTCGGAATATCGTGCTTCTTAACAAATTCTTTCACATGATTAATAATTCGATGATCATGTGTGGCAATTGAAGTGAATTTACCATTTAATAGATGCCATTCGGTAATCTTGATAAAGTTTGCATCAATATCCTTCTTATCTTGATAGGCAATTTCTGCGGACTCTTTGTAGGCACCTTTAACTAGACGAATACGGAAGTTTTTATATCTTTCAAGGTATTCTTGTGCTTTGTGGAAATAAGATTGAATGACGGTTCCAACATTATTATATTCCAGCGACAGGTCGTCCAATAAATTAAATGTTGGCTCCAGATGTTTGAAGTCCTCCATATCAATATTGACAAAAATATCGTATCGATGTGCTTGATCGACGATTTCTCTTACATTATTTAGACAAAATTCATATTCAATATCTAATCCTACTTGAGTTGGTTTTAAGGAGATATGTGCATCCACTTTATTCTCATGAATCGCGTCGATTACTTTGAGGATTTGTTCTTTCGCAGCTGTCGCCTCTTCTTCTTTAAAAACGAATTCCCCTAAGTTATCAACAGTACAAGAGATTCCCTGAGCATTCAGTTCCTTAATACTTTTAATCATTTCAGGTATATTTGTTCCAGCCACAACACTTTGTGCACCTAATTTTAGGCCGTATTTTTTAGCTGTATTATTTAAAAATTGATTTTGAGATAAGCCGATAAAAATATCTTTCAACATAGCGATTTCTCCTTGCTGTTGTTTTTACGACCATTATAGCATACGCTTTCAATAAAATTTATTTTGCGAATTTTCCAACATAAAATGCGTAACACCGGTTTACAAGTTGGTATTATTTTAATAGTTTCTGTCGTACAGAATCAAGGTGAAGGAACATGTGATGAAATGCTTCAAACGGATCCCTTTTTACCAATGCCTCGTAAATAGCTATGTGTTCTTTGAGTGTTCGCTCACGCTCACGATATTTAATTTCGCTATCGATTTTTTTAAAAGTGATAATTAATGAATCGATCATTCCTTCGACAATTGGATTATCTGCACTTAAGGCAATGGTTTGATGAAATTCCTTATCCGCTTCGACATAGTTATTGTCTTTGCTGTTAGCGATAATATCAATCGTCTCTTTTAATTTTGAAAGCTGTTTCTCACTTATTTTCTCTGCTGCAAGTGTCACTAATCCTAGTTCTAATGCCATCCGTGCCTCTATGATTGCTGGCAAATTATCATGGGCCAGAGCTAACATGACTGAAAATGGATGACTGCCGATTTTATTGTTAAAAAAAGTTCCTTCACGGGTTTTACGTGTTATTACACCAAGTGTATCGAGTGAACTTAAAGCCTCACGTAACACAGGCCGGCTGACATCTAGAACTTCTATTAGTTCCATTTCAGTCGGCAATTTATCACCTGGTTTCAATTGTCCACTAATTAATAAGTTAATAATACTTTCAACAACCTGCTTCGATAAGGTATTTCGATTTACGGATTCTACAATTATTTTTTTCGGAGAACCAACCATCATTTCGCCCCTTGAATTTTTTATCTTTATTTGTAAGACTAATAATATTATACCTATATTAGGCAACAATTTATATGAAAAAAAGCTGTCGAAAGCTCGACAGCTACTTTTTTTGGAATAAATATTATATTTTTAATACCCGGCAAATATTTTCTGCTGTGAAAGCAAGATTTGCTTCACCTGATTCTAGTGCTTCATTTAAAGATGTAACACCCCTTAAAATTCCAATAATTGCGGTGAATCCATGATCATATAATGGCTCGATACCAGTTCCAATTCTACCTGCAAATGCAATGACTGGAATAGAATATTTCTGTGCGATGGTAGCAACCCCAAACGGTGTCTTCCCAAATAAAGTTTGGCCATCAATACTGCCCTCGCCAGTAAAAACATAGTCTGCACCCTTAACTCTTTCCTCAAGTCCAGTATACTCGATTATAAGTTCTACGCCCTTTTTTAAATGAGCATTTAGAAATGCCATTAACCCTGCACCTAGACCACCAGCGGCTCCTGCACCTTCCGTATATGCGATATCCTTTCCGAGTTCTTGCTTGATTAAGTCAGCATAAAGAGCTAAATTTTGATCAAGAAGTTGGACTATTTCAGGTGTTGCACCCTTTTGCGGGCCAAAGATTGCGGATGCACCGTTTTCTCCAATTAGTGGATTCGTGACATCACAGGCTACATCAATTTTGACTTGATTAATTCGGTCATCTAAGCCACTTAAATCAATGGAATGTAATTGACCCAACGCACCTCCGCCAAAGACAAGTTCTTCTCCGTTCTTATCCTTAAATGAAACTCCAAGTGCTTGAAGCATTCCAACGCCGCCGTCATTGGTTGCACTTCCGCCAATTCCTATAAGGATACGGGTTATACCCTTATCTAGGGCAGATTTAATTAACTGACCGGTACCGTATGTTGTTGTGATTAATGGATTGCGATCTTCTGGTTGGATTAATTCTAATCCACTCGCTGTAGCCATTTCAATAACAGCTGTTTGCCCTTCCCCTAACAGACCAAACTCCGCAAATCTTTTCTCTCCTAAAGGTCCTAGAACTTCAGTTTTGATGATTTCTCCATTAGTCATACTAACAAGAGACTCAACGGTTCCTTCCCCACCGTCCGCCATTGGCACGATTACGCATTCCGCATCAGGGAAGACCTTTTGGATTCCTTTCTCCATAGCAAGGGCAGCATTTTTCGCTGTCATGCTTTCCTTAAATGAATCAGGCGCTAACACAAACTTCATAGTAATCTGTCCTTTACACTTTAAGTAGAAAAAATTAATAAATAATTACTCAACCGTTCTATGACAAAGTATGAGTTTAATGGTTTTTTAGTTATGTCCCAACCTTGTAGTAAGAGTAAAAAGTTTAGGGTGACCTTTCAGCCACCCTAATTTTTTTATCGGACTAAACAAGGACGTTTATTATCGAATTTCCAGTCTGAAATTAAGAATTGCATTCCGACTGCATCATCTCGAGAGCCTAGTCCCATGTTGTTATACATTTCATGAGCTTTCATGATTTGATCCATATCCACTTCAACGCCTAGACCTGGTTTGTTAGGAACTGTAATGTCACCGTCAACAATTTGGAATGGCTCCTTAGTTAACCGTTCTGTCCCTTCCTGCCAAATCCAGTGAGTATCTATTGCAGTAATCTCGCCAGGAGCTGCAGCGGCAACATGTGTAAACATAGCCAGTGAGATATCGAAATGATTGTTTGAGTGGGAGCCCCATGTAAGTCCCCATTCATTACACATTTGCGCTACACGTACTGAACCCTGCATTGTCCAGAAATGTGGATCGGCAAGTGGAATATCTACTGATTGTAAGGAAATGGTATGGCCCATTTGACGCCAATCGGTTGAAATCATATTCGTTGCTGTTGGAAGACCCGTTTGTCTTCTAAACTCAGCCATAATTTCACGTCCAGAATAACCATTTTCAGCACCGCAAGGATCTTCAGCATAAGCAAGAATTCCATGCATATCTTTACATAGCTCAACTGCTTCTTTTAATGACCATGCTCCATTTGGATCAAGAGTGATTCTTGCATCAGGAAAACGTTCTTTTAATGCTTTGATGGCTTTCATTTCTTCCTTGCCCTCTAATACGCCGCCTTTTAGCTTAAAGTCTTTGAAGCCATAATGCGCTTGAGATGCTTCTGCAAGACGAACAATTGCTTCCGGTGTTAACGCTTCTTCATGACGAATTCGATACCAATCTACATCAGAATCTTGATTACTATAATAAGGTAAATCAGTCTTATTAGGGTCTCCAATGTAGAACAGATAACCAAGTGTTTTTACTTTATCACGCTGCTGACCTTCTCCTAAAAGAGCTGCAACTGGTACATTTAAATGCTTTCCTAAAAGATCTAGTAAAGCTGCTTCGATAGCAGTTACTGCATGAATCGTGATTCTTAAATCAAAGGTTTGTAATCCACGTCCGCTAGCATCACGACCTGCAAACGTTTTTCTTACATTATTTAAGATATTATTATAGTTTCCAATCGATGATCCTAGTACAAGTGGTTTGGCATCTTCTAAAGTTTTGCGTATCCCCTCACCGCCAGGTACTTCTCCAACACCAACATTTCCATTGCTGTCCTTTAGAATGACAATATTACGTGTAAAATAGGCACCATGAGCACCACTTAAGTTTAAAAGCATACTATCTCGGCCTGCAACAGAGTAAACGGACATTTCTGTGACAACTGGAGTAACATTAACTTGGGTCTGAACTTTATTCATATGGAAGTCTCCAATCTAATTTTTTAGTAGATTTTATTGGTAAGGAAAGTGGTATATATTGAAACACTTCCCTTACACTAAATAAGAACTAGCGACTTACTTCTACGTTAGCTAACTTTTCATAGAACTTCACAAGACTGCTGTGATCCTCGAACTCATGTCCATCGACTTTAAGTGCATACATCATTTCTAGGACAGATGATGTTAATGGAAGTGGTACCCCAAACTCATGTGAAGTTTCAAGCGCATTTGTAAGGTCTTTAATATGAAGGTTAATTCTAAAACCAGGATCAAAATTACGATCTAGCATCATTGGACCCTTTGCTTCAAGAACAGTACTTCCAGCTAATCCGCCGCGGATTGCTTCAAATACTGCAGCTGGTTCCACACCTGCTTTTTGAGATAAAACAAGCGCTTCGGAAACGGCTGCGATGTTTAGAGCAACAATAACTTGGTTGGCAAGCTTTGTGATATTTCCAGCACCAATCTCGCCCACTAGCACAACGGAACCAGCCATTGCATCTAAAACTTCTTTACATTTTTCAAACACTTCTACTTTCCCGCCAACCATGACAGACATTGTACCATCAATAGCTTTTGGTTCTCCTCCGCTAACTGGTGCATCTAGCATATCAACGCCCTTTTCAGCTAATCTCTGATACACTTCACGGGAAACACCTGGTGAAATAGAACTCATGTCAATATATACTAATCCTTCGTGCGCACCTTCTATTAATCCGTTTTCTCCCAAGGCAACTGCTTTTACATTCGGAGAGTTTGGCAGCATGGTAATGACGATATCAGATTTTTCTGCGATTTCTTTAGGAGTAGAACCGAGTTCAGCCCCTAATAGTTCTAATTCATGAACAGCCTCTTTATTAAAATCACTTACAATTAATTGATATCCTGCTTTGATTAAATTTTTACTCATCGGTTTACCCATAATTCCGAGTCCAATAAATCCAATTTTCATTTTTTATTCCTCCTGAAGTATGATCTAAGAAGAAGTAAAAATGTCTTTTTTACTCCCAGCTTAGTCTTTATTTTTTTTTAGCCTACAAACATATTTAGGATTAATACCCCTGCTAAACCAAGGATTGCGAGTGCTGTTGTATAAGTGGTTCTTGTTTTAATCGCTTCACCTACTGATAAGTTGAGATATTCTTTATACATCCAGAACCCAGGGTCAGTAACGTGTGAAAATGCGACACTACCACATGTAACGGCAAGAGTCATTAATTCCATACTAACACCAGAAGATTGTGCGATTGGCAGAACCACACCAGCTGCAGTCATTACAGCTACAGTTGCTGAACCAAGGGCAATACGTAACAATGCTGCAATTAACCAAGCAAGGATGATAGGTGAAATATCCCATCCGCCTGTTAAATCTTTGATATAATCAGCAATGCCGCTATCAACAAGTACTTGTTTAAACGCACCGCCTGCACCGATTACAAGAATGATCATTGCCATCGGTTTTACACTATTTGCACATGATTGCATGACATCTTTTAATGAACGGCCTACTCTAGTGCCAAGAAGATAGAATGAAAGTAAAAGTGAAATCATCAAGGCGATTGTAGCAGAACCAAAGAATTCCATGATATGCCTAAAGCTATTTCCTTCTGGAAGTGCTACTTCACATACTGCAGATATTCCCATTAAGACAACAGGGATAAGGGCAGAAGTAATACTTGCCATGAAGCTTGGCATTTCTTCATCTTTAAAAATTTTCGAACTTCCAAGTCCTTCTGGAATGCTTGGATTCATCTTATTAATGAATGGCAATCTTGGCCAAGTTAATGCGATAAAAGCACCAACAGGAATGGCAATGATGAGTCCGTATAATAATGTTAAGCCCATGCTTGATCCGAAAACCCCTACTACTGCAGCTGGTCCTGGATGCGGCGGTAAAAAACTATGTGTTGTGGATAATCCAACTGCTGTTGGAATTGCTACCCAAAGTAAATTTAATTTTGTTTGACGAGCAACGGTGAAAACTAGAGGAATCAATAATACAAATGCGACTTCAAAGAACATTGTAATTCCAAGGATATAAGCAGCAATCAACATGGCGATTTGTACTCGTTTAACACCCATCTTGTCAATTAAAGTGTTGGCAATACGTTGAGCAGCTCCGGCATCTGCCATTACTGTTCCTAACATGGCTCCAAAACCTAGAATTAACAGCAGGTCATCGAGTTGTCCACCAATTCCTCCATAAATGGATTCCATCAACTTTTCTATTGGCATACCTTGGAGAAAACCTACAAATAAAGCAGCAATGATTAAGGCAATAAATCCATTCATTTTAAGTGGAATCATCAAAATAAGTATGAGGGCAACTGCTAATGCAACATATACTAATGGCATAGTGGTTACTTCCTTCCGCTAGGAATTAATGTGTTTGATATAATTCTAGATCTTTCAGTACATTTACTAATAATCGCTTACCTTCAGGACTCATCTCTCCTGCTGGTGCTAATGCATAACCTACATCAATGCCGACCATTTTCAATCCTTCTTTTAAGACAACTGGGAAGGTCGCTTTATCGACACAGAGTCGTAATGGTGAGAGCTTTAATTGCAATTCTAGTGATTTTTGATGATCACCTGACACAAAAGTATTGTAAATCTCTGAAACTAATTTTGGAGCGATGTTCCCTGTACTTGCAATGGCACCAG
The DNA here is from genome assembly GCF_018613065.1 of Bacillus sp. ISL-7. The sequence goes on along the minus strand of NZ_JAGGQW010000048.1, from coordinate 48,720 downwards.
TTCCCCCGTGACAGAGCCCTGAGTAAATGAGGGTGTCACGACCTGCTAGAACAGAAAAGGTCTCACGATCAGTAACTCGAAGATACTCAGCCATTTTGGTCATGTCCCCGCTGCTATCTTTAATTCCGATAATGTTGTCCACCTTACTTAATTCCTCGCAAGTCTTGACATCGATTTTCACTTGGGTTCGTGCTTCATTTCCATACAGGATAATTGGTAGATCTGTCGATTTTGCAATCGCTTTAAAATGGTCCATTAATTCACCCTGGTTCGGCGTCAAGAAATAAGGAGTAAGGACAGATAATGCTGACACGCCCCCGATTTCCTGAACCATCTGTGCTGTTTGGATACAGTCTCGAGTGGTAATTTCACTTGCACCACAATAAATAGGGACTCTACCTGCTGTGTGCTCAACTGTCACTTCAACAACACGGCGTTTTTGCTCATTCGTTAATCCATAAATTTCACCGCTGCTTCCTAAAATAAACAGCCCATGGACACCACCTGAAATGGTGTAGTCAATTAATTTTCTGAGTGCATCCTCCATTAATTTCCCACTTTTGTCCAACGGTGTTACTAACGCAGGAATGACTCCTTTTGGTTTAAACATTTTTGTTCCTCCTAGTTCTTCCGATTTGGCATTGGAACTCCATCTAAACGTTTCTTCTTGTTTATTTCTAGTAACCGTTTACATTTATATTGTATAATTGTCTTACAAATAAATCATCATTCAAATTAATAATAAATCTACTATTTATTTGTGCAAATAGACAAGTCTTATTTTATTGTTTTACAAGGCTTTATAATTACGGGGGTAAAACTATGAAAATTAATAAGGTATTAGCTCAAGAGATTGCTAACAAAGTAATGAAGGTCCTCCCCTATAATGTAAATATTATGGATGAAATTGGATTAATTATTGGCAGCGGCGATCAGGACCGAATCGGCACCTATCATCAAGGAGCGATAGCAGCCATTGAGAAAGGCACCATTGTTTCCATTTACAATTCAGATGCTGGAGCAAAGCCAGGAGTGAACATCCCCATCCATTTTAGAAATAAAATTATCGGTGTGATTGGTATTAGCGGCGATCCAAATATTGTTGAGCCTTTTGCTGAATTAGTTCGAGTAACAGCTGAACTATTAATCAACCAAGAGTTTTTATATAAAGAACGTAGAATTAAGGAACAAATGAAGGAAGAATTTTTGTATCACTGGATTTTTCGTAACGAAGAATATGATGAAGCATTTATTCATAGCGGTGAAGCGGTTGGGATAAATCTGGAGCTTATAAGAAAAGCGGTAATCGTTAAAGGCAATAACCTTAAAGAACCGTTTTTACTTGATCAAGAATACACCTTTCGTCTGAGCCAAACTACGATACTGTATATTGTTCCTGAAGACAGTGATATTTTAAAAAGATTTGAAGCTATTGTCTCGAAAAGTGAAACAAAAATCGGAATCAGTACAAGTCACATTCACATAGGCAAGTCGGTCAACGAAGCAAAACGAGCCCTTGATATTGCTGAAAAACTCAGGCTAACCGAATGGCACTGTTATTACAACAATTTAAAATTTATCGACTACTTAACAAATAAAAATATCGAGTTTGAAGAAATTAGTGGATTTTATCGAGACCTTGAAACAAGTCCTAAGGGTATGGAGCTGATTGAGACCTTAATTAGTTTTATTGAAAATAGTGGTGATATGAATGCCATTTCAAAGGAACTGCATATTCATCGGAACAGCTTAGCCTATCGATTACAAAAAATCGAAATCCTAACGAACAAAAACCCAAAAAAATTTACGGATTTATTTGAACTTTTCACTGGATACGTCCTTTATAAAATGAAGTATTGCCAAAAGGGTTAAAACCCAAAACTAGTTGCGAAAAGAAATGGAAAAACAGACTTCACACCGATTTGGTCCTGACAAAGTCACTTCACTCCTTTATTGTCGAATAATATTATTTAACTAAAAATGGAAATAATTATAATCTTTTCCATATAACACATCAATAAACTTTAGAAATTGAGGGTTATATAAAAAAAGATGTCTGGCACTTGATGAAAGAATTGATATTATACCCATCTATTTGTTATAATGAGGTGGTTGTAACATTATTGAGGAGGAACATTTTTTTATGTCAATCGAGGTAGGTACTAAGGTACAAGGTAAAGTAACAGGCATCACTAGTTTTGGGGCATTCGTAGAATTGCCTGGTGGCACAACAGGGTTAGTCCATATCAGTGAGGTAGCGGACAGCTATGTTAAAGACGTAAATGACCATCTTAAAGTTGGCGACCTAATTGAAGTAAAAGTAATTAGTGAGAAGGACGGAAAGACTGCCTTGTCCATCAAAAAAGCTATAGATAAGCCCGAAGGACAAACCTCGTCTTATTCCCAACGTCCACCACGTCAGGGAAGAGTAGATAGCCGTCCGAAAGATTTCCGTGCAAAAGGCGGCAGCAATTTTAAACCTAAAGAAAATTTTGAAGACAAAATGGCTAAATTTTTAAAGGCTAGTGAAGAGAACTTATCCACTTTAAAACGCAGTACTGAAACAAAACGTGGCGGCAGAGGCGGAAGACGCGGATAACTGTATCGTTTTTAATACATCACTATATAGCGAAAGGCAAACGTGTTTTAGGCATGTTTGCCTTTTTTATATGCAGATTAAAAATTCCATATGAGTTAAAAGGCAAAAGAGACAGGGATTTTAATTCCCTGTCTCTTTTAGTTAATTGATTAATTGTGAAAATTGGTACCGTCAGTTGTAGCTTCGATCACACCGGCTCGAATGACATAATCACCGAAGTGCTCGCCTTCTTCCCGTTCTTTTGCATAGCGAGGGAGCAACACTTGCAGTTCGTTTAAAATATCTTCTTCTCCAATGTTTTCACGATACATTTTGCTTAGACGGCTGCCATCATGGGCGGCACCAAGATACATATTGTATTTGCCTGGTGCTTTCCCGATAAAGCCAATTTCCCCAAGGGCATGACGAGCACAGCCATTCGGACAACCGGTCATACGGATGGTAATCTCTTTGTCGCTCAGACCGTTTTCTTCGACAATGGTTTCGATTTTACTGATTAAAGATGGTAAATACCGCTCTGCTTCCGCCATCGCCAAACCGCAGGTTGGAAGTGCAACGCATACCATTGAACTGCGGCGCAGCGCTGAAGCATGCTTGCCATCTGTTAAACCATATTGTTTAATCAAATCATCAATTTTTTTCTTTTCCTGGGTTGATACATTGGCTATAATTACGTTTTGATTTCCTGTTAAGTGGAAATCACCGGTATGAATTTTAGCGATTTCACGCAAGCCTGTCTTCAACTTGTAATCATCAAAGTCTGCGACACGGCCGCCTTCAATAAACAGTGTTAAATGCCATTTCCCTTTTACGCCCTTTACCCAGCCATAGCGGTCACCATTATGGTCAAAATGGTAAGGCTTTGCTTCATCTAATGTCCAACCAAGTCGATGTTCCAATTCAGCCTTAACGGTTTCAAGGCCAAGTCTGTCTACAGTGTACTTGAAACGAGCATTTTTGCGGACAGAACGGTTACCGTAGTCCCGTTGAATCGTAATCGTTTTTTCAGCTATATCATACAATTGATCAGGTTTACAGAAGCCAATGACTTTTGCAAGCTGTGGATAGGTTGCTTTGTCGCCGTGCGACATCCCCATTCCGCCGCCAATCGCTACGTTGAAACCGATAAGCTTATCATCTTCAACAATCGCAATAAATCCAAGATCCTGTGAAAAGACATCAATATCATTGCCAGGCGGAACAGCAATTCCAATTTTGAACTTCCGTGGCAAGTAAAGCGGTCCGTACATTGATTCAACTTCGTCGATCTCCGGTGTTCCGGCTACTTTTTCTTCATCCAGCCATATTTCGTGGTACGCTCTTGTTCGCGGTAATAAATCATTGCTCAATTTTTTTGACCATTCATATACTTCTGCATGAAGCTCCGATTGGTATGGATTAGAAGTACACATGACATTTCTGTTCACGTCTCCGCAAGCTGCAATCGTATCCATCAGCGCGTTATGAATCCCCTGAATGGTACTCTTCATATTCCATTTTAAAATCCCATGCATTTGGAATGTTTCACGAGTAGTCAGTTTTAATGTGCCATTCCCATATTTATCTGCAAGCTCATCCATAACAAGCCATTGATCCGGTGAGGCAACCCCACCAGGCAAACGGACACGCAACATGAATTGGTAGGCAGGTTCTAACTTCTGTTTTTGACGTTCATTGCGGAGATCCCGGTCATCTTGCAAATAACTACCGTGATGTTTCATCAGACGGTTATCATCATCCGGTATACCGGCGCTAATCCGATCGAGCATTACTTCTTTTAGAGTTCCGCGCAAATAATTACTTCTTTCTTTAATACCTTCTACATCACTTGGCGGGCCATCTGGCGCCTTTAATTTTTGATTTACCATGTTGTTAAAACTCCTTTCCATCCCAAATCAGTATACATCACGCTGATAACGTTTTTGCTGCTGCATCTCGGCTAAATAATCTTCGGCCTTTTCACGACTCAAGCCGCCTTCTATTTCAATAATCTCAAGTAAAGTGTTATGAACATCATGTGCCATGTGTTTTTCGTCACCGCAAATATAGAGGTGAGCACCTTCTTGAAGCCACTCAAATAACTCTTGACTATGTTCTAACATACGTTGTTGAACATATACTTTTTGATCTGTGTCTCGTGAAAATGCAACATCCATTTTTGTAAGTACGCCGTTTTCCAGCCACTTTTGCCATTCTGTTTGATAAAGAAAATCCGTCACGAAATGCTGGTCTCCAAAGAACATCCAAGATTTACCTGTTGCTCCGGTTTCTTCACGTTCTTGCATAAAGGAACGAAACGGTGCTGCACCTGTCCCCGGACCTACCATGATAATTGGGGCATCTGCGTTCTTTGGCAACTTAAAGTTTTCGTTATGTTGAATATACACTGGCACTGTTTCGCCTGGCTGCAGACGTTCCGCAGCTAGAATGGAACAAACACCCTTTCTCTCACGTCCATGTGCCTCATAGCGGACCGCACCTATCGTCAAATGGACTTCATCAGGATTTGCAGATAAACTGCTCGCGATTGAATAAAGACGGGACGGCATCTTTCGAAGGATTGAGACAAACTCTTGAGCTGAGCCAATCCATGGTGTAAAGTCCCGAACCAAATCAAGCAAATCACGTCCATCAATGTACGTTTTTAATTGATCTTCATTCCCCGCTGATATAAGTTCCTGTATTTTCTCATTGGCAGAAAGTGATGCTGCCTTCTCAAGAAGCGGTTTGGTTAAGGTCGTTATTTCAAAGTTTGAGAGAAGTGCGTCTTTAAGTGAAAGCACATCTCCCTTTTTATTAACAGTCACCACTTGTTCCGGATCCCAGTTCATTTCTTCTATAAGTAAATGAACTAGCGCGGGATCATTTTCCGGATAAATACCAAGACTATCCCCTGGTTCAAATGTAAGTCCAGAACCTTCGAGTGACAACTCAAGGTGACGAGTTTCTTTATTAGATCCACGGCCGTTTAGATTTATATTTTCAAGTACTTCTGCTTTAAACGGATTGGTCCTTGAATACGTTGATTCAACTAGTTGTGATGCTAATTCTTGTTCAGGAATTGGAATGACGCCCACGGCTTCATTTAGGCTGATAAGGACACCTGCCAGCCATTCAGCTGCTGGCTCATCATAATCAAGGTCACAGTCAAAGCGTGGATATAGCCTTGTTCCGCCTAATTCTCCCAACCGGGCATCGAAGTCTTTACCCGTTTGACAGAAAAACTCATATGAGCTGTCTCCTAGAGCCAAAACGGAGAAGCGAAGATTATCAAGCTTTGGAGCCCGCTTTCCGTTTAGAAACTCATGAAATGACAGCGCGTTATCAGGCGGAGTGCCTTCACCATGGGTACTTGTAACAATCAGCAGGTTTTGGACCTTTTTTAAATTATTAGGTTTAAAATCGCTCATCGACTGAATAGTTACTTGAAAGCCCTCTCCCTCAAGCTTTTTGCCTGCCTTCTTAGCAAGGCCCTGAGCATTACCCGTTTGTGATCCAAAAAGGATGGTCACATCTTTGGAAATCGTTGGGGTGTTCCCTGCTGAAAGTTCTGCCACCTGAATACTTCCTGAACCTGGAACCGAAGCAAATTGGGCTGCTGCCAAAAACCCGCTCAGCCAGACTTTTTGTGATTCTGTCAAGGTAGGCAGAATGCGGTTGAGGAGCTCTGCCTGCTCCTGATTAAAAGGACTGTTCAATACTTGAAGTTGCACCAAAATCCACCTCACAAAGAATTATTAACTTACAGTGATCATTTATTTATCATGACTAGTTTCAACAATCTTACAATACATACTTTTCAGTCAAAAAATGATTAATATAATAATAGTTTTACTATTCCTATAAGTCAAGTCGGTTTTAACGATTTAAACGATTAAAATCAGATTATTTCTTATTTTTATTAAAATATTTTATTGACTATTGCCAAATTATAACAATGGCGCAAGGTAGGAGTTCACCGGGACATCTTCCTATTTAGGCTGTTGTCCTGTGCACACTACTCATTGCGCCGGATGCAGGAAATGCTATCGATTCCTTTTGTTTCGGTTACGCAAAAACGTCGGAATGTCGAGCGAATCCTCTGATTCCTGCCCATATTGATCGTTAACATGAATTGGTTCTTCATGTCTCACTTGCTCACGTCGGGTTGGGGCATTTATTTGTGATTTTGATTGACTTTCCATTTGTGAATGGGTGGATGGTTTGGTTCGTGCCTGTTTATCAACAAAACCAGTAGCAATGACCGTGATCATAATTTCATTTTTAAAATTTTCATTAATAATTGAACCAAAAATCATATTTAGTTCCTTATCTGCTGCAGAAGCCACAAGGTCGGCTGCCTCTTGCACCTCATAAAGACTTAAATCTTTACCACCTGTGATGTTCATGAGTATCCCTTGAGCTCCGTCAATCGATGTTTCTAATAATGGACTAGAAATAGCTTTTTTTGCTGCTTCAACCGCGCGTCCATCCCCTTTTGCAACCCCTATGCCCATTAAGGCTGTCCCTTGATTACTCATGATTGTCTTAACATCTGCAAAATCCAGATTAATTAAACCTGGGACAGCAATTAAATCCGAAATACCTTGAACCCCCTGACGAAGGACATTATCCGCCTCCCGGAACGCTTCAATCATCGGTGTTCTTTTGTCAACAATTTGCAATAATCGATCGTTAGGAACAATAATTAAGGTGTCAACAGCTTCCCTCATTAATTCAATACCGTTTGCTGCATTTTGCGCACGTTTACGTCCCTCAAATCCAAACGGACGAGTAACGACACCGATAGTCAATGCACCAAGTTCGCGTGAAATTTCAGCAATCGCTGGAGCAGCACCGGTTCCCGTACCACCACCCATTCCAGCGGTAACGAACACCATATCTGCTCCTTTTAATACATCTTCCAACTGCCTTCTGCTTTCTTCAACTGCTTTCCTGCCTACTTCTGGATTAGCACCTGCCCCTAATCCTCTTGTCAATTGTGCACCAATTTGCATTTTTATCTCAGCATTTGATAGGTTAAGAGCTTGTGCATCAGTATTCACTGCAATAAATTCGACCCCTTGAACTCCACCTTCAATCATACGATTGACAGCATTATTCCCTCCGCCGCCAACACCAATTACTTTAATTCTTGCAACTTGATCTATATTCATGTCAATATCCCACATATTCTTCCTCCTCATCATGCGTTTATTTAATTGCCTCACTATTCAAAAAAATACTCGTAGACTTATGATCTAATTGAAGATTTTAATGATCTAGTAGTAGAGATTGTTGAATGATTAACTTTACAACTAATCTTTTTTGAGTATGTATAATTTTGCTTATTGATATTTTACCAAAATAATGGAGGATTTAATATAGAAAGGTGACACTTGAATTAGATTATTTTGTAGAAAAATGTAGAAATATTTAACATAAATGCAAAATTAATAAAACGTGCAGAAAAAGTAGTTCTTTTGATATACAACCAACGATATATAAAGAGAAACCCGGTAATAGGATAGCAATATCAAATATATATTAGTTTGCTAGCACTATGATACATTGCACTAGCACGTTAGGCATAAAAATAGCACACCTTTGTTAAGTGTGCTTGAGAGTCTAGTATGTACATTACATTTATAGTGCTGGAGCTTTCATCCCCATTTGACTCCATTCGTTTCTTGATGGGCCATACACTCCAGGGACATTTAATCCAGCTTGGCGCATTAAGACTGTCATTTGTCCGCGGTGATGAATGATGTGTTTGATTAAAAGAGAAAGTGTTATTGCTTTTTGCATATCCATCCCGAAGACATTTTTCATTTCTTTTAAGGATGCATCTGTCCACTGCTTCTTGACAGCGTCCATAGTGTCTTCACTAACCTTGCGAAAGGTGTCCGCTATTTCTTTTGCTGAGGACGGAACCGTACTTGAGTTTTCAACATTTTCAACCGTAACTCCGAACTCGTTAAGCATTTCAGGTGTACTTGTTACGACATGCCATGCTATTCTCCCTAGTGTACGGTCATCTGGGGACACCGCTTGTTGAAGTGAACCATCTGTCAAAGCATCCAAAACCTTTTGCGTAGAAGCCGCTTCTTGATTCCAATCCTCAATAAATTCAGATATAGAAGTATACATTATTCATTCCTCCATCATTCAACAGTTTTACAGTAAAAAGTATATCATTGTTTAATTATATAGCAAAATTTCCCACACGAAAGAAGTTTTAGAACCCAATCCCTAACACTCTTCAACAGTGGAGATATGAGGTAAATTTCTATACTTTTGGGCAAAGTCAATCCCATAGCCGACAATGAACTCATCTGGGATTACAAAGCCAACATAATCCACCGGTAAATCGACTTTTCTTCTTTCGGGCTTGTCTAACAATGTACAAATTTTAATTTGCTTTGGCTTGTGTGATTTTAAATGGTCCCGTAAGAAATGTAATGTCAGGCCGCTGTCGATAATATCTTCAACCACGAGGACATTCTGATTGGTAATATTCGAATCAAGATCCTTCAATAACCTTACTTTTCCTGTTGACTCGGTTTCATCTCCATAGCTGGAAACCGAGATGAAATCAATTTTTATTTCCCCCTTCATCTCACGAATCAGATCTGCAGCAAAAACAAACGACCCCTTCAGGACAACGATGAGGATAATTGCTTCGTTATTAAATTCACTTTCAATTTGCTCTGATAATTCCTTCACTCTGTCTTTAATCTCTGTCTCGGAAATCATCACATCTTTAATTCTGTACCCCACAAAATACACCCTCTTCTTAAAAAATAAAATGCCAATACGAAAAACCAATTAGTTTGATTTTTCGTATTGGCAATGATTATTATACCCCTTTATAGGCTTGGCGGTAAATTTCAGCCAATTCTGTTACTAATGGAAGCTTAGGGTTTGCAGTGGTACATTGGTCTTCGAAGGCCCGGTCTGCTAAATAGTCAACCTTGCTTTCGAACTCGATTTTATTTATATTATTTGCTTCAAGGCTCATTGGAACTTCAAGTTCCTTCGCCAATTTAATAATGGCTTGAACGAGGCTCTCTACACCTTCCTCAGTAGAACTAGCAGGTAAATCTAGTATTCTAGCAATTTCAGCATACCGTTTGTCAGCTTTGAAATGATTGTACTTCGGAAAGGCTGTGAATTTCTTCGGTTTAGTCGCATTATAGCGAATCACATGTGGCATAAGTACAGCATTTGCCCGTCCGTGGGCGATATGGAATTCCGCTCCCAGCTTATGTGCAAGACTATGATTAATGCCTAAAAATGCATTTGCAAAGGCCATGCCGGCAATGGTTGAAGCATTATGGACCTTTTCGCGCGCTTCTTCATCCTGACCGTTTTTGTAGGCTCTAGGCAGGTATTCAAATACAAGCTGGATTGCTTTTATTGCAAGGCCATCCGTGAAATCATTGGCCATACAGGATACAAATGCTTCAATCGCATGTGTCAACACGTCCAATCCCGTATCAGCAGTAATATGTTTAGGCACCGTCATCACAAACTGCGGATCGATAATGGCTACGTCAGGAGTCAATTCATAATCAGCAAGCGGATATTTAATATTGGCCTCTTTATCCGTAATAACCGAGAATGACGTTACCTCCGAGCCTGTTCCAGAGGTGGTAGGAATGGCCACAAATTGTGCCCTTTGGCCGAGATTCGGATATTTAACAATTCGTTTTCGAATATCTAAGAACTTTTGTTTCAAGCCAAAGAATTCTGTATCTGGATGTTCATAGAATAGCCACATTCCTTTAGCCGCATCCATTGCAGAGCCACCGCCAAGCGCAATGATAACATCTGGCTGGAAGTTAGCCATCATTTCTGCACCTTTCATCACTGTTTCAATCGATGGGTCTGGTTCAACCTCTGAGAAAATTTCGCAGTGAACATAATCTTGACGCTTTCTTAAATAGTAAAGGACTTTATCCACATATCCTAATTTTACCATTCCAGGGTCAGTAACAATAAATGCTTTCGAAATTTTCGGCATTTTGGCAAGATATTGAGTTGAATTTTTCTCGAAATAAATTTTAGATGGAACTTTAAACCATTGCATATTAATATTCCTTTTCGCCACTTTTTTAATATTAATTAAGTGAATAGTACCTACATTTGTAGAGACAGAATTTCCACCATACGTTCCACATCCGAGGGTTAAGGACGGCATATAGGCATTGTAGATATCACCGATCGCACCTTGTGAAGATGGGGCGTTGACAATAATACGTCCCGCTCTCATCCGCAGTCCAAACTTCTTAATCACTGTTTGATCAGTGGTATGAATAACAGCTGAATGACCTAGCCCGCCGAACTCCAGCATTTCTTCGGCCCGTTTTAATCCTTCCTCAAGACCACTTACCTTGTAACAAGCAAGCACTGGGCTCAATTTTTCCCTTGAAAGTGGGTATCCTGGTCCTACACCTTTTAATTCTGCAATAAGGATTTTTGTATCATCAGGAACCTTTACTCCTGCTAACTGTGCAATCTTTGAAGCAGCCATCCCAACAATTACTGGATTAACAGCACAGGATTGCTCATTAATAACTAATTTTTCAACCTTCGCTTTTTCTTCTTCATTTAAAAAATAACAATTATTTGCAATCATTTCTTGTTTTACAACGTCGTATATTTCTTTATCAATAATAACTGCTTGTTCGGAGGCGCAAATCATTCCATTATCAAACGTTTTTGATAAAATTAAGTCATTAACTGCCTGATGAAGATTGGCTGTTTTTTCAATATAACAAGGGACATTTCCTGGCCCAACTCCGAGTGCTGGCTTACCTGAACTGTAAGCAGATTTAACCATCCCCGCACCACCAGTGGCAAGAATTAAAGATATTTTTGAGTGGTTCATTAAGGCTTGTGTTGCTTCAAGCGACGGTGTTTCAATCCATTGAATGCAATTTTCTGGTGCACCCGCCTTGATTGCAGCATCTCTAAGCACTCTGGCTGCTTCACTACTGCATTTCTGTGCTGATGGATGGAAGGCAAAAATGATTGGATTTCTTGTTTTTATCGAAATGAGTGCTTTAAACATGGTGGTCGATGTTGGATTGGTTACAGGTGTAACTCCTGCAATCACCCCAACCGGTTCCGCAATTTCAATCATTCCTTCATGTTCATTTTCGTTAATGATACCAACGGTTTTATCATATTTGATATTATGATAGACATATTCAGTAGCAAACATGTTCTTGATGATTTTATCTTCGTACACGCCTCTTCCTGTTTCTTCAACGGCTAGCTTTGCAAGTGGCATATGCTGATCAAGACCGGCCAAGGCCATTTCTTTAACAATATTATTAATCATTTCTTGGTCGAAGCTTCGGAATTCTTTCAATGCTTTTAGACCATTTTCCACCAAAACGTTAACCATTTGTGTTACCGTTTGATTTTCTTTAACTGCCTTTTCTACTACTGCCATCGTAATACCTCCATTTGATTAAGTGTTTGTGAAGTTTTTCACAAGTATTTTTAAAAAATAATACACAATCAAGCTGGGATTTTCTGGATGCATGTATCGTAATGTTTGTGAAAAATTTCACATTTGTGACTAAAAATAATAACACTCTACTTGATTTTTATTCACAAACTGGATTGCGTGGAATCTTTTCAAATAAAATGTCAGTTAGAACCTTCGAATACTTTTTAACAATAACCACGTAATTCACGGTCCAGATATAGGCGGGGATTTCTTCATTTTCTTTAAGATACATTGCCTCAAATTCATCCCCAACTGCTTCTTCAAATACTTCTAGGGTATAAGTTTCAGAATCTGTAGAGAAGGTTTTCCATTCACATACCATCATGTCTTATCACTCCTTGTTTGTTTATGGATTTATCATAACATGTATTTTGAATAACAATTTGTGAAGTGTTGAACAAATTGTGAATTGTGATTAATTTTACTAAAAATAGGACTATGTCCTTATATAACAATGGTTACCAATGATAATATTGGTATGTATTTGGTGTAATACTATATTACCTGAAAACACTTACAACTATTTTATTATATCAGAATAGTATTCAATAAATGAATTTATCGATTGTATATGTACGGTTATTGAAAACGAACAGTTAGTGACTGTGACATTATTTGAAAGAGGGTTACGGTCTAATCCCTCTATCTTTCTTATATTTCATTCCCTTAATTTTTTCTAATAGACTGTTATGTACTTTTGATAAGATGAGTAACGCGAAGATTGAACCAATAAAGGTTAACAACATATCCCATTGTGCGTCCCAAATATCACCTTGTGCTCCTAAAAACTCAGTGGAAGTCTTTCTGTTCTTTGTTAATTTAGTCGATAACCATTCGATAATTTCATACATAGCTCCAATTGCGAGTGAAAAACTTAATATCACAGAAATTAACCAAGGACCTTTTTTAGTCACTCTTTTTCGGATTAATATTTCTCTTATTACAATGGCAAACAATCCTTTTAAGAAATGACCAAAGCGATCATAGTGGTTTCGGTTTAATTCAAAATAATCTTTTATCCAAGTAAAAAGTGGAACCTTTGCGTAAGTATAATGACCACCAATGAAGGTAAGAATCGAAAGAATGGCAATTATGATATAGGATAGCGAAGTAAGACGAAACTTATTATAGGTAATAACTACGATCATACATATCACGATGGCAGGAAGTACTTCCATCGCCCATATTAAATATCCTGCTGGCTTATAGATTGACCAACTAAAAACGGCAATTACAATCAAGATAAGTAGTAAATGAAAATAAGCACTTTTATCTCTTTTCACTCAACTCACTCCTAATGATATTACAGATGTAAAGTTAAAAACTAACTAACTTGCTCTCCTGTGAAAAAGTTAAAAATAACTTTTATAGGTTGTCCATCCTTTCATTTATTAAACAACATTGCTTTTTAAATTTCTGTTCAAAATGAATATCAAAAGCGGTGGGTTTTAAATCAATGGAGTTATCTAGGAGTAGAACGAAATAGGAATAATAAACCGCAGGTATTTTTCAAACATCATAGGTATCCTCTCCAACAAGGACCACTAATATAGAAAATAAAAATAAGCCATCAAATACTAGATTCATTCATCCTCTAGTATTTAATGGCTTATATATGCTACGCCTCAATTAAAAAAATGTATTACAGGTAATTTGCAAACATGTTTTCCTAATTCAGTTGGAAAACCATATTGTAGTTTAAAGTACCTTGCTTAAAAACGCTTGGGTTCGTTCATGCTGAGGGTTACTGAATAACTCATTCGGTTCATTTTCTTCAACAATGTAGCCACCGTCCATGAAGATGACCCGATCGCCAACTTCCCTGGCAAAACCCATTTCATGGGTAACCACAACCATTGTCATACCTTCTATAGCAAGCTGTTTCATTACTTCTAAAACATCACCAACCATTTCAGGGTCAAGTGCAGATGTCGGTTCGTCAAAGAGCATTATTTTTGGATTCATGGCTAGTGCCCTTGCAATCGCAACGCGCTGTTTTTGCCCCCCAGATAGTTCCCCTGGAAAGCTATTTGCTTTTTCTCTTAGCCCCACTTTATCTAATAGATCAAATGCCAATTTTTCAGAAGCTGCTTTATCAATATTGTGAATTTTAATAGGTCCCATGGTGATGTTCTCTAATACACTTTTATGAGGAAACAGATTAAATTGCTGAAACACCATTCCTACTTCTTGTCTTACTTTGTTAATATTGATTTTTGGGTCTGTTATATCCTGTCCGTTTATGACTACCTCTCCGCCTGAAATGTCTTCAAGGCGATTTAAACATCGAAGGAACGTACTTTTACCTGAGCCAGATGGACCAATAACACAAACTACCTCTTTTTCTTTAACTTCTGCATTGATATCTTTTAATACCTCAACATTACCGAACGATTTTCGTAAGTTTTTAACTGTGATCATGCTCATCTAAGCTGAATCCTCCTTTCGATGAAATTAGCAAGCATGGTTAATAAATAAATAATAATAAAGTAAATGATACCTACAGCCAGCCAAATCTTAAATGCTTCGAAGGTGGCAGAAGCTTGAATTTGTCCTTGCTGTGTTAAATCTGCAATCCCAATTACAGATAAAAGTGACGTATCCTTTAAACTGATAATGGATTGGTTTGTAATCGTAGGAAGCATTCTTCTAAAGGCCTGTGGAAGCACCACATATCGCATGGTTTGTGCGCCTGTAAAACCGATCGATCTTGCTGCTTCTGTTTGTCCTTTATCAATTGATTGAATTCCCGCTCTGATAATCTCAGCAAAATATGCACCCGCATTAATGGCAACAGTGATGATCCCAGCAGTAGTGCTATTTAGGGACACCACTTGTAGAGAATTTACACCGAAATAAATAAAAAACAATTGCACAATAAATGGTGTTCCACGAATGGCATCAACATAAACCTTAGAAATCCAATTCAAGATCTTGATCGGAGCTAAACGAAATAACGCTATGACTAAACCAATTAAAAAACCTAGAATAATGGCAATTACAAATATATATAGGGTCACTTGAAGACCATTTAATAACATTGGCAGTGCTGCAGAAATAATATCCATCCTGTTCATCCCCTTTCAAAAAGAAAGCGCGCATTAAGCGCGCTTAATCATTTCGTATCCTCTACTCACCTAGATACGTTTTAATAATTTTATCATACGTACCATCTTTCTTTAACTTAGCAAGACCATTGTTAATTTTTTTCAAAAGATCCGCGTTTTGTCCTTTTAGAACAGCAATTCCATATTGATCTCCATTTAAGCGATCACCGACGATTTTTAATCCAAGGTCTTTTTGGGCAATTGCATACGAAATTACAGGATAATCTTCAATAAGTGCATCTGCATTTCCGTTAGATACCTCTTGGAACATGGCAGGGCTATCATTAAATTGAACAACAGTAATTCCTAATTTCGCAGCATTATCTTGTGCATATTTTGCACCAGTTGTACCTTTTTTAACAGCAATTTTTTTGCCTTTTAGGTTTTCGACTGATTTAATACTTGTATTATCCTTTTTAACAACCACTGTTAACCCTGCATCAAAATATGGTGTTGAGAAATCTACTACCTTTTTTCTTTCATCCGTAATACTCATTCCGGCAATAGCCACATCTAGCTGATTTGCTTGCATCGCTGGGATGATACCACCGAAATCCATTGGGGAAAGTTCGATTTTAAAGTCTTGGTTTTTAGCAATTGCATCGATTAACTCAATATCAATCCCCTTATAATCGTTACCTTCTTTAAATTCAAACGGCGGATAAGTTGTATCAACACCAACTTTATATACTTTTCCACCTTTTTCTTTCTCGTCTGCTGTGTCTTTGCTTCCACAAGCCGCGATAAAGATTGAAAGGATTAATAACAAACTTAATAGACCTAACTTTTTCATTTCATTCTCCCCTTAATTTTCAGATTGTTCTCACTTGCTGAATATAGCAAATTTACTTATTTAATATATCACAGATAGTTAACAGAAAAAAGAGATTAAACTATATGAATATACAAAAAAGTTTAATAATATGCATAATATAATAATTTTGATGTTTATGATTTATTGAAAAAATAGAGATTTGGATTAAAAAAATCAATAATATTAATGCTATTATTTTATCCATACTTTAGAAATGCATTCATTAAAGGAAAAATTCACTTTTCATTTTTTAACTAATTTATATTTCAATATTAAATATCCTATAACTTTTCCTCACCTTTTCCACAAGACAAAACCACTTGGAATATAGAAACAAGTGGTTTTGGTTATAACTTCACCTATTAATTGACATCCTCGAATTCTCTTGCAATCCTTTCAAATGCTTCCTGGATTAATGGACGAGGGGACGGGATACAAATTCTTTGCCATTGTAACCCTTCTTTACCAAACATCTTCCCATCTTCCAGTAGAACATTTGCTTTATTATAAATTCGATTGTGGACTTCTTCTGGGGTTAGTCCATACTCACTAAAATCCAGCCACATAATATAAGTTCCCTCTGGGATTCTTACCTTAACTTTCGGCATTTTCGCCGCTAAGAATTGGACTGCCCATTCCATTGTCCCATCGATATATTCCTTTAATTGTTCTAACCAATCTTCACCCTCATTGTATACGGCTATCAGTGCAGAAACGGTAAAAGGTGAGGGTAAATGCATCCCCATAACAGTATTAAAGGTTTTTCTAAGTTCAGGATTTGAGATGATTACATTTGTACAATGAAGCCCAGCAACATTGAATGTTTTATTGATGGCAGTAAAAGTAATAATACGATCACTATGTACGCTAGCTTTTGCCATCGGAATAAATGTTTGATTACGTCGTACTAAATCTCCATGAATTTCGTCAGCAACGATAAGGACATCATTTTCCGCACAAATATCGGCTAATTTCCTTAGTTCTTCCCGAGTAAAAACTCTGCCAGTTGGATTATGAGGGTTACATAGAATGAACATTTTCGTCGTTTCTTCTTTTGCCTTCGCTTCAAAATCCTCGAAATCGATTTGATAATAGCCTTCGCTATTCGCTTTAAGTGCATTATTCCGAACTTTTCGTCCGTTGGCTTCAATCGCCGAAGTAAACGGAGGATAAACCGGTCGTTGGATAATGATGCCATCTCCTGGATTGGTCAATGCTTTGACAGCAACATTCAAGGCATGGACAGTTCCTGGACTAAAGCTGATTTCTTCCTGCGGAATATCCCAATCATGTCTCTTTTTAAACCAATGCTGGATGGCTTCAAAATACTCTTTTGGAAAGATGGTATATCCGAAAATGCGGTGATCGACCGTCTTATGTAAGGCATCTACTAACGGCTGAGGCACTGGTAAATCCATATCAGCTGTAAACAACGGAATCGTCTCATCGTCATATCGTTCCGTCAGACCAATCTGTTTAATTAAATCCCCGCCATCCCATTTGATTGAATAGGTTCCTCTTCGGTTGACAATTTCATCAAAGTTATATTTCATTTACATCCACCTTTCATTTTTCATTCCTGCGAATGATTCACATGTAAAAATTTATTGATTACTCCAATTATAACGATTAATAGAAATGATTAAAAATTTGGATAGCTAAATTTTTCAAAAATGTCGGCGATGACACTAAAAAAAGAGCAGGCCCAGTATATGAACCTCGCTCTTTAATGCGCGTTAATCTTCCAAAACCTCGTTATTTTATTGGTCCGTTCCGATTAAAATGGGAATTGATTTGACCTATAATCATCTTATGTTTTTCCCGTTTCGCTAAATCCCTGCGAATTTCGAGCGTTTGTACCCCTTCTTCTATTTTTTCCGCTATTTCAATCAGTCTTTCAATATCCGCAAATGAATACTTACGGGTCCCATTTGGGGTCCTATCTGGAAAAATTAGCTTCCGGGTTTCATAATAATGAATTTGTCTGCTTGAAAGACCTGTTAATTCTGTCACAATTCCTATGGTGATAACCTTTTGATCACGATAGGATGGATTTTCGTTTTCCAAGATACCACCTCCTATTTTGTTTTAGTTTATTTGAAAAAATGTGAATTTTAAAACAATTACTATGTTATGTATTCTAACATAAGATGTCATACACTGAAACAAAAAATTCCTTTCTTACAAAAATATTTATTCCAAGCTAACGCTACTATTATCTTAAAAAAGATTTAGTCTAAAAATGTAAGCGAATTCAGCATGACACTTATTTAACACGGTAAAATCGTATAAATTTAGATTTGATAATTATGAGTAGATTATTAAAGATTTTGTTGAGCGCTTACACAAATAGATTCTTTTTGATATACTACTATAATCTTGATTCATCAAAAAAATTGCTAACTTTCAAATGTCGTGATTCCCATGGTTTTTTTATCAATTTTCGATTCCAATATTTTCTGAATTGTTGACTCTTTAAAAATTCTATGTCACTTTAAAAATATATTCATACTTACAGCTACAAAAGGAGAACTCAATAACGATGAAAAGAAAAATACTTGCTTATAATTTTGAATTCTCTGAGACCCTAGATCGTTTAAGAGACAGTTTTGACGTTGAAATTTTTGAAAGAATAAATCCCAAAACAGACCCGGCTTTTTTACAGGCCCTCAAGCAAGCTGTGGGTATTGTCGGTCTTGCCCTTCCAGTCGACAAAGAATTACTAGATCATGCCCCAAATTTAAAAATTGTTTCTAATAACTCAACTGGATTTAATAACCTTTCCATTGATGAGATGACAAAACACGGTGTTATGGGAACAAATACACCCGGTGTACTTGAAGATACTACCGCTGATGCGATTTTCGGGCTACTTCTTGCGGCGGCTAGACGTATCCCTGAATTGGACCAGTTCGTGAAGGTCGGAAATTGGAAGCAGCATTTAACTAGAAATGAATATGCCATTGATGTTCATCATAAAACCTTAGGAATTATTGGGATGGGAAAAATCGGGTCATTAATTGCGAAACGCGGGCATTTAGGCTTTGATATGAATATCCTGTACCATAATCGCACGCGCAATCTGGAGGCTGAGGAAAAATATCACGCTGTCTACACAGAGCTTGACCGCTTACTTATGGAAAGTGATTTTGTTTGTTTAATGACACCGCTCACACGTGAAACAGAAAATTTAATGGGTGCACGGGAATTTAAATTGATGAAAAAGTCTGCTATTTTCGTGAATGGTTCCCGCGGAAAAACAGTTGATGAAAAGGCACTAATTGAAGCATTAAGAACGAACGAGATTCACGGAGCGGCATTAGACGTTTTCCAAAGTGAGCCAGTCAAAGCGGACCATCCGCTTCTCCAATTTCCAAATGTGGTGACAACCCCGCATATTGGGTCATCCACTTTCGAAACGGAATTTAAAATGGCCAAGCTTGCAGTCGAGAATTTACTAGCAGGACTAACGGGGAAACGCCCAAGGAACCTGATTAATCCCGAGTTACTGAATTAATATTACGAAGGAGTTAAACACATGAATTCACCGAAAAGTGTTGTTGAAAAGCTAAATTTGAATAAATATCGACGGAAGCTTGTTCTGCAGAAACCGGAAGATTTGGATGACTTTAATGAATTAGACTATGACTCATCTATTAATAACGATAAATATGATCTTATATTTATGTTCGTTTTTAGTTTAGAGGAATTTTCGCGGCAACTTCAATCGGTTATTGCAAACCAATTACTCGAGAAAAATGGTTATTTGTATTTTGCCTATCCAAAGAAGAATAATCCAAAATATAAAGAATACATTGAACGCGACAGCTTGTTAAACGTAGTTGCTATGGATGTTGAGGGATATACGCTTGAAAGTGATATAAAGTTTTCTAGAATGGTCAGTCTAAACGATGTTTTTACAGTGGTGGGCTTAAAGTCTGCCCCAAAAAAGACAAAAAAGGCTGACAGCAGTAAATCTAGCCAATGTGTGGATGACTATATTGTTCATGTGGATGATATTAAACAGTACTTAAACAAAAATGAGGATCTATTGGGAGCTTATAGTCAATTAACTTTTGGATATCAAAAGGATTGGGCCCGTTATGTCTATAGTGCGAAAAGAAAAGAAACTCAAGATAAGCGTTTGTTAGAAATGGAGACGGTTCTTGGAGAAGGCTATAAATCAATGGAATTATATCGAAGGAAGCAGAAATAATCAGAGGGGGCCCACTATCTCCCGCAGGAGTCTTCGCGCCTTCCGCTCCAATCAACTTGTGCCAAAATCAACAATGAGCTTTAACATAGCCTTTTCTTAAAAAAATCCCGATCATATCGATATCAGGAGCATCTTGTATTTCAAAAAAAATAACACATAGGGATCAAGAATAATGTTCCCCATGTGTTATTGTTAAATTAAGTTACTCGTCACCTTTTACCCCATAGGAAGGAGCCAACTTCGGGACTACGGCTCTTACCTTATAGTCGTTTGCCTGTGGTTCGTATAATTCCCATAGTTTCTTTAAATCTTCCAGCGGATTTTCACTATAATCGATTCGTAAATCTACATATGCAAACGGTTCATCAGTGAATACCAGAAGTCCAATCGAATGCTCCTGATCAAGCTCTCCACCCATCTGGAAGCCTTTTTCAATCGCCAAAATTAATCTTTCAGCCAAATGGTGTCCTTCCGTGCGTAAAAATTCGCGCCCCATTGCTTCCGGGATTGTGGGATCGCTGAGCAGATTACCGATACTGGCAACATTTTTATCACAAAATTCTCCATGTACACCCAGCGCCCTGCTTCCTGTGAAGGCAGCTGAATTACCTTTCGCATCCACCACTGCTATTTGTCGATACTCTGGATAGGGTGAAGCCTCCTTCATCGACCGTATAGCTGATTGGGCATCAAACCCGTTCTCCAACACAGATAATCCAATCGTTGCTAATCTAGGATCGGTAACATTTTGTGTTAAAATAGCACCTACTCCAGTCTTTGCCCATGGGCACCTTGCCCCAACCGATGGACTGCTGGAAGTAACAATGACTCCGAACGCACCGGTGGATGAACAGCGGCCTGCTACCGAAAATGTCAAAAAAATCCCCCCTTGCTGAAATAATCTTCATTTTATTTATTACTATTTTTATTATGAAAAGTAATAAATCACAATAAAAAAACTTTACTCACTAATAACGGCCTCAACATCGATCTCCATTAGCATTTCAGGCATTGCAAAGCCGCTGACTAGTAATCCGGTACTGCATGGATAAACATCTTTGAAATGTTTTCCGATGACTGGATACACTTTACTGCGATCTTCACGATTCATTAAATAAACAGTAATTTTACAAATATCTTGAATCGTGCCTCCAGCCTCTTCGATTAGCTGCTTTACACAAGTACATGCCATTTCTGCCTGTGCTTCTACATCACCAATACCATGAAAATTTCCATCTAAATCAAAGCCTGTTTGCCCTCTTAAAAAAATGCGATTCCCGGCTCTAACAGCCATACTAAATTCGTTAGCAATGTGGTGTTCCGGTTTTCCTAAATTTTTTGGATAAAACTGATCTGTTTTAAACTTTCTGAATCTCTGAATCTCTACTTTTTTGGTCTCACCATGGACTGACATATTTAATTTTCCTCCCTAAAGTTAGATTGTATTATTTAAGGAATTAATCCTTAATTGTTCCCTAAACAAAATATATAGTTTTTTCCGAAAATTGTCAATATTACCAGTAATAGTTAAAGGTATTTTTTATCCCAGATAAGAACGCTGGACAATTTCGCTTTCCTTTAGATCTTTTTTTGTCCCGTGACCTGCTAAACGCCCCGCCATCAGCACATACCCACGGCTGCAAAAGTCAATGGCCATTTCCGCATTTTGATCAACTAATAAAATAGTCGTACCCTGTCGATGTAATTCAGTAATTTTGTCATATACTTCAAAAACTAGTTTTGGGGACAAACCCATGGATGGCTCATCAAGTAGTAATAGCTTCGGCTTTGTCATCATTGCACGGGCTATCGCCAGCATTTGCTGCTCTCCACCCGAAAGCAACCCTGCTAGTTGATCTCTTCTGTCGCGGAGGATAGGAAACGGCTCTGTAACCTCTTCCGCTCTTTGCTGACGTTCCTTCGCGGGAAGTGTATAACCTCCTAACAGCAAATTGTCCCATACAGAAAGTAAAGGAAAAACATGGCGGCCTTCTGGCACAAGAGTCATGCCGCGGTTGACAAGCTTAAACGTTTTTTCTTTAATAATAGATTTACCTGAAAGCTTAATATTGCCGCTTTTCGGACGGAGCTCGCCGATAATTGTTTTCAAGAGAGTGCTTTTTCCTGCACCATTGGCACCGATTACCGAAACGGCTTCCTTTTCTTCTACAATCAAACTCACATTGTCTAAGGCACAAATCTGCCCATAATAGGTACTTACATTTTCAACATTAAGCATTTGCTTCAGCCCTCCCCATATAGGCTTCCAATACTGCTGGATGACTCTGAATCATTTCAGGAGGACCTTCAACCAACTTTTCTCCAAAATTAATCACGGTGATTTGGTTGGACAACGTATTTACGAGATGCATGTCGTGGGCAATAATTAAAATGGTGATGCCCTGATTATTTACCTGGGAAAATAGCTGCA
The DNA here is from genome assembly GCF_018613065.1 of Bacillus sp. ISL-7. Next base: position 26,051 of record NZ_JAGGQW010000048.1, on the reverse strand, counting down.
TAAGCTCTTTTGTCTCTTTCTGATTCATACCTGCTGTCGGCTCATCCAGTAATAATAGATCAGGGTTTGTTGCCAAAGCACGAGCAATTTCCACCCGCCTTTGATTTCCATAAGATAACCGGGCTGCATACTCATGGCGCATTTCCCACAGTCCAACGAATTTTATAATTTCTTCAATTCGTTGTTTTGCTTCCCGTTCCTTTTTTCTGAAGCTTTTAGTACGGAATACCGCAGGCAGCAGCTTTCCTCCTGTCAGAAGATAGGTTCCAATTAATACGGTTTCAAACACAGTCATATCCGGAAATAGTCTAATATTTTGGAAGGTTCGTGATACCCTACGCTCCGCAATTTTATCAGGTCTCAACGATGTAATATCTTGATTAAATAACTGAATCTTCCCTTCATCAGGGGTAATTACACCCGTAATCAAGTTGAATAGCGTACTCTTCCCAGCTCCATTGGGACCAATGATCGCATGGATGTTATTTTCTTTAACAGAAAATGATAGATTGTTGACCGCCTTAACGCCTCCAAAAGATTTTGAGAGATGCTTGATTGTTAAAATGGCTGAATCATCAACAAGATTACTGCTCATAACTCAACCCCTCTTTCTCGATAACGGTTTTTTCAACTTGAATACCTCTCTTTAAAAGACGCTGCTTGGAAATTTGGAACAAACCCATGATTCCCTTTGGAAAAAACATGATCATAATGACGATCAAGAAGCCATAAATTAACATTCTCAATTCTGGTGTTTCCCTTAATGCCTCGGAGGAAACTGTGAGTATCGCCGCTCCAATAATCGCTCCTGCAATTGATCCTTGACCTCCGATCATGACCATCGTTAAAATAGTTACAGACATGCCAAAAGCAAAAGTTTCCGGACTGACGACATGAAGGAAATGGGCATATAATGCACCCGCAGCACCACAGAATGCCGCCGAAATGGTAAACATATTTACTTTTGTTTTAAATACCGGGATTCCCATCGCTTGGGCGGCCAGTTCATCATCACGGATTGCCGTACAGGCACGGCCAAATCCGGACTTGATAATTAATCTAGTAATTAAGATGCCTAGATATACGAAGATTAATAATAATGGGTAATAGTCATGGTATTGTATAAACGGAAATTCCAAGGTTCCCAATTTAATAGTTGGAGGAGCTGATATTCCTGCAATTCCCATTGGGCCTCCCGTTAAATCGGTCCAATTTAGAAAAACTAGCCAGATAATGGTTCCAAACGCGAGGGTGGCCATTACCAGGTATTCTTCGATTAATTTCAACCCAATAAATCCAATGATAAACCCGATAATCGCAGTGATGATAATCGAGAATGGCAGTGTTAACCATAATGAGAAACCTAAGTTTTTAGCCAGGATCGCAGCTACATAGGCCCCTATTCCAAAGAATGCCCCATGGCCAACAGAAACCTGGCCCGTATAGCCAACAATGAGATCAAGACCTAAAGCTAGAATGGCATAAATTAAGATCAGATTAATAATATACATAAAGTACGGATTTACGATTCCAAACGGTAGGAGAAATAATGCAATCCCTCCAAATAGAAGCACGATTTTTCGGAAAGCCGGTTTTTTGATCAGTTCCATTTCCTCTCCCCCCTTTATACTTTTTGTTGGACAATTTTTCCGAATATTCCTTGAGGACGAACTAATAAAATAAATAACAAGATCACCATTGCGACCGCATCACGATAACCAGAGGAGATGAATCCGGCGGCAAAGCTTTCAATGACGCCAAGTAATAACCCCGCAATCATGGCGCCAGGTATATTTCCCATTCCGCCCATAACGGAAGCTGTAAATCCTTTTAATCCTGCAAATACCCCCATGGTTGGATAGACTAAGAATACGGGTCCCACTAAAATACCAGCGAGTGCGCCAACTGCAGACCCAATAGCAAACGTGATTGAAATGATCTTATTGGCATTAATCCCCATTAACTGCGTTGCTTTTATATTCTGGGAGGCTGCTTGAACCGCTTTCCCCATAAGTGTTCGATTAATAAATAACTCCAAAACGATCATGACAAGAATGGTCAGGATAATGATAAATATATAATGCTGATTAATCAGCATATCTCCCACCGCTATATTTTTGGATAGAAATGGAGAGGTTAGACGCTCTGGTGTTACCCCCCAAATATATTGAGCTAAATTTTGCAGAACAATCGATATCCCTATTGCTGCAATCAGCAGATTTAATTTGGGCGCATTTCTCATCCTCATATAAACCATTTTTTCCATTAAATAACCGAGTAACGCTCCTGCACACACCCCGCCAAGATATGCCAGCCAGATTGGTGTATCTAATAAAAGAAGATAAAGGGACACGAATGCCCCTCCCATATAAACCTCGCCATGTGCAAAGTTAATAAAACGTAATACATTCCACACCATGGTGTAACCAATGGCCATTAATGCATAAATACTTCCGAGGACAATTCCATTTATGAGTTGATCAATAAACATTAGTAATCACCCTATTCCGATTCTTTGATAACCTTGAAGTTGCCTTTTTGCACTTGCATAATCATTGGGGTATTGGAACGGTCACCGTTTTTATCGAACTTTATCGGCCCTGTTATGCCTTGATGTTCAATTTTTGCTAGTGCGTCACGGGACTTATCAGCGTCGCCATCGCCTTCGGTTAATGCTTTTGCAAGCGCCATGGCCGCATCATAAGAAATCGCCGTATTCGCTTGAGCAGGTGTATTATTTTCCTCGGCTAATTTTTTAAACTCTTTCATTTCTTCAGTTTCAGCATTTAAATCAATCATCGAAGCAAAAATATGATTCTCAACCGCATCGCCGCCTAAAGTGATGAGTTGCTTAGAATACATGGAATCATCTGGTGAGAAGAATTGAATGTTTAATCCTGCCTGCTTTGCTTGTTGCTCAATTAAGGCAACTTCATTGTAAAGACCAACAACCATTACTGCATCTGCATTTAATGTTTTAATCTTTGATAATTGTGATGAGAAGTTTTTATCACCTGGGTTATATTTTTCAGCAGCGATAAATTCTACGCCTTGTTCTTTCGTAGACGCTTTGGCTGCATCATACATGGTGATTCCGTAATCCGTATTTTCATAGAGTGCTGCGATTTTCTTTACCTTTTTCTCTTCCGCCATATATTTCATAACTGCCGGAACGTAGACGGAACCTGTTAAGATTACGCGGAACAGGTATTTGTTGCCCGTTTTTGAAAGGTCTGGGCTAGCCCCCATGTTTAAATGAAGGACTTTTGCAGGTCCTGAAACATCCTGTGCAGCCAATGTTGGAGATGAATTATATCCTCCAATAATCGCCTTAACTCCATCATTCATAATCATTTTATTCACGACGGCAACGGCTTCAGACGGAGTCGCTTTATCGTCACCGACGATCAACTCAAGCTTCTTCCCATTGATTCCGCCATCACTATTAATCTTTTTAAACGCAAGTTCCACACCATTTTTCATATCCTGTCCATACTGGGCATTATCACCTGTCATTGGTGCTTGTAATCCTACCTTGATCGTGTCGCCGCTCTTGGAAGAAGAATTACTATTTCCCGATGAAGAATTCGTTGCCGAACACCCTACCAACATTACGGCTAGCACCAAAAACATAAACAATTTTTTGGCAATTAAGCTTTTAGAGAATACCAATTTCATTCCTCCTCTTTCTTCTTCGTTTTTTAATTTTTATAAACTCAACTACTGCGGCGGTTTAATGAGCATTGATTCCTTTGCGATAATTGATAAGCTCAGAGATTTTTTCTTTGACAGCTTGGAGATGAGTTAAACCTGTCTGTTAACATTTAATAGCGCAACACCAATTAAATAATCAGCTCTGCGTAAGATTCTAAGGGTGTAATTAAAGGCAGAATAACAATGAAGTGTGGAAAGGATATAGGCTGCAGATTCTAAGGAGCGGTGGAAAAGGACATTTTCCCACGGAATTAAGACGTTATCAAAAAATAAGTAAGGTATCAATTTCTTCGAATTTCGTGGCGATTGGATAATCTTGAGGATTTCGACCTGTTCCAAGGGAGGTCCGGCAAATTTGCTTTAGTCCCGGTGCCCCCATTTATTAATGCCACACGTTTTCCTCCCTCCAATATTTATTGACTATCATTCTTATTTCTATTTACGGATTTTTTCTTTAATTATTCTTTAATTATTCTTTAATTAAAAATAACAAATTCATAGTGTTAATGTCAATTTAATTTTCTAAAAATTCTCACTTTTATAACTTTTAATTTTTTACATTCTATAACATATTTTGTTCTAAAACTTGTTCTACCAAATCATCCAAAAATAGACCTTAATAGATAATAATTAGTTTAAGTTTTAGTAGTATAATAAGGTCCTGCTAATCTATTTTCCATGACAAAAAATAGGCTGTCTCATTTATTAACAACAGCCTTAATTGTTTTTTACTAAAAGAATGCAATGTAAACTACTTCATTCACAACTCATTTCGTCTTATTAATAGGCAGACTATACTCTGTTCTATAAAGAGTACGATCTAAATTAATAATTCCCTGTAAAATAAAATTACCCGCTTTTTCAATATCCTCGGGCAAACTATACTCCTCAGGGCAATGACTTTTCCCTTCTATGCTTTTGACAAAAACCATGGCCGACTTGGTGACACTTGCCATATGGGCTGCATCGTGAACAGCCATACTTGGAAGAATCAAACAAGGTTCATTCATTTCCCTAGCTGTCTCGACAAGGCTACTCACAATATCCTGATCTAAGACCACTGGTTTTTGATCAAGAAACACTTCCTGTTGTATTTCCACTTCTCTTCTTGCGGCAATTTCCTGCAAAACCTCTTGGATCGCCTCTACCGCTCGTTGAATAGTCACCGACTTTTCGGCTCTAACCTCTAAGATGAAATCAACTTGACCTGGAATAATATTGGTGGCATTCGGACTAATCGTTAACTTTCCGACAGTACCAACAACATTCCCCTGACCTTGACAATATCTCTCCACAGCAAGAATCATTTCGGAGGAAGCCGTAAGTGCATCTTTTCGATGTTCCATCATCGTTGTACCCGAGTGGTTAGACTGTCCTATCACTTTAACAGTACTACGGTATGTCCCGACAACACTGTTAATCACCGCCATAGGAATATTAGCACTTTCTAACCGCTGTCCCTGCTCAATATGGAGTTCAATAAATGCCTTTTTATCACTGTGCATATCCATCATCAAGGCAAATTTGTCGAGTCCGCCGTTAACCTTCTTCAATTCATCGCTAAGGCGTGCTCCTCTTGAATCACATGCGTCCTGTAGCATTTCCGCCGTTATTCGGCCAACAAATGACCGGCTCCCGAATGTGGATAAATTAAAATCATTGGATTCCTCAGCTGTGAAGGAGACAATTTCGATATCATGTTCAAGGCGAATATTTAATTCTATTAATCTTTTCACAATTTCTTTAGCCATTAACACACCTAACGGCCCATCATATTTACCACCATTAGGAACAGAATCCAAATGAGAGCCTATGACGATACTACCGGGGTTTTTCCCCGTTCCTTTATATTTACCCCAAATATTCGCAGCTCCATCAATGGTCACTTCTAATCCCAATTCCTTTATTTCTTCAATAAATAATTGACGAACCTCATGATCAGCTAGAGAAAAACTAGGCCTGGTTACACCCCCCTGTTCATTTTTCCCATACGCCGCATATTTCTCAATATCCATCAGTAATCGGTCTAGATTTATCCTCAAAGCTGTACCTCGCTTTCCTATCCTGCCAATTTCGATTCCAGTTTTTACGCAAAAATAAATTGAAGCAACAATATGGAATAAATCCAGCATTGCTGCTCCATGTATTATTAATTATGTCTTATCTATCAAGCTGCTAACCCATTTATTCTATTAAACCGCATAGTTTTTTTCTGCTAAAAAGGAAATATATCGGATATCTCCAAGTAATTTTTTTGCTAAAGAATAGTTTCCTTGCTGTAAAAGGAGGCGAATCCTTGTAGAAGAGATTAATTCACCGTCTTCACATTGAAGCGGTTTTAAAACCCCCACATTGAAATTGGTCCGTAAATCCTCGATGGTTCCCCTTCGATCTTTACCAAATTGAAAGTTTGGACCTTCCCAAATTTCAAGAGGTCTAATCATCATCACCTCATCTATAAATGAAGCGACGCTTTGTTTTGTATACGCCTCATTAAATTGACCAACAATGACATGGTCAGCACCTATCATGTTAAGCCTGCTTAGCTTTTCATCCAGCGAAGTTATCATTTGGCATTTTTTAAAGAAAACCTTCGGAGGCGGGTCAAAGGTATAGACGACAAAAGGGACACCACGCACCTGCGCACGTTCTTTTGTTTTTAAAAGTAAGGCCTGATGACCTCGATGAACGCCATCAAGGGCCCCGATTGTTAGTACGGATCCAGGGAGCTTTAATGTACCAGATGTATGAACTTTCAATGACAAAACTCCTTTCTTACATTAGTTACTAGAAACAGGCGCAGTCAGATTCAGCCCTGCTGCCTTTCGGACTAACTCACGCTGCGGCTCCATATTAAAGTTATTAAACACGGCCATCTGTTGAGCAAATGGCGGACTTTGCGCAAATAATTCAAACGTGGTTCTATGTCCCGCATAAGAGGAATTTAACAAATCCCTTGCAAAATAAAGTAATCTTCCTCGATCTTCAGGCGACCACTCGCCAACGGAATAATATTGATCAAAATATTGCTTGATTTCTGGATCTGCCATCGTGGCAGAATCTGGAGTGACCGCTAATTGACCGCCAACGAGCTCTCTCGTTAAATGGGCCATAGCCGGGAAATTGGCCAATGCAAAGACACGACCTGTATACAAAAGCGATGGATTTGGCATCATTAACCCGCCGGGACTTCTTTTCGCATCCGCTACGGCAGCAGTTAAATGGGCATTGATTCCTTCGCGATAATTGATAAGTTCAGAGATTTTTTCTTTGACAGCTTGGAGATGGGTTAAACCAGTCTGTTCAACATTCAGTAGCGCTGCACCAATTAAATAATCAGCTCTGCGTAACATTCTAAGGGTGTAATTAAAGGCAGAATAACGATGAAGTGTGGAACGGATATAGGCGGCTGATTCTAAGGAACGGTGAAATAGGACATTTTCCCACGGAATTAGGACGTTATCAAAAATAAGTAAGGTATCAATTTCCTCGAATTTCGTGGCGATAGGATAATCTTGAGGATTCCGATCCGTACCTAAGGATGTACGGCAAATATGCTTTAATCCTGGAGCACCCATATCGCAAATGAATCCACAGGCGAAAGGTGCCATTTTTTCGGATCCAGCATTCCAATCTAGGATTGTTGGTTTTACAAATGCTTGGTGCGCATAAGCAGCGGCTGTCTCAAACTTGGCCCCTTTTACCACGATTCCCTGGTCATTCTCCTCGACCACGTGAAGCAAGGTTCCGCCATCTTTTCCGCTGAACAATCTGCTTCGATCACCTTTTGGATCCGTGTTTGCCGAAACATGGAACAAGTCTTCTCGTGCGACTCGGTCAATATGGTACCTAATATTTTTTGCATAGGTCGGATCGATTTCATTTAATTTATCCTGAGCGTCATAAAGGGACCACATTTCACCGATTGTTTCATCGCCGACGCGATAAACAACCCCGCCAAGATCATCAAGAACGGTTTCAACATGTTTGCGAATCGCAGTCAAATCATCTTTTGTTTCAGGCATTTTATACGCCCGTGAAACAACTTCGCCGTCTGGCAGTCTGGTTGTTAATGTATCAGCAAACTTCGTTTCATGTGCCATATCATACATCCTGGCTTTTACATCCACAATGGGTTTAAAGGACGGGTGATCGGCCACATTTCTAACCTTTTCCCCATCGATATAAACCTCGCGTCCATCATTCAGTGACTCCTGATATTGTTTACCTGTCATTAATGCCATTTTACAACCTCCTATTAATTTAATTATTCGCACAATTCTATTTAACACTTTAATTGAAGATAGTTAAGCTTCTTCAAATTTGCCAAATTTCCCGCGATAGTAAACTAAAGGATCTCCATCAGCTGCATCGGCCTTCTGGACCTCGCCCAAAAAGACGGAATGTGTGCCTCCTGTTATTTCTTCGACAACCCGGCATTCGAGCGTAGCAAGTGTTTGACCTAAAACAGGATTGCCTAACTCTCCATATGAAAAGTCAACTCCATCAAATTTATCCGTATTTGCTCTGGCAAATCTTAATGCTAATTCTTTTTGAGTTTCATTGACTATGTTTACCGTGAAGGATTCTGCAGCCGATATGGCATGACAAGTCCCGGTGCTTTTATTGACGCAAACTAGCAGCATGGGCGGATCGACTGAAACGGAACACACGGCACTTGCAGTGATCCCAAAATCTACTCCATTATTACTGACGGTGATGATCGATACACCGCTGGCAAAATGACCTATAACCTGTTTAAATTGTTGTTGGTCCACCAACGGGACTAAATCTTGGTACTCCTTCGATTTATTCATAACTAACACTCCTAATCATTTAATTTACGGAATTATTCTTAATGTGTTCCTTAAATAAAACTATACAGTTGAAAAATACTGATGTCAACAGAATTTTCTAAAAATTCACTATAATTAACTTAAAAATGTTAGTATAAAAATATGAAATATTTCAACTAGAGAAAATTAATGACAAAAGGATTTCCATTATTGTTATAATTAAATAACTTAATCTTTTTGGGAGGGAAGTTTTTTGAAACCAAGAGCCGGAATCATTGGACCAAATGACTCTGTCCATCTTATTTCTGAAATAGCAACTGAATATAGTGACCGGCTGCAATCAGTACCATTTATCTACCAGAACCCTGAAGAAGCCACTAGCATCGTGCAAAAAAATCAACATGCAGTTGACCTTTGGATTTTAGCCGGACCTGCCCTTTTTAACCCATTTCAAAAGAGCGCTGTCAAACAGCCATTTTTTTTACTTCAATTAGATGGTGCCAGCTTGACCAAAACCTTAGTTGACATCAGTTACAATGATAAAAGAAGTTTAGAAAGGATTAGCATTGACACGCTGACTGAACGAGATGTTTATGAAACATACCGCGACCTTAGCATACCAAGCAACCAGGTTTATGTTCATGAGTATACAAATGAGACCCCTCTTGATAATCTTCTAGCATTTCATCAAAAACATATTCAAGATGGGAAGGTAGATATTTGTATAACAAGCCTTCGTTCCCTTTATGATCAGCTTTGTTTACATAACATAACCGCCTATTGGGTTTCACCAACACGAAGCAACATACGCGAAACCTTGTCGACAGCCCTCCAGCAATGGGAAACGATGCATTTTAAACATTCACAAATTGCTGCCATACTCGTGAAAGTTCAAGGGATGGAGAAAAAAGAAGATCATAATATGGTATCATACGATCTTCATCGATTAAATTTAGAGATCCAGGCAGCTATATTAAACTTTGCAGAGTCGATATCTGGTTCCTTTGTTACAATAGGAACAGGAATATTTGTTATTTTTTCGACAAGGGGTTCGTTGGAAGAAACAGAGAATTCCATTGCCTCTCTTTTGGAAAAATTATCTTTACTTGCAGATTTACCATCCAATATTGGAATTGGTTACGGAGATACTGCATTGACGGCAGAAGAAAATGCTCGGCTTGCATTAAACCATGCCCAAAATTATGATTCTTTTTGCGCTTTCTTGGTGGATAATAATGGAACGATTGAAGGTCCATTAAAAGAGCAAGAGGCAATCTCCTATCAATACCGAACAGAAAATAAGGAAATAAGTGAAAAGCTTAAAAATAGCGGCATAACCATTACTACCTTTAATAAAATTTTATCCGTTCAAAAAAGAATGGGAAATGGTTCAATTACTGCAACCCATATAGCAGAATGGCTGAAAATGACACCAAGAAATGCTCGGCGTATTCTAACAGGTTTAGTGGAAGAAGGAATAGCTGAAATTATTGGTGATGAGGCACCTTCCTCCAAGGGACGGCCGCGGAAGATATATCGAGTTAGCGATACTTCTGAAATGATTAATAAGTAGGCTTGACCAAGCATGAGACTTTTACCCTTATACAATTACCAATATTCGAGAAGTTAAAGGCACTATCCAATTTGAGATAGTGCCTTTATAACCTTTTGTGTACTGATTTTAGAATTTGTATTACAGCCATACCGTTCCCTTTATTCCCCCCAAGCATATTACTTATACATTTTATCTAGATTGGGTACAATTCTAATAGAAATGGAGGAAATATCATGGTTCGTTTACTTGCGATTATCTCATTTATACTTTTGTTTTATGTTTCATTGCCAGTTATTGATAAACAGATGGGGAAAAACGATATAGAAAAAAAGATTGATTCTGTTCAATCTGAAATGAATATAAAAGATAGCTCTACAGTATTAGAAACACTTAATAGTTTTTATGAAAAGGTTCAACAATTAGTTGGGCAACTTGGCTTTCAGGCGGGTGAACTTCCACTCACTAAACAACAGCAGCAACCACAAAAAGAAAAAGTAGAATTAAATATCCCTACTAACCAAGTATTTTCAGTTAATAATATAGAACTTGGTAATCTAAAAGAAGATATAGATCATAATTTAGGCAAGGCAAATCGGTCATCTCTTAATGAATATGGGACGAATTGGTACGCCTATCATGAAAATTACCATGATTTTTTTATGGTCATGTATGATGAAAACAACAAAGCAGCAGGATTATACACGAACCAAGATTTAATTGCATCCACTAAAGGAATCAAACTCGGAAGTTCCAAGATAGATGTTCGCGCAAAACTAGGTGAACCGATCACCAACATCCAAAAAGGAATGACAGTTTATCAATTACAGGAAAATAGTGACTATGATGTGTTCTTGCTTGAGGGAACTTACGTAACCATCTTTTATGATAAACATGAAAACAATACGGTAACAGCGATACAATTAATCAGTAAAGACTTTGAGCAGAAGAAAACAGGCTTTTACACCAAAGCCAATTCAGCGTTAAAAGAAGGCTTTGAATATCAATTATTCGATTTGACCAATGCAGCACGAGTCAATCATCAGCTTACAGTTCTAACATGGGATGAGCATGTTAGAGGAACAGCCCGTAAACATAGCACCGATATGGCGGTCCATCAGTATTTCGATCACACCAATCTGAAAGGACAATCACCGTTTGACCGGATGAAAGAGGATGATATCAGTTTTCATATGGCTGGGGAAAACCTTGCCTATGGGCAATTTAGCAGCATCTTCGCCCATGAAGGTTTAATGAACTCCCTCGGGCATCGTGAAAATATTTTGCGGGAGGGTTACGAGTTTTTAGGAGTTGGCGTAGCTTTTAATGACGAATCGCAGCCCTATTATACAGAAAACTTTTTTGCGAAGTAGTAACGACTTGGATGATTTAATCAAAACTCAAAAAAATCCACAGAACCGTGTGTTTTGTGGATTTTACTTTTACGATGGAAAAATGAGGAACATCTTGTAAGGCTGTTGTCCGGTCTCAGTTTCCTAGTTTTTGATCCAATAAGGACAAGGTTTTCCCGATAGACTCTTGAATAACATATGTATTACTGTCTGTATCATAAGGAGTTTCTCCTATATTAATAATAATTAATGGAACTCCTTGCCTTCTGTATTGGGGGAAAGTGGAGAATGGCGTTACTTTTAGACTCGTCCCTAATACCAAAACACAATCCGCCTCATGAATCATATTTAAAATCGCATCAAATCCCTCCACAGTAAACCACTTGCCTGTATCACCGAACAAAACGACATCCGGTTTTATAAAACGTTCTCTTTTATCGCTGGTATCACAATGGTCACAGATATAGAATTCATCGATGGTATTGAGACGATTTTCCATCTCTTCTGTCGAATAGCTTTTACCGCAATGCAAGCAAGTTGCTGTTTTTATGGTTCCATGGAATTCTATGACTTTCTTACTGCCCGCCTTTTGATGAAGTCCATCAATATTTTGGGTAATTATATGAGAAACCTTCCCATCTTTTTCCCACTTCTCCAAAATCCTGTGCCCTACATTCGGCACAGCATCCGGATGGTAAAGATTTTCGAATGCAAATTGATAAAACTCCCTTGGATTTCGATAAAAATAATCCAAGGAAAGGATATATTCCGGCGCAAGTTGATAAACCCCAGACCTTGAACGAAAGTCTTTTATGCCAGATTCTGTACTAATCCCCGCTCCAGTTAGCACAACGATTTTTTTTGTATTTTTAATGAGGCTTGTACAGGTTTCAATCAGTTTGTTTTCCATCGATTCCTTCTCCTTTAAATACGCTGTTAGGGCAACAATAATACTACTTAGTTTATAGGAAAAAACCAATTCCTAGTCATATGTCAAGTATAGTATTTACAAATCAGGATTTATTTCATAAAAAAACTGCCCTAAGTTAAACTAATGGGACAGCCTTTATAAATGGTGCCTGTCCCTCTCTACTTTACAACTTAAAGCACTCGAGGTAGGCCATAATAGATGCTATGCAAATGCACGTAATTTTTTATTTTTTTTCAAATGCAAAGGTTTATGAGTGTAATAGATTTTTGCTAGTGCATGATTATCACAAAGTGAACATTTAATTTGATAAGAAGCTTTGCTAATATGGGGAGTTTCTAAGAAGGTTAATATTTCTTTCATATGTTTATCACAGGCCCACATGATCTCACCCCGAATTCATATTTTTCTTTAACTAAGCTTACTAAATGGTAGAGACTTCTTTCTGGAGTTTATCAGGCTTCCTTTTCTTCACGACTTCTGTAAATGCATCTTCCCAAGAAATCGAAATATCTCCATTTGTCACAAATGTTTGACAACCGAGGCGATATCCTTCTCCTAACCACTCTTCACCTAATTTTCTTCTTTCCTGTACCTTGACTTTATCGAGGAATTCAGCGCCTTCTTCCGCCTTAAAAACGCAGCTGCCGCAAATTCCCCCGCCACATCGGTTTGGGAGTTCTCCATCGTAACGAAGGGACATCCTCAAGATATTCGAATCCTCGGGTACCTCTAATTGTTTATTGCTGTTAATGAAATTTATTTTTGGCATGCCTCGTATCCTCCCTAAAATTAATCTTCTTGGTATACAATATACCATATCTATAATTTTCAGACAATACAAATATTTTAAATTTTTTCATTTCAAAAAAAGATAAATATAAGACCACATCGTGAAGTCGGTGTGGTCATTAACAAAGATGATATCTCGCTACGAGAACTTTCATTGGTATTTTTCAAGTGAACATCAATTTTTCTTTTTTATACAGCTTTTCTTTAATATTTTCAATATAAGTGATATATGCTTTTTTCGAGTTTTCAATATGAATTCTCATTAAATATTCTGCCATTTCCGCTTCTTTATCGCGCAAGGCTTTCATGATATCAATATGTTCCCTTAAGGATTCTTTTCTTCTGCCTGGTGTCTCATATCCCATATTTGCAGCCATATGTATATAGTCAATCAGACCAGAGAGAATCTCAAACAATTTAGGGCTTTTCGACGCCTTATTAATCAGACGATTCATTTGTATATGTTCAAGATTAAAGTTTTCTTCGGCTTGATCTCTTAACAACATCAGTTCTTCGATCTTTTGATCCAATTCTAGTTGCGTTTCTCTATCCATCCGCCCCGCAGCTAATTTAACGGCCAAAACTTCTAAAGAGGCAAGAATTGTAAATACCTCGATGACTTCACCTTCGGAAATATTGGAGACGACGACACCTTTTCGGGGAACCGTTTTTACAAAGCCTTGGGATTCTAACCGGAACAAAGCCTCCCGAATCGGTGTCCGGCTGATGCCTAATTTCCCGGCAAGTTCTCTTTCAATTAAACGATCGCCCGCTTTTAATTCACCCTCCAGAATCATTTCCTTTAAATAAATATATGCATGCTCCCGAATCGATAAAAGATTGTTTTCCTCCCATCTTACGTCCATAAATTCCACCCGCTTATTTTTTATTATTTTCTAACATTCATTTTTACGAAAGAAACACTCCACCATAGATCAAGCAGCAAACAATTAGAAGGGATGGATGTATTTTTACTCTAACCAAAGCAAAATAACTAACCACAGCCAAAAAGACTAAATGAAAAACACCACTATTCTCATAAGCTGTTAAAAAGAATTGATAGGCCATCACAGCAAGTAAAATCGCAATAATCGGTTGTACTGACTTTGTCATAAGTGCTACTTTTGGAGAACCTTTAAATAGATTTACAAACTTAAAAAGTAAAATAACGGCGAGAGCAGAAGGAAGGATCGTTGCGATTAGAGCAATTACTGCACCAAGAATCCCCCCCACTTCATAACCAATATAACCGCCCATTTTGGTGGCAATCGGTCCTGGCAAGGCATTCCCAATCGCCAATACATCCCCAAACTCGGATAAACTCATCCAATGGTAATTGTTGACCACTTCATTTTGTATTAATGGAATGGTTGCAGGGCCGCCGCCGTATCCCAATAAATTAGCAATAAAAAACGCCCAAAAGATATGCAAATAGATCATGAACTTTTTTCCTTTCTCTGAAGAAGCAACTTAGCGGAAGCTTTTGCCGCTTTTTCTTTTCGATCCGCAATGAAATAGGCAGTGATGAGAAATACCGCAATCAAGATGCCGGGATGCCAATCAAGAAACTGGACAAATATTAAAGAAACGACCGAAAGTGAGAGCATAATTGGAAAACCTAACCCTTTCCGGCCATTTTGGAAAAAACGATAAGCCATCTCCAAGAGCATAAATCCGATCACAGGTGTAACCCCTTGAACCATCCCGCTGACAATTGGTGATTCTTTAAACCTATAAAGCACACCCAATAAAGCGATCATGGCAATAATTGATGGTAAAATGTGAGTAAGAATAGCCACGGTCGCACCTAAATACCCCTTCACTTTATAACCAATATACGCCGCCATTTTGGTGGCAATCGGTCCTGGCAAGGTATTAGCTAATGCCAGGATTTCGACAAATTCCTGTTCGTTCATCCATTTGTATTTTTTAACAGCTTCAAATTCAATCAGCGGTATCGTCGAGGGTCCGCCCCCATAACCGGTCACACCGGTGCGGGCAAATCCAATTGCTAACTCAACATATGCTTTCAGTTGACTCTCCCCCTTTTTATACCAATATAACATTCTGTCGCATATTTTAATAGAACCGAAGATTAAGATAGACCCCATTCTGCTAAAACAAATGCTTTGAATGAGGTCCTATTATTATTATTTTTTTATGTCTGCTTCCGTAATTACTTCCAGCCCATCACTTTCAAGATAACTTTGCAATGCTTGCAGGGCGGCAGTACCCACAGCCGTGTCTTGCTCGCCGTTCCCGCCACTTACACCAATTCCACCTACCACTTCACCATTGACAACAATTGGGAATCCACCAACAAAAATAGCGAATTTCCCTGGAAGCATCTGTTGAATTCCAAAGGCTTCATTTCCAGGAAGTGCAGGTCCATTCGGCTCCTTGTTAAATAAATGGGTAGAGCGTTTATGGCCAGCAGCCGTATACGCTTTAGCAATCGAGATTTCAGGCCCCGTGATGCGTGCTCCATTCATACGTTCAAGCGCTAGCAGGTTGCCGCCATCATCGACAATAGCGATGGTTTCTAGAACATTGATCTCTTCTGATTTTTTCTTAGCTGCCTCAATCATTAACTTTGCTTCTTCTAGTTCTAATTTCAACACAGATTTCATGGCTGTTCTCCTTTACCTAATGTATTATTTTAATAGCCCATATAGACAGTTTTTAATTGCGTAAAGAACTCTAAGCCCACTCTTCCGGATTCACGGAATGTAGAAGTACTTGATTTTTTCAGGCCTCCAAATGGTGCATTCATTAAATTCCCTGTCGTTGTGCGGTTAACCTTGACTGTTCCCGCTTGGATATCCTTTGTAAATTGGTTGGCGATTTTGAGATTATTGGTAACAATCGAAGCGGATAAACCATACTCGACGTCATTCGCAACGGCGATGGCTTCTTCATATGTATCTACTTCAATCACAGCCACGACTGGGCCAAAGATTTCTTCTTTCGCAATCCGAGAATTAGCGTTTACATTGGTAAAAATAGCAGGCTGGACATAGTATCCCTTTTCGAATTCTCCAGTCACTAATGGCTCACCGCCATATACTAATTCAGCACCATCTTCTTTTCCGAATTGGATGTATTTCAAGACATTCTTCAATTGTTTTTCATTGGCAAGCGGACCAATTTTCACGCCTGCTTCAAACCCATTACCTATTTTTAGTGCCCTCGTTTTTTCAACAAGTTTCTGAACAAATTCTACTTTTACGTTTTTCATGACGATGACACGACTCGTTCCCGTACAAGCTTGCCCTGTTAAAGAAAAGGCCCCGTTTACGGTCAAAGTGGCGGCTTGATTGAGATCGGCGTCATCCATAACAATTAAAGGATTCTTCCCGCCCAGTTCCATTTGCGTCCGGGTTGTAAAGCCTGCTTTTTTATGAATGTCTTCCCCAGCTGCGGTTGAACCTGTGAAAGTGACGGCTCTAACAGCAGGATGGGTTACCAATAAATCACCGACGTCTGATGCTTTTCCCGTAACAAAGTTAATCACGCCTTTAGGAATTCCTGCTTTATCTAGTGCTTCGACTAGACGGAAAGCGATCAGTGGAGTATCTGAGGACGGTTTAAAAACAACCGTATTCCCCGTGATTAGAGCTGGAGCGATTTTTCGGGCTGGTATAGAAAGCGGAAAGTTCCATGGAGTGATGACACTTACTACTCCGAGCGGTTCTCTTTCCGTTGAAACTTTCATATTCGGATCATCATTTGGAAAGGTTTCCCCCGTAAAGCTTTGTCCTTCTACTGCATAATAGCGGAGCGTTTGCGCAGAACGTAACACCTCATTCTTGGCATCATCAACATGCTTTCCTTCTTCTCTAGTTAACTCTTCAGCTAAAGCCATTACATTTTGTTCTAGTATGCTGGCGGCTTGATTTAGGATGGCAGCACGCTTGGAAGGTGCCGTTTGGGACCAACTAGGAAAAGCATTCTTAGCCGCTTCAATCGCAATTTTAACATCCTGTTCGTTTGATGCCTGGAATTCCCCAACAAGATCTTCGGTATTTGCAGGGTTCACACTAAAAAATGTTTTCCGGCTCACGGATTCCTGCCATTCTCCATTTATATAGTTATTGAATGTCTCTACTTTTGTAGTTATCACAACTATCACCTTTTTTCATTTATTTGTTTCCATGTCTTTTATAAAAAAATGGCCGTCACTTAAACCTTTAAATTACAAGATTAATAGGACGGCCGGTAAAGTTTTCTTATTACTTTGTTTCTACTAGTGCTCCTAAATCCTGCTCACAATATTCTCTCCAAAGCCCATCCATGTACATACGGCGCATTTTTGCACCTGTACGAACGACTTCTAAGCAACGTTGTTGCAACTCAGGAGTATCGGCGTGGTCAAGAACAATTTTATAACCGCGCTCACCATGGATTTCATCAGATACGATGTGTAAATCAAAAAATTCAATTTCTTCATCTGTAAACCCATATTGTTCACGTAAAGCAGGTGTTTGCTTACGGTAAATATCTGGTACTTGTGATTCCAAGCCTACAACTAGAGCTGCTGTTGCTACGACGAAATTCTCGCGTGCTGCAACTGCGAAACACCAGCTTTGAAGCCCTAAAGTGGTTGGAGCCATATTGTTTGGATCGATAATTCTTTCTGCAGTCGTACCACATGCTTCCGCAAAACGAATCAATAAATCAGTGTGACGGTCAGCTGCAATTTCTTCTTCATACATGTTCTGTAAAGTGAAATCTTTTGCAGCGGCAAATTTTGGATCTGATGGAGTGTTGTGATAAATATACGCTAAGTAATCTGCGAATGGTCCTACATAATGGTAGTGATTTTCAGCCCATCTAGAAAAGTGCTTTCTTCCAAGTTTGCCCTCAGCCCAAGCAACTGTAAATGGAGCCTTCTGGCTATGGTTACCTTTAATTGCTTCTTCTAATTGTTTGCGAAATTCATCTTTAGATAATAATTCTGTCAACTGAAACTCCTCCTCTAATTTTATGTAGGTACCCAAGTTTAACTTGGCATTTGATATTTTGTATACCAAATTAGATTAAAAATAAAAAGATTGTGGATTCTTCCCTATTCCAGCACTCTTTTATTCGGTGAAAATATCGTTTTGGTATACCTTACGTTTATACTACCAATATATTGTTTATTTGTAAATATAATTTTTAGAATTTTTTAAAGATTAATAATCTTCCCTCTCTACTACTAAAATTATGGACGGACATCCACTTTCAGATCTAGTATTTTGAAGAGTTCTTTTGAAAGATTAGCTAAGGATTCCTCCACGATCTGCTGGCCCAATTCCCAGCTTGCTTTTGTGGCATCCCCGATACAGCCGTTATTCGTCATTTCTTCATAATAATAAAATCCTTGAATCGCTTTTCCAGGTCGAAGCTGCTTCCATCTTCCCTCTTCTTGGATATCACCTTTTTCAAGGTCTTCAAGACGGACAAGGTCGGGCGCTAAATATAGTGCTTCGGAAACTTCTCGTTCACAGCTATGTCCATATAATGGTGAAGTGATATTTTCCTTTATCGCCTTTTTAGCAGATGCAGTCGTCTTTGCATAGTAAATTTCAACATCCATTTCTTTGGTTAACATCATTGAGGCAACATTAAGCGTCGACTGGTTACCTCCGTGAGAATTTAAAAACAAAAACTTTTTAATGCCGTGATGCTTCAATGATGAGATAACATCCTTTAAAACCGCAATTAATGTCGTGGGCTGCAAGGAGATCGTTCCCGGAAAATTTAAATGGTGTTGGGAAACACCCATATTAATGGTTGGTGTGACCAATGCAAAAGGAAACATTCGTTGGCCTAACTTCTTGGCCATCTTTTCAGCTAAGACAGCATCGCAACTTTCTACCATATGGGGACCATGTTGTTCGTGAGCACCAATTGGAATGATCGCAAATTCAACAGTCTTAAGCGATTCTTCTACTTCTTTCCATGTCATGCTGGTTAAATCATAACAATCCATTTTAACTCACCTACTTAAGTTGATTGTATTTTGTATACCATTAATAAATCTAAAATAAATTCCTTATCAAGATTGGATAGCAGATTGTTTCTTCGGGGCTTGGATCGAGATATTTTCTTGAGAAATTTCAATATCTTCTTTAATGGTTAATTGACATGTTAAGCGGTAGCCCTCATTGACCTTATCCCCAAGCATTTTTTCTTCTTTCCAATTCGGTGGAGATAAAGACTCAGCTCCGTTTACGACGATACAAGTGCATTTTGTACATCGCCCCATTCCGCAGCCATACTTTAATTTTGGTAATTGACGGGTCCCTGCTAATACTACTAAATTGGCATTGTCTTTCACTTCTTGTTCAATTGTTGTTCCATCAACATGAAGAATCACTTTTGGCATATTGTTACCCCTTTCTGTTTATTCTAAAAATTTTGATACTTTTCTGAAGTATACAATCTTTTTGTTAGATAAGCAAACTAGAATTTTTAGTTAGTACGAATTTTTTTCATGTAAATCAGTAGTCTATCTACAACTTTGGTAATTATTTAAATATTTAGAATATAACCTTGAACATTTTAACATCCTGATATAAAATACACATAAGTAGTTTGGTATACAATATTCCTTGGAGGTGAGTAAAGAAAAAAATTAAGGTAGGAAGTTACTATACTTAGAGTAACAGAAATTAAATACTTATCTGACTTAAAATTTAAGGTTATAAAAAACTCAAAGGAGTGTTCTACATGGGGAAATATATTGTCTTAACTAATAAAGATACCTTCCAAACAATTCTCGAAAACGATGGGTTAAAACCGATTGAAACCTACCATTTCTATTTCTTTGACAATTTAAAAGCAAAATATACGATTGCTGAAGTCCTTGATGAAACGATTAAAATTCGATTATTTGAAAATTTTGAAGGAAAAGAATATGTTAATCAAATAGCTGTAAAGTTTTTTGAAAAGTTTGATACCATTGAAGCTGCTCGCGAGGAATTAAATGAGATTGTCAAGGCGTCCGGGAACAGCGAGGATTCTGTCAACTCCAAACTGGTAAGATCTGCTGAGGCAGCCGTTTAGAATATATATTGTGCAAAAATATAGCTTTTCTATATATAAAATCCGGAGAGGTAGCTTGGCTCTCCGTTTTTTTGTCTTGATATTGTTTTTAAAGAACAAAAAACCGCCGGCTTTTAGGCGGCGGTGGAATAGTAACGTTAGAACTTAAGAGTTTTTCTTAGTGCAGCTAGTTTTTTCTCAGCTTTTTTTGCAGCCCTTTTGGATCCAAATAGAAAGTTGAACATTTAAAATCCCCCTATTAATTGAGTTATTTGATAATGTAATTGTATAATGGAATTAACAATAAAACAAGATTTTTGTATACCAAATACCATGTTTATTCATAATTAATTGCAAATACGTGACAAATTTAGCCTAAATAATAAGATTTGGTATACAATCCATAAAAGTTAGGGTGGTTGATATGCTGAGGTATATGTTTTTTATCGTAATTTTATTGTATCTATTCTCTGTGCTGGTGCCTGTGCTAAATCTTGGTGTACTAATCTCCTGTCTATGTCTTGCGATTGTGATTATTACCTTATTTCAAGCCAAGCGATTTGTTCAAGTTTTAGGAGGTACATTTTTGCTGCTTGGAGTGGTCTTATTATGGACAAGCGGGGCTTCCTGGCATCAATATATTCTTTCTTTTGGCCCTATGCTGGACATGCTAACCATGTTTACACTGATTCCGGTTTTAGGGATACCGATAAAACTAGGCGGTTATAGCGGGGGCATACAAAATATTATTCAAAAAAGAGTAAAAACCTCAGGTCAACTGTACATGATTACGTCTGGTATATCTTATTTTTTTAGTATTTTTATGAATCTGGCCACATTACCAATGACATACTACTCGATTAGGCCTGCATTAGATGTCATTCCCGTAGAGAATAAAGAACGGTTCATGAGCCGAGCGATTACGCGCGGGTTTGCCATGCCTTTACTTTGGGCACCTGTTACACCAATTGTCGGGATAGTTATCACAATGACAGGAGTTAGCTGGGTCTCGATACTCCCGTATGTCATTCCATTAAGCATCGTTGGTATGGGGGTGGATTGGTATATCGGCTCACGTAAGGCAAATTTCATGATCCAAAACAAAAAGGACCTATCCGTCCACGAAACCGCTGCTACGATAGAATCATCGGGTCAGATGAATCGTTCGGGTAGAGTCTTTCAAATTCTCCTGGCAATCATCATTTTTAACGTGGTCATTTCTTTAGTAGAAACAAAGTTTCCTTATCCGTTTTTAATTTTAGTATCCCTACTTGTCATTCCATTTTCCTTTTCTTGGTCTCTATTCTTAAAACAGGGGAAAGAGTTCGGGGCCCAATTGGTTAAGCATTTTCAAACCTTCTCTGTAAGTATGAAGGATCAATTTTTTATTTTTTTATCGACAGGATTTTTTATCTCAACCATTAATGTTTCTCATACTAATGTATGGCTGGATACTTGGGTAAATAAGTTTATTAGTTTAGCAGGTGTAGAAATCTTTTTGATTTTATTGCCTCTAATCCCGTTGGCTTTTGCTTTTCTAGGACTCCATCCCGCAGTTTCACTAGCCCTAATGACAGAGGGTTTGAACCCAGAGGTGATTGGGATATCACCGCATATCTTGACTGTGGCGATGTTAGCAGGAGCTGTTTCTGCTTTTCTAGTGGGCCCTTATAATGCGACATTAGGTCTTATGTCAAACATCGTTAAGGAAAGCTCCTATAAAGTGTCTAACTGGAACCTGCCATTCGCAAGCATTTATATTGGCTGTGTCATGTTGTATCTATTTATTTTACAAGTGTTTTTTGCCTAACGCAGCCGCTCATAACTAAAGGTGTCAATCATTTGATTGACACCTTTAGCAATTTAATGGCTTGTAGGACCATCACTAGATTTCTCTGCTTTAATTTCTTTGACTATTTCCTTAGCAAAGTGACCAAGACTCCCCTCATTATAGGAACGTATCACTTCGGGTGCTAGCGATGTTAGCGCTCTTTTAAGATATTCTGGGGATAATCCTCTATCCTCAAACTCAGTCTCGATATTGATGGCCGTTTTTAAGGCAAAATACGTGGCTAATTTATTTACCTCTGTTAAACAACTTTCACGATCAATCTTTACCCTTCCAATCTCCTCAAAAAGCTCTTTAATTTTTGGGGTTAATACGGATTCAGTAATAAATAAACCATTTGCGTGTTCCAATAAATCTCTCGAATGCCCCATATACTTTATACCATGGACCTCTAAGCTTGGAAACTTGGTCGTTAGCTCATTGGTAGCAAGGTTCGTGGCCATATTAATGATAGATGGTGAATGCTGAGCATTGCTCTGGAGCTTTAAGCTTGAGATAAACGGAATAATCTCCGGAGCAGGAAGTGCGAGAACTAAGATATCTACATTACTTATTTCACTTTCTGTTAAGTGATAGCCATTTTGAAATAAGTGGAGATAATTTCTGGCTTTTGTTTCCACTGGGTGGTAAACACCTATTGGGATTGATTTTTTATCCCAATGAGTCATCAACGCTGTTCCTAATTTTCCTATCCCTACTAAACCAATCCTTTGTTGTTTCATCCTTTATCCCCTCTCATCTTTTCATCCTATGTATTTTGTCTTCACAAGATAACAAATTGTCATCATTCAAATTAAAATAATAAAGCTATCCCAAAAATCAGTTTTGTGCTGACTTTTGGAATAGCTTCTTTATTTATTAGCGACCCCTAATTTCTGTATCTAGTATACTTAAATACATTAAAACTGTTAATTTACCAAATGATAACGGCCAGTATTGTAGCAATGGTAAGTCCGGTTATAACTGGGAAGAAGTTCTTTCTGGCCAGTTCTAACGGTGATATTTGTAGGAACCCGGCAACTGCAACAAGAGATGACCATGCAATCAGCGTACCTCCGCCGCTCCAAACTGCACCCATCTGCCCAATAGCTGCCAGAACGGAAGGATCGATATTACTTCCAGGTCCAATCGCTCCAGACAAAGCACCTGTTAACGGTAGCCCTGCAAACCCAGAACCATCTAACCCTGTAATGATTCCAACGATTAAGATACTAAATGCTGCAATAATTGGGCTATGTGGAATATAATTTTGACCTGCTTGGATCAAATCAAATAGAAAGCCTGGCTTGGCAGCATCTTCACCTAAAGATAGGATAGCCCCTGAAAAGTCTCCACTTCCCATAAAGAAGTAGCCAGCAATCGGAATGACGGGTGCCATCGCTCTAAATGCGAATACAAAACCTTCGGTAATATGTTCACTGATTTTATCGAGTGCATGAATTCGGTTAAAAGCAATCGTCGCCAAAACTAAGAGAATCGTTGCAACACCTCCAATAAAGGCAGCGCCATCGCCTCCCTCAAATCCAGCTCCTCCGCCAATTTTGGTTTGGAACATAAAAATCATAACAGCAAGCATCGCTAAAGGCACAATAATCGCAAATATTTTTCCCCACTTTTCCTTTACCTTGATAACTTCGGCAGTCTCTTCTACCGTGGCAGCAAGTTCCTCTGAAACTTGAAAGAATGCATTTTCTGCTTTATTGATCTCATTAACAGATCTTTTTGTAATGGATTTTCGATGTGTCACATACACAATCGCTAGAGAACTTATTCCAGTAATGAGAGAAAGAATGAAGGCCTTATCAGATACTAAGGTTTTATCAATTCCTGCGGCTTTCGCACTAAGCATTGGGGCTACTTGCATAATATAGTCTGATGAAAGTGCCATACCCTGTCCTGCAATAACAATAACCATTGCTGATGTCATGACTGGCAATCCTGCACTTACTGCAGCAGGCACTAACAAAGCACAAATTAATGGAACAGCTGGGGTTGGCCAGAAAAAGAGTGAAATCACATAGGTTGTAACCATTAATACTAGATAAGAAACGTGACCGTTTACCATTATTCTTTTTATCGGTACAACCATCCTCTTATCTGCACCTAGATCCTTCAAGGAATTAAGGAGACCAATCATAATGGAAATGATTAGGAAAATACTAAATAATTCCTTAGCGGCAACAAGGTTAGCATTAAAGACGGCTTGAAACCCTGAGATAACACTACCTTTATACACGGCTGCTACTATAAAGGTACCAACAATTAGAGGTAAAACAACACCTTTTCTAAAAAGCATGA
The DNA here is from genome assembly GCF_018613065.1 of Bacillus sp. ISL-7. The sequence continues at coordinate 1,738 of NZ_JAGGQW010000048.1, read as the reverse complement.
TAATAATTACGGCTACAGTGACAACTAGATAAACCCAATGAGCTGCTGTTAATTCCATATTTCCCCTCCATGTTTTAAAAAATTTTTAAAACGATTGTAGCGAAAGATTTCCTTAATTATTGGAAAAGGACCGTAGGAGAGGAATATTAGTTATAAATGGATGGCTATCATGGTGTATATCCTCTACTTCTGATTTGCTTTTCTTATTCCTATAAAGATAGACAATTGCGATTCCATTAAAAGAATAAATCGAAGAGATAATATTTTGAATATTGTAGATTGTATACCAAATATTTATAAATTTTTTACGGAATTACATGACAACCAAACACTAAGTTGAAAGCTCTTTACTTCAGAACATTTTCTAGTTCCTAAATCATTCAATCTACAAACAAAGAAAAACTAGTGCAAACACTCTAAGTTGCGTTTTATGTAGTTTGATTCTTTAGGAATGATTATGATCAACCCCTTTCTTTTCACTATGTACACCTTGTTTACTATAAGGTTGAAAATAATATACCATTATTCTCTAATATTTGCAAACAATTTTGAAAATTTAGAAGTTTATATAAATTTATATGATTACTATTGCTTTTGTGGATCGAATCGACTAAAATGTAGAAAATTGATGGTATATGGTATACAAAACACTTTTAATACATAGATTGGTAACTTTATAGTTCATTAGTATAAAAAATTTTAATCCGAGGAGAATGAATATGCTTAGAGCTGGTATCATTGGATATGGAACACTTGGAAAGAGTATTAGCGAGTTAATTGAGTCAGGACATGCGGGGGATGTTGCCCTTCAAGCCCTTTTGGTTAGAACCCCACTAGGTCCTTTAGGCAATCCACCTAGTCAATGTACAGTAACTACTAATGAAGATGTTTTTTTTAACCAAAATTTAGATATCATTATTGAAGCAGCCGGTCATCATGCCCTCCAACTATACGGTGAAAAAGCCCTTTCCTCAGGAAGTAAATTAGTCATCCTTTCAGTCGGTGCTTTAGCTAACATAGACTTTTATGAGTCCTTACAGGCGGCCGCAACTAAATACAATCAACGAATAATTATTCCATCTGCTGCCATCGCAGGTTTGGATCGGATCGCTGCTGGGGTATTGGGTGAAATCGATGAAATAACCTTAATTACAAGGAAACCAACAAAAAGTTGGTATGGGACGATTGCGGAGGAGAAAGTAGATTTGGAAACAATTACTGAACCTTTTTGTGTTTTTGATGGTAATGCCAGAAACGCTGCAAAATTATTCCCTGAAAACGTAAATGTTTCCGCGGCACTCAGTCTTGCCGGGATTGGATTCGAAGAAACGAAGGTTCAAGTTTATGTGGACCCAACGATTCAAATGAATACCCACACAATCATTGCGAAGGGCTTTTTTGGTCAAATGGAAATAACGATTCAAAACAAGCCTTTTAAGCAAAATCCTAAATCTAGTCCTATTGTGGCGATGAGTGTCGCAAAAGTATTACAGAATCTAACCACCTCAGTTGTAATCGGACTTTAATAACATGCAGACAGAAATAGAAAAACTCCACCAGTGGATGGAGTCAGGCTGTCGAGAAACTTTCGACAGCCTCTTATTTTCTACAATAACTTTAACCATTCACCGCATTAATTTATTATAATATTATTAATATATAGGCTTTGCAACATGTCTGTTGATTTGCGCTCCAGGCACGCAGACTCCTGCGGGAGGACGGGGAGGGCACTGAAAAA
>NZ_JAGGQW010000047.1 GCF_018613065.1 Bacillus sp. ISL-7 | reverse complement strand
GGGTTCTTCTCCAATTCTTTCATCTGATATTCCGTAAATAAATTCTTACTCATGTAAATCCTCCGTCCACAATAATTCTTTTATTATAAACGGGTTTTCTGTGTGAGGACATAGAAAAACCCGAATAAGGGGCACTTTTTAATTAGTGTCCAATATTCGGGTTATAGTTCACAGAATGAAAAGGGCTGTTTTCTAATCCATCACTATATAAATATATAGTTATATCATTACCAATATATACCTATAACACTGACCTCATTTATTAATATATATGGTATGGGGTGCAGTACACACTTTTACGTGTCGAGCTACTACAATCTACAATTTAAAACTTTTGCTTGTTCAGTTATCCAACTGCAATGGTATCAAATTCAAAATACTTTGAAGCTACTTTTACTGTTGTTTCTTTAGCAACCTTAATGGCTTCCTCTGCGTCTAATTGATAATATTCCGGACGAAATAATTCTACAGACGCAACATCTGAAAAACCAATTTCCTTCAATGTTGATAAAATGCCATCTAAATCAATTGCACCTAATCCAGGCCATACTCGATCCTCATCTGTTAAGAATCCAATTGGGAAATCTTCTGTATCATCCATGTGTAAGATAAAGATTTTCGAGCCGTCTGCGTTCTTCAGGTCTTCCATTTTTGATCCCATTGCATGGAAGTGGAAACAATCAAGAACTAATCCGACATTCTCACGATTAACTGTTTCAACAATGTCGTAAGCCTGCCCAAAAGTATTGACCGTACATTGCGGATGTCCAACAAATTCTACGGCTATTTTAATGCCATAAGGCTGAGCAATATCAGACAGCTCTTTAAGGACTTCTACACAACTGTTTTTAATATCCTGTTTCAGAATTTTTTGTTCAGTAACCAATGGCACTGCTACCACATACTGAACACCAATTTTTTTGCCTATTTTCATCATTTTTTTGAATTCATCAATGATGGCCCTATAGCCTGCTACATCACGATTATTGAAAAATACTAGAGCATTAAATGCAAGCGGCTTGATATGATGAGTTTGAAAATATTCTACAAGATCTTCAATAGAATGATCTTTTAGATATTCTGGTAACTTGTCCATGGTACGGATTTCGATAGAATCATAGCCATGTTTTTCACAGTATTCCAAATCCTTGGCAAGATTAGAATTTTCGAGTGTAGTAGCTTGGTTAAAACATAATTTCATCGGTATCATCTCCATAGCGATATAGTTAATTTAGAATCAAGTGATCTACTTATCATTTTCGTTAAAAAAATTACGCTTTTTGAAGCTGCTTTTCACTATAAAATGTCGGTTTTTCTTTAAGGGTAATGGCTTCTTTTTCACCTGTTTGCTGGGCTTTTACACATGCATCAGATGTTACTGCCGCAATATAGCCATCCCATGCTGTTGGTCCTTGTGGCTCGCCTTTTTTTGTAATAGAATCAATAAAGTCCTGAATTTCAACATTGTAAGCATCCATAAAGCGGTATTTCCAATCATTTAAAATGCTTGTGCTTAATTTTTCATCTTTTCTCATGACAACACTGGAGAATTCAGGTAATTTTACAATTCCATCTTCACCAATCACCTCACATTGAATGTCATAGCCATATTTGCAATTCACAAATACTTCCACACTCATGACAATTCCACTGTTCGTTTCAATCGTAAATAATTGTGGATCCTGCAGTTTATCATGTGAATATTTTGTTTTCCTTGGAAAAACAACTTGAACAGATTTATAGTCATCATTTACTAGCCAGTGCAGCGCATCGATTTCGTGGATTAAGGTATCTGTTACAGCCATATCAGTTGTATAGTTTTCACCAACTATTGGATTACGGTGTGCAGCACGAATCATTAATGGCGCACCAATTTCCTTGTTGGCAATCACTTGTTTTAATTGAACGTATCCGCTATCATAACGACGCATGAAACCGACCTGAACTAATTTCTTGCCCTGCTTCATTTCTGCTTCGACAATTCTCATACAGCCGGCAGCCGTGGTTGCTAATGGTTTTTCACAAAAAACATATTTACCAGCTTCAACTGCAGCGACAACCGTTGCTTCATGTGCAGGACCCCAGCTAGTTACAAGGACAACATCCACATTCTCATCAGCAATTAATGCTTTATCGTCTGGATAAATAACTGCATTTAATTGGTAGGTTTCAACCGTTTGTTTTGCAGATTCTTGATTAACATCTGTAACGGCTACAATTTTTCCACCGGATAATTTATTGGTAATTCGATCAATATGTTCTCTTCCAATTGCACCTGTTCCTACTACTCCAAATCTTAAAGTCATGTTGATACTCTCCTTTATGTTTATGAATTTAATGTGGTACACCTAGACAACGCTTTCATTTTTTAGTTAATTCACAATTCAATCATTGTTTTATAAGATTATTGATTGGAAGCTTGTTTGTGACTTTCTTGTCCATAGTTACGGAAATAACTTTCTAACTGCTCAAGTGACTTTCCTCTTGTCTCTGGCAAGATTTTATTCACAAATATAATGGCGGCAATTCCACACACAGCGAAAATAAAGAAGGTTATCGATAAGCCTACCGCACTTAGTAATATTGGAAAAAATAGACCAACAAGGAAGTTTGTAATCCATAAGCAGAATACCGTAACACCCATTCCAAGTCCGCGTAATTTTAACGGGAAGATTTCCGATAACATTAGCCAGGTTACCGGGGAAATAGCTCCCTGTTGGAATGCAAGGAAGGTAACAGTCAAGCTAAGAACGACAAACGGAAGTGCTGGTGACCCTTTAAGTACTAACGAGAATACCCCAATTAAGGCAAGAGCTGCCGTTGTCCCCGTCAATCCAGCAATAAGCATCGGACGTCGACCGATTTTTCCTAAAAGCCAGATACCGACAAAAGTTGCTAATACTGAGATGACACCATTAGCAATATTACCGATTAGAGCTGCATTGGTTGAAAAACCTGATTTTTGAAGAATTTGAGTACCATAATACATAATGGAATTAACACCTGTTATTTGTTGCACAATCGCAATACCAATTCCAATCCCGATAATCCGGCGGACCCACGGTACATTTAAATCCCCAAATGTTGCATGCTGAACCCCTGACTCTTGAGAAATATTATTTTTAATCTCATCAAGTTCCGATTCGGCACGGTTTGCTTCCCGTATTTCTTTAAGGACTCTTAGTGCATCCCCCAGTTTTCCTTTTGAAGCGAGCCAGCGCGGGCTCTCTGGAACCGCTAACATTCCAAACCATAAGACCACAGCCGGAAGTGACGCAATCACTAACATGTAACGCCAAACATGTGAAGCTCCTTCACCAAGCGTATTTCCAAGGATGGCATTAAATACAAACGCTAACAATTGACCGGAAACAATCATTAATTCGTTCTGAGTCACCATCCTTCCCCGTTTCTCGGCCGGAGACATTTCCGCTAAAAAGGATGGCACCATAACAGATGCAGCACCTACGGCTAAACCCAGCAAGAATCGGAAGACAATCATAACACCAGCAGACGGTGAAAGCGTACATCCAATTGCTGCAATAAAGAATAGTAAAGCGAGATTTAAAATCATTTTACGGCGGCCAAAACGGTCCGATAAACGCCCTCCAAATACGGATCCAAGCGCAGCTCCAAAAAGTAATGAGCTTGTAACGAGACCTTCCGTTGCCGGTGTCAGGTTTAACTGGTCAGGTTCTGCCATAAAAGGTAATGCTCCGTTAATCACACCAGTGTCATATCCAAAAAGAAGTCCCCCAAATGTGGATATAACCGTAATCTTTTTTAAAGCTTTTTCGTAATCACGTGGTTTTTCTATCGCCTGATTACTCATATTCTCCCTCCCCAGGGTTCGTTTTTTTATTAAGCTTTAATCAATGAACCATTTTCTAACGGAATTAATTCTTCATTAATATAGTTACGGGCTTTCAAGGCATACTCCAACGGATGTGCAACTGAGGGGTCTTGTTCTGCTTCAATGACAATCCAGCCTGAATAATTCGTTCGGAGAAGCTTCTTGTATACTTCTGTAAAATCAATGCAGCCGTCCCCAGGAACGGTAAACATTCCTGCCAAAAAGGATTGTAAGAAGGACTTTCCTTCTTTTTCACATTGTTCTTTTACTACTTGACGGACATCTTTAAAATGAACGTGATGGATGCGATTGATATGTTTATTTAATAGAGTCATATAATCAGTATCTGATACATAGATATGGCCGGTATCATAGAGCAAATGAACGTGATTAGAATCAGTGTTTTCCATTAGACGGTCAATCTCCGCTAATGTTTGTACGCCCGTCCCCATATGATGGTGAAAAACTAGCTTCAAATCATATTCTTCAGCAATTTTTCCTAATTCATTTAGTCCCCGGCATAACTGATCCCATTCTTTATCTGTGAAATATGGTTTTTCTTTGAAAACATTTTTATCTGTACCTTGAATACTATAGGTTTGTTCTGATACGACAGCAACAGCTGCATTAACCGCTTTCAAATACTCACAATGTTTATGGAAAGTTTTAGAGGCTTCTTCCACACCGTCTCGAATAATAAAACTGCTAAACCATTGTCCTGCAATTTTTAATTTTCGAAGTTGAAGCTCTTTGTTCAATACTTTAGGTTCTGGAAAAAAGCCGCCAACTTCTGTTCCCTCAAAGCCTGCTACTACAATATCACTTAGTAAGTGGGACAATGTATTCTCTGCCCCAATTTCAGGGATGTCATCATTGCGCCATCCAATTGGAGCAATCCCCCATGAAAATTTATTATTTCCCATTGTATAACCTTCTTCCTTATAAAAAGTAGGACTGTTTAACCGGTTGTTTTATGAATAGCGTAAAAACCAGAAAAAATATTTCCTCCCTTACATTAGTGGATTTCACTCCAATGATCGTCTGCAGACAAGAGTGTTCAGTCATCAGGTAACCAAGAGGTATTGATTAGTTCCTATTTTATAGATTAAGAGGAAGCGATGTATTATATAAAATTGCTATCAAATTATCATTTCTTGCTAAAATCTTATTAAATAACTAAAAGATCATCAAAATTTAACAAAAAGATACCCAAACAAAAGGGTATCTTTTAAAAATATGTAATTAAAAACAAAGTTTTCGAAACTTTCCAGGAGTTATGCCTTCAGTAGATTGGGAGAACACTTTAATAAAATGGCCAATACTATTAAAACCGCAGTCCATGCTTATTTGCTCGATTGAAAGATTGGTTTCCACTAATTGATTCTTAGCTTGGATCAATCTGTAATTTAGTACATATTGGTGAGGACTGGTTCCTATATACTTTTTAAACGTTCGACAAAAATGATATGTACTTAAATTGGATATTTCACTCAACTGATCGACGGAAATTTTAGATGAGTAATTCTCACTTATATAAGTCAGTACAGCTTGAATTTCGGTTGGTACTGCTTTTGCAACGTTTGTATCTCTGTTTTCAAACGTATTACGGGTACTTTCTACTAAATTACCAAGCAGTTCATAAATTTCTAAAGATATCTTAAAGTCTATTTCCCTGTTTGACGCTATAAGGGATAAAATATTCGGGATATTATTTTTTTCTGAAGGCAGTTTAAAAACACATCCCTTTCTTTTATATAACTCATTATAGATATCCTGTATGTGGTTTCCTGTAAAATGAATAAATTGGAAGGTCGTTTCTTCAGGCACATAATAGTTATTCTTTTCTTTACAATCTAAAAGAACAATTTCATCCTTTGAGGCTACAAATGATTGACCTAGATAGTGGAAATGCATCGAACCTTTTTCTATATAAAAAATGATAAAGGAATTCATGTAATCACGCTTAATGCTGTAAGGGACATCTACTATATATTCTCCGCCCCATAGGACATAATTATATAATTCTTTCGTTAAAGCGGAAGGTTCATAGAAATATAATCCCTTTTTTGACTTGATGCCCGGTTCTACCTTTGGAATATAGAAATTCATCTTTTCACCTCTCACTAATAGTAAATACTAATTAACATTATTAAATATAGTATATTTTAAACTAACTCAAAAGGTAATGGTCTATTTTTTGGGAACTATTCGAACATTTTATACAATAGCACGGTTAGTATTCTCTGAACACCATGTACGAGCGTTAATTATTGAACATGTAAAAAAAGAGAAATATTGAGAATAATTCATATTTACACGCTTTCATTATGAATGTTAACGTTTTTTTAATACATGTTTTCGTTTTCATCATGATTGCTAAAGGGACTCACGAGGTACAATATTAAATTAAACTCTAAACTACTTCCCAGGGGGAAATCATGATGAAAAGAATAATTGAATTCATTAAACATACAATGCCATCTTTTAAAAATTCAATGGATCAATATGGAGAAGCACGAATCATTTTTTATGAAAGTATGTGTGCTTTAAGCAAAAAAAAGTAAGGTAATTTATTAATAATCTGATTTAACAAGACCTATAAAAAAAATCGCGGAGTAGTCCTTTAGACCATCTCCGCGATTAATTATTATATATTTCTATGCTCTCATTTTAAAGTTATCCTCTATTTGTTCTAACGATAGCCCTCTTGTCTCTGGCAAGTTTTTCGCTACAAACACTACCCCAATGAATCCAAACACAGCAAATAAGAAAAATGTTCCTGAAAGTCCGACAACCTTCAAAAGTGTAGGGAAAAATAGACCTACGATAAAATTACAAAGCCATAAGAACAATGTAGCAATTCCCATACCCACACCACGTAAACGAGCAGGGAAAATTTCCGCAATAATGAGCCAGCCTAGAGGACCAATTGCTCCTTGGAAAAAGGCTAAATATAGGACTGTCAAAGATAAAACGACCAATGGCAGGGCAGGTGTTCCTGCAAGCGCGAAAGTAGAAATCCCGATTGAAATAAGAACAACTGTTACACCCGTTAAACCTGTAAGCAGCATGGTCCGTCTATTAACTTTATGCATGAGGGACATACCGACTATAACAGCAACAACGGCGATTAATCCATTTGCCACATTTGCAATCAAAGCTGTTTTTGTTCCAAAACCAGCATTTTCTAGAATTTGTGTTCCATAATACATGATCGAATTTATACCAACTAATTGGGATACTCCCCCAATTATAGCCCCTAGTAAGATAATACGTTTGATCCAAGGTACCTTTAAATCCTTTAGCGTCACTTTGTCTATTTTTTGCTCTGCTTGGAACTGTGCTTTTATTTCGTTTAATTCTTGTTGGGCTATTCCCTCATTCCGAATCATTTGAAGCACTTTTAGTGCATCAGCCATTCTTCCTTTGGATGCTAGCCACCTAGGACTCTCTGGTAAAATAACCACGCCAATCCATAGAGCCACAGCCGGTAATGTGGCAACCACTAACATGTAACGCCAAACATGTCCTGTATCTCCAAAGGAATTTCCGATAACTGCATTGCATATATAAGCTAGAAATTGCCCAGTTACAATCATCAATTCATTTCGAGTAACCATCATGCCCCGTCGGTCCGATGGAGACATTTCCGCTAGATAGGATGGTATGATCACTGAAGAACCCCCAACAGCAAGCCCCAGCAAAAAGCGGAAAATAATCATGATGGATGCATTTGGTGCGATAACGCAGCCTAATGTTGAAAATAAAAATAAAATGGCAAGATACATGATGAGACTTCTACGCCCTTTTTTATCAGATAACCGGCCTCCCACTAATGAACCCATGGCAGCACCTAAAATTAATGAACTCGCTACTAACCCTTCTGTAAAAGCATTAAGATTTAATTGGTCAGGTTTAGCCATAAATGGAAGTGCTCCATTAATTACTCCTGTATCATATCCAAATAATAGCCCCCCAAATGTTGATACAGTCGTAATTAATTTCAAAAACTTTTTTGGGTTCTTTTTCTGGACATGTTCCAGTTGAACTGGATTCTCTGAAACGTTGAGATTTTGCAAGGTACATTTCCCCTTTGTCTAATTGTTTATAACCAATTTCTTCTGCCAAATTCCTTGATTAAGTCAGAGTGAAATCATAGACTCCCATAAAGATCCTTGCTAATAGATTGATTTAAAACGCTTTCATTTTGCTCATGAGGTAAAAGAATCTTTAATCTAACCGAGGAACAATCTATGGTAATTGCCCCCCGGCCTTTATAATTTCTTTTTTTACACTAGCTGTGGTTTTTTGCTCTTATATTCTACCCAAACGGATCCATTGTCTGCGGAGCGAACGCAGTTTTCAATCCAGCGTATCCCTTCAATACCAGCATTAATATCCGGGTATACCAGATTTTTCAATGTTTCCTCATCACCGCGATTTTTTGCATCAATGGCAATCGCAAATTTCAGATAAATATTTGCCCAAGATTCGGTTAACCCTTCTTGATGCAATGCTCCCAAACGCTCATCAGCATTACATGTTTCATCCAAGTAAGGCATTGCACGAATTAAGGTTTGAATAGGTTCTCCTTGAACTTCAAACTTCAGTTCATTTGGTTTGCTATCCCACCATTCTAGGCTGGCTTTAGATCCGACAATGCGAATTCTATGGCCGTCCATACATCCTGCATTGATAGAAGATGTCCATAGTCTTCCTACTGCTCCGTTTTCATATTGCATAAGAACAAAAGCATTATCCTCTAGAGGGTAACGGCTTCCAACAAAGCTCTGCCTATCACATAATAATTTTTTAATTTTCATATGCGGCATAATCAACTCGGACATATAATAAGTGTGAGTTGAGAGATCTCCTAAAACAAAGCTTGGCCCGGCAACCTTAGGATCCACACGCCATTTTTGGGCAGCATTTGTTTTATCCCCTTGTTCGGTTGCACTAAAGCCATGTGTGTACTGTAAATCAACCACACGAATATCACCGATCTTACCTTGTTCAATCATTGCTCGCATTTGAAGCAGCAACTGATTCCCAGAAAAACCATAAGTGACTCCGATAATTTTTCCTTGTTTCTCTGCTAAAGCTTTAATTTCCTCACCCTCTGCAACGGTAAAAAACAATGGTTTTTCACAAATGACATGCATTCCAGCTTCTAATGCCGCCTTACAAATTTCATAATGAGTCCCGTTAGGAGTGGCAATGGAAACAACCTCAATACCATTCTCCCTTTCCGCTTCTTCTGCAAACATCGTTTTATAATCAGAGTAACAACGGTTTTTATCTACCCCAATATTTACACCAAAGTCCTTTCCTCTTTCGGCATCAATATCAAATGCACCTGCTACTAATTGAAAAGCGGTATTATCTCTAAGTGCACCAATACGGTGTTTATAACCAACCTGACCAGTTCTTCCTCCTCCAACCATAGCCCAACGTAGTGGTCTTGCGATTTTTTTCTCTCCATTTAACATTGTAAAACTCCTCTCAATTAAATAATTTTTGTTATTTTTTCAGAAATTTCTGTAAAATTAAAAGCTAAGTGTTTGTTTTAACGCATCTATCGACGTTCTGATTCCTGCCTCAACAGACATGGTCAGATCTTCCATTTCTAGTGAAACTTCTTCGTTATATCCCATCATGCGAACAACAGAGAAGAATTCTTTCCACCATTGCAAATCTTGACCACAGCCGACAGCTACATAATTCCAGGCTCTATTTGCTGTATCAGTAACCTCTTTTGTTTCCAATACACCATTAACAGCTGATAAATGTCTTTCAATTCTTACATCTTTACCATGAACATGGTGAATCGCTGCTCCCAGTTCTCTGGCTGACAAAATTGGATCTGCACCCATCCAGATTAAATGGCTTGGGTCTAAATTCAAACCAACCATTGGTCCAACTGCATTCCGTAATCTAAATAATGTTTCCGGATTATAAACTAACATGGAACTGAAATTTTCAAGGGCGATTTTTTCGACACCGCATGATTCAGCCTTTTTCACTAACTCTTTCCAATAGGGAATTGCTACTTCATTCCATTGATAATCTAAAATATCTTTTAATACTGGGGGCCAGCTTACTGTATATGTAATCCAGTTGGGGATTTTATCCTCAGGGCTTCCTGCTGGCAGACCACTCATCATAATGACCTTCTTAACACCAAGTAAATCGGCTAATTCCATTGTTTTTTCTGTTATTTCTCTATGCTCTTTACCAAGTTCACCTGGATCTAAAGGATTCCCGGAACAATTCAGTGCGCAAAGTTTAATATTCCGCTTCTCTAATTCACCTAAAAATTCACTTCTTTTTGCTTCACTTTCCAACAATTCATTTAAACGTAAATGTGGAGCCGGTGACCATCCTCCTGTTGTCATCTCAATTGTATCAATACCCATTTCAGCCACCGTATCCAACATTTTTTCAAACGGCAAGTGGCCTAAGCTATCTGTTACATATGATAATTTCATAGAATTCTTTCCTCCTTGTTTTGATCGCTGTGTATTTATGAATCCCTTATTGCATAAAAGTGTTTGGTTTTTACATTTAAGGACATCTTACAAATCTACTTGTTTTTGGAGAATTCGCTTTCATTTTTCCATGTCTGTATTTTCCAATGAATCACCTTCTATTATCTTGTCATGACCTTGTTTACATAGCTAATTATATAAAAAGAATTCAGAATAGTAATTAAATTATAGAGACAAGTTTTTATACTTTAAGGACATCTTCCTTTAAATGATTAAATTTTAATCGTAAAAAAACACCCCCAATATAATAATGGAGGTGTCAGCTATACGAATATGTAGTTGTATTTTGGTCTACAAACAGAGAGCGAAACTTTCCTGGTGATATTTGCATCATGGAAGTAAAAACACGGGTAAAATATTGAACATTCATAAAACCCGTTTCCTCAGCAATTTCTTTTAACGACAAATTTGATTTTTTGAGTAAAATCATGGCTTTTTTTATTCGTTCGTCTTGAACGTACTTTGAAAAACTTACTCCTAATTCAGATACAAAAATACGAGACAAATGTCTTCCGGATATATGTAAATGTTTAGCTACTTCAGTAAGCTTCAAGGAATTTGATAAATTGTCATTAATATATAATTGCGCCTGCGTAAGGAGTACGGAATGCTGCTCAGGATCATGTTTATGATTACTCTTATTCAAAGCAGGAACAAAATCCTGCAATATGGAGAGAATAAGAGAATAAGCAATATTTGAAAGCATTTCTTCAAAAAACTCATTTTGGCGCTTTGTTGCCTGGATAAGCAGTGATTTCCATAATAATGCTGTTTCCATATCATCTTTATCATGTAAAATGACTTCGGTGCATTGTTTGGCAGTCTCCATGATTCTGATCCAGTATTCACTCGATTCTGATTCAATTAGATCAAAAGCAACATATAATAAAGACAAACCCTTCTCACTTTTTATTTGATGTAAAATTTCAGGTCTCGATAAAAAAAGTGTATTCTCTTGAAGAGTAAAGGTATTTTGGTCGTCTATGTAAGTCCCTTCCCCCTCAACTACATAACACACTTCGAAAAAAGAATGTTTATGTAATTGATTGTCATAATGTTTCGGCATGACTCCCCAATAATGAATTTGAAAAGAGGCGCCATTTTGGTTTAAACGATGAACATAATCATTCAAAGAAGTTTTCCCAGATAGATATTTATTTAAATCCAACATAAGCACCTCTTCTCAAAGTGACGTAAACGCTTTACATGATATTTAATTAAAACTGGATAGCCTCTAGGACTATCCAACTTATCTTAGTTATTAAATTTTTATAGTCTATTCATCTCTTCATTATTTCGTTTTGTCTTGTACACTTATTTAATGGTTCAAATACATTCTAGACGCCAGCGTTACTTTTTTCAACAGATTGTTGGACAAACAAACTCATTTCTGTACAATTTACAACCCGGCTGTTTCCCTGATGTACTTTCTTGCTTTCACTGCATACTCAAATGGATTGGCAATTGCCGGATCTTGTTCGGCCTCGACTACAAACCATCCTTTATAGTCTGCTTCGCTTAGTACCTCAAATACTGGTTTGAAATCAATGACGCCGTCTCCTGGTACGGTGAAAACCCCTGCTTTTACAGCCTGCAAAAAGCTCATTTTTTCACTATGTACTCTTTCCAAAATTTCCATACGGACATCCTTTAAGTGAACGTGATGGATTCGATCAACGTATTTTTTTAACACTGCCAGGTGATCTTCGCCAGAGAATACAAGATGGCCTGTATCGTAAAGTAGGGATACTTTTTCAGGGTCGGTCCCTTCCATTAAGCGGTCAATTTCTATTGTGCTTTGCACACCTGTCCCCATGTGGTGGTGGTAGACGATTTTCATGCCTTTTTCGGCCGCCAGGTCGCCAAGGCGAGTCAGCCCTTCCGATAGGAGCTTCCATTCTTCTTCAGTATTTACAGGTTTATTTGCAAATAGCGGTGTTTCCATTTGGCCCTGGATGCTGTTGCCTTGTTCTGAGACCACAATTACTTTTGCACCCATTTCATGAAGAAAATCACGGTGTACTATAAAAGCTTTTGCGGTTACTTCAAATGGCTTTGATGTTAAAAAGGAACTAAACCAAGCACTTGCAATCTCTAATCCTCTTAAAGAAAGTGCCTTATTTAAAACCTCTGTGTCTCGCGGATACTTGTTTCCCACTTCACTTCCCGAAAAACCGGAAAGCGCCATTTCGCTTATGCATTGCTCGAAGGTAACTTCGCTGCCGAGTTCTGGCATATCATCGTTCGTCCAGCCGATTGGGGCAATTGCCAATTTTACTTGATTTGCGTTAAACATTGTCTTATCCTCCATCATTCATTGTCCTGTGTTTTGCAATAATGGCCTATTCGTCTCATTCCCTTGTAATTTAATACAAACCTCCTAACTGCATCAGATCAAACGGATGGCTTCTCTACTATTAGGAGGTTCGTAGTATCATTTCTACATTTCTATTAAATTACTGGAACTGCCTGATTTAATTGAACTGGGGCACCCTTTTCAAGCGATTCTTTTGCTGCTTTCGCGATTCTTTGCGCTTGTAAGCCATCAAAGCCTGTGCAGGCAACTTCTTTCTTTTCAAGAATAGATCGAGTAAATTCTACTACTTCATCAATATAGGCCTGATTGTAACGCTCAAGGAAAAAGTAAAGCGGCTTATCTAGCGTAACAGCCTCTGCTGTTGATACTTCAACAGTTGTAGGACGATTGTTTTCAGCTTGTGCTGCCCCTTTTTCACCGAAAACTTCAAGGCGCTGATCATATCCGTACACTGCCTGACGGCTGTTATCAATTACTCCCAGTGCGCCATTGTCAAATTTCAATGTAACGATAGCGGTATCAATATCGCCAACTTCACCGATTGCCGGATCCACAAGCACTGCTCCGGCAGCAGAAACCTCGATAACTTCACTGCCCATTACATAGCGTGCCATATCAAAATCGTGGATCATCATATCCATAAACAATCCGCCGGAAGCTTTCACATAATCAACACCTGGCGGCTGCGGATCACGTGAAGTAATTCGTAAAATATGCGGTTGACCAATTTGACCATCTTTTACAAGTGTTTGAATTCTCCGGAAATTCGGATCATAGCGGCGGTTAAAACCAATTTGCAGCTTTACTCCTGCTTTTTCAACCACAGCTAATGCTTCTTCTGTTTCTTCTACGGAAAAACTTACTGGCTTTTCACAGAAGATGTCTTTGCCAGCAAGTGCTGCTTCTTTAATGATTGTTGCGTGAGTATTGGTTGGTGAACAAATGAAAACTGCTTGGATGTCCGGATCTTCGAGCAATTCATGGTAATCGTTTGTCAGTACTTCAATTTGTTTTTCCTTCCCCCATGCCTCTAGATGATCAATTACAACATCTGAAACACTTTTAATACGAATTTGTGGTATCTTTCTTAAATTATCTACATGTAATTTTCCAATACGGCCTGCTCCAATTATTCCTACTGTTAATGATGTCATTGTGATTCCTCCGATTAATGTTGGTTAAGCGCTTACTCTTACTCTATACCCACGCCGAAAAGTCGATCGGCGTCATTAAAGATTTTTTAAGTTTCGTACAGATTTACGTTCGACCAACTTAGGTGAAAGCATAATTCGCTGCTGCGGGATCCTTGGGTCTTTTATTAGCTTTAAAAGCTGATCCATCGCAAATTTTGCCAACTCCTGCTTTGGCTGTGCAATCGTCGTTAAGCCGGGTTCGGTTAATTCCGCGTAAATCGAATCATCAAAGCCAACTATTGATAGATCATTTGGTATGCGGATATGTGCTTTTAGTGCTTCCTTGATCAAAATTGCCGCAATTAAATCGGTTGAAGCAAACACTGCTGTCGGCCTATTCTCCAATTGCAATATCTTCCTTGCTGCAGCTTTTGCG
The DNA here is from genome assembly GCF_018613065.1 of Bacillus sp. ISL-7. The sequence goes on along the minus strand of NZ_JAGGQW010000047.1, from coordinate 159,148 downwards.
TCGTCTATTTTAGACATGGCATTCAAAGTCCATTCATCCTTTAAGACAACCCCTTCATCAGCCAGGGATTTTTTAAAGCCTTCAAGACGCATTCTGCCGCTGGCTCGGTTTTGCTCTGCGATTATAGCAATTTCTCTATGCCCCATATCAAGGAGGTACCTTCCTGCCATATATCCTCCCCGTACATCATCTGTTGTTACAATATGTGATGAAAAACGGAGGCTGTCAACAGAAAACATTAAATGCGGTATATCCCTCTTTTGAAGACTTTTATAGGCCTTCCAATCTTCAGGCTCTGTCGCAATAATAATCCCGTCAACCTGCTTTTTTTGTAATAATTCTAAATAATCATGTTCGCGTTCAATCTGGTAATCTGTACTGCACAAAATAATGGAATAGCCCATTTCCCTAGCGTTGTTTTCCAACGCTCGGGCAACTTCGGCAAAAAAGGCATTTGAAATATCAGGAACAAGAACACCGATTGTAAAGGTTTGCTTACCTGTTAAAGCCGCAGCAACACTGCTTGGCTGATATTCAAGCTCCCGCATTATTTTCAGAACTTTATTTCTCGTTTCTTCACTGATACGGCCTGTATCGTTAATTACCTTGGAAACGGTCGCAATCGAGACCCCTGCCTTTTCAGCTACATCATAGATCGTAGGCTTCATTTTCTTCCAAACTCCCTTTAAAAATCCTTATACTGGTATTATTTTACCACAAAGGATTACCAGGGGATGCAATGCTATGTTGGAATCTCTTTTATAAAACAAATTTCCCGTCTTATCTTAAAACTTTCACAAACATTTTGGAAATCCTATTATCCATTAATTACCTACATATTGTTTAATCTTAGAAAGTGACTCATCCACATTTTCTTTAGTAATCATATTAGCACCGGAATCAATTCGTTTGTCAACTGACTGTCCATGAATTGCTTTAACCGCTGCATCTACCGCCATATAACCAATCTTATAAGGATCCTGGGCTACCTCAGCATCCAGCCCGCCTGCTTTGATCGAATTTAATCCTTCTGATGTTCCATCGAAACCAACAACCATTACTTTGCTGTTTTTCGATTGAACAGCACGTAATGCACCTAATGCCATATCCTCGCTTGTTACGAATACTGCTTTAATTTTAGGATTTGATTGAAGAATATTTTGCATTACATTCATCGCTTTCGCTCTGTCACTATCAGCAGGTTGAATCGTCACGACTTTAATACCAGCGGCTTTCAGGGCTTTTTCTGCTCCATTAGTCCGGTCATCGTGGGTTTTATCACCTAAAGCTCCACGAATGATGGCTACCTTATCTCCTTTATGAAGTTTATTGGCCATGTATTTACCACCTTCTTGACCGGCCACTAAATTTCCTGTTCCTACGAAACTAACTTTTTCAGAATAGTTTGCATCTGTATCTGCCAAAATGACAGGAATCTTATTTCTATTGGCCTGTTTAAGAACATTAAGTACGGTAGCCGGTTGGCTAGGAGCGACAACCAAAGCATTCACATTATTGGTAATTTGATCTTGAATCAGAGTAACTTGTTTTTGTACATCCGTTTCAGAACTAGGTCCCATTACATCTACGGTAACTCCATCTTTTTTACCCGCATCCATTGCACCACGCTGAACCAGCTTCCAATATTCACTATTTAAAGCTTTAAGAACAACAGAGACCTTTACCTCTTCATTTGAAGCAGACTTATTAGAACCAGAAGCAGTCTTGCTTGCCCCTGGAGAAGCCGAATTGCTGCATCCCCCCATTACTAATCCAGCCCCTAATACACTAATCATTAAAATTCCGCTAAGTTTTTTCATCATTTCTGCCCCCTTAAAATGTAAGTTTAAGAAATCGAATTCTCCGAGCATTATTCTTTGATGATATTTTTTGAATCAACTTTTTCACACAGAACTAGTTTTTCTTACTTTTGCGTTGACGAAGAACGTCAACATACACTGCCGCAATGATAACGAATCCGATTACCGCCAGTTGAGCATCTGCGGAAACGTTAAGAAGATTAAGGCCGTTTTGAAGAACAGCAATTACTAGCGCCCCGATTAATGTACCTGAAACTGTACCAACCCCGCCGAAAAAGCTGGCGCCACCAATAATAACAGCTGCAATGGCATTCGTTTCATAGTTTAGTCCTGCAAGAGGGAATGCCGAGTTAACTTGCCCTACCATTACTAATCCCGCAAGTCCCGCCATCAAACCGCTAAGTGAATAAACGATCATCAGCACTCGGTCCACATTTATTCCAGACAGACGGGCGGCTTCCTTATTGCCTCCGATTGCATAAATATAGCGGCCTGTCTTTGACCTTGTAAGGAAAATATGAAACAGTACATAAACAACAATGACAAGAAGAAAGCTCACCGGAATGGGACCAACAAATTGATTTCCGGCAAATTGGATGGCAGCCGGGAAACCGGCAATCGGTGCGGCTGCAGTTACAATAAGAGCAATTCCGCGGCCGATGAATTGTGTACCAAGTGTAGAGATAAACGGATGCGGTAAATGCAGCTTCGTTAATAACGCTCCGTTTACCCAGCCTAATAAAGTCCCTGCACCAAGACAAACGATGATACCAATAAATGGGTTCATTTGCAGGTTAACGGTAACGATCCCCATTAACATGATTGATACTGCAAGAATAGCACCCACTGATAAGTCAATTCCTGCTGTTAAGATTGCTAAAAGCATCCCAAGCCCCATTAACGCATTAATGGATGATTGACTGGCAATATTCATAAGGTTATTTACGGTAAAAAACTTATCTGATAGGCAGGTAAGGATGACAACCAAGATGACAAGAGCTAATAGAGGTCCCAGCTTACCAATTATTTTCTTTAAAGTGATCTTTTCTTTTGGATCTGTGTTCACCGAAAGATTCTTTTCTGATTCTGTCACTAATTGAACTTGACTCATTTTCTCATCCTCCTGTAGCCGCCTTCATTATTCGGTCCTGTGAAGCTTCTTCGATCGACAAATTTGCAGTTATTTTCCCTTCACTCATTACCAGCACTCGATCACACATCCCGAGAATTTCAGGAAGGTCCGAAGAAATCATCAATACAATGGAACCGTTTTCAACTAACTGATTCATCAAGCGATAAACTTCAACTTTTGCCCCTACGTCTATCCCTCTTGTCGGCTCATCAAAAATAAATACCTTCGCATGTGTGCATAACCACTTGGCAATAACAACCTTTTGCTGATTTCCGCCACTCAAGTTCCTGGAGTGAAGTTCAATATTACCAGGACGAATTTTTAACTCTTTTACATAATTTTGTGCTTCCTTACGCATTTCCCTTACATCCAGCAAACCTGTACTGCCTTTAAACTTGTCCATATTTGCTATAGCAATATTAAAGTCAAGCGTCATGTCGAGCAGTAGACCTTCATTTTTGCGATCCTCTGTAATAAAAGCTATCCCTGCGTTAATGGCGTCGCGTGGAGATTTGATCTTAATTTCCTGACCCTCAATATAGACTTTCCCACCTTTATGGTGATCGACACCAAAAATAGATCTGGCCAATTCTGTACGGCCTGCACCTACAAGTCCAGAGATTCCAACAATTTCTCCATAATGGACTGAAAAATTAACCGGTTCGGTCGTGCCTGCTACGATTAAATCTTCAACACGAAAGCCCTCTTTTCCAAGGGTAAAGGACTGCTTTGGAAACTTTTCATCTAATGTTCGTCCCACCATCAGTTCAATCCAGTAATCACTATCTGTTGTTTTAACTGGTAAAGTTTCAATTTTAAATCCATCTCGGAGAATGGTTATCCGATCGCCAAGGTGTTTAATTTCCTCAAGGCGATGGGAAATAAAGATAATGGCGATGCCTTTTTTCTTAAGCTCTTCGACCACTTTATAGAGCTGTTCTACTTCCTGGGCGCTTAAACTGGAAGTAGGCTCATCCATAATAATTAATTTGGCATCTAACGTGATTGCTTTTGCAATTTCAACTAACTGCTGCTGTCCAATACCAAGTGTTCCCAGTTGTTTATCGGCAAGTTTCGGGCTTTGGCCAAGCATCTCCAAGCAGCGCTCGGCTTCTTTGCGCATTGCTTTATGGTTAAGCAAGGACATTTTTCCGCCGTGTTTTAATTCTCTTCCAAGAAAGATATTTTCATAGACTTTCAGTTCAGGAATGACATTTAGTTCTTGATAAATTGTAGCAATGCCTAGTTTCATGGAATCAACTGGGGTATTTAGTATAACCGAGTTCCCTTCCCAATAGATTTCTCCTGCGTCCTTTTGATGCACGCCTGTTAAAATTTTGATTAAAGTAGATTTACCTGCACCGTTTTCCCCTAGCAGAACATGTACTTCACCCGGTTTTACGTCAAGATCAATTCCCTTTAATACATGGTTTTGAGCAAAACTTTTTTTAATTCCTTTAATTTCGAGGAGACTCCCTCCACGTACAACCATATTGGTCTCCTTTCTGCAATTATCCATTTTGGCTTTTAATAGTTTTTTGGTAAAGCGCTTACCCAAACGAGATAATGGTATTATCAATTTTCAAGTAAGAAACAATTTTTTATAAAAGTCTTTTAAGCTGCTAAGATGTTGGGAATTTTTTAATCCCGCTGCAGTCATAATCTGCGATCTGAATGGATTAGAGGCGAACCAGTTGGTTATAGGCAATGCCAACTGCGCTAAAAATATCCCAGCAAATTCTCCGTAATTCCACCCTTTTATTGTTCCTTTTTTTCTAATTAGGGTAAGCGCTTTCCTATTACTTATATTGTAACCTACTCCTATTGGAAATTACAATTGTTATTTTTCCAAATTAACCAAAAAACTTTTAGATTTTAACATATAATCATAAAATTAGTGTTGTTTTGCTTAACTGTTGATACTATATCTAATTACACTTGGATATATAATGGTTAATTTATAGTGATTTAATGATTATATTTCTATTTTTGAAGCATCCCATGCCTTTAGTTTTTCTAATGAAGTTTTATAGTAATCGGTCAGAACCTGAAGATAATCTGGGCCTTTAACAGCTGTAAAAGGATTTGGACCTTCTGCAGTCATCTCCATAATGATTGGCCCATTATAATTAATTTCATGTAACGCTTCAACTTGGCCTTTTATATTGGAATGACCATTTCCCACAGCTTGACGATTAGAATCAGCTACATGATAAATTCCTAACTTACTTCCTGCTTTTCTTAATGCATCAATAGGGTCTGCTTCTTCAATATTCATATGATAGGCATCTAAAAGAATAGAAAAATTCGGACTATTGACAGAATCGAGTAATTTCAGGGCCTCTTGATTCGTAATAATTTGATGGTTTTCATAGCGGTTTAACACTTCGAATACTACTTCGATATTTAAAGCTACAGCTTTTTTCATCACTCCCCTGGAACTTTCAACAAGAAGTTCCCAATCCTTCGCAATATCTCCACTTCCAGCTATTTTTCCCACATCGCCATGTAAACAAATTCGGTTTGCACCTAAATCGCTTGCCCAATCCAGTAGATTTAAAAAGTAGCCCACTGCCTCTAGTCTTATATCTTCATTTTCACTGGAGATATCCACATTATCAGGTGTAACAGATAAGACCTTTAACCCGTATCTAGACAAGATATTTGCAAGTTCCCCTGGATCTTGCGTAAGATCTCCTTGAACTTCTACTCCATCTACACCAATATCCTTAGCTAATTTACACTTTTCTTCTACAGAAATATCACCAAAAGTCCATAAACATAAACCATATTCTCTACTCATACTACTTCCTCCTCGTTACTAATTTTATTTAATGTTTCTTTTATAGAGTTTAGTACTCTACCATATTTCAAAATAAATGGAATTTTCAGGCCATTATTTATATATTATTCTAGTACTTTGAAAATACAAGAAGCCCGGATATCCAAATTTATAAACGGTCTTTAACCTATTTTACTAACCTTACTCTGATTTACATCATATTTATCTCTAAAGTTATCCTCTATTTGCTCCAATGTCAGCCCTCTTGTCTCTGGCAAGTTTTTCGCAACAAATATTACCCCAATGAATCCAAACGCAGCAAATAAGAAGAATGTTCCTGACAGTCCTAGCACATTCAAAAGAGTTGGGAACAATAGTCCTACTAGAAAATTGCAAATCCATTGGGAGCATGTAGCAATCCCCATACTAAGACCACGTAGGCGAACTGGGGCAATTTCAGCTATTATGAGCCAGCCTAACGGTCCAATAAACCCTTGAAAAAAGGCTAAATAGGTAACTGTCAATGTTAATACGACAAATGGTAAAATCGGTGAGCTAGTTAGCGCAATATTAGTAATCCCAATCGCTATAAGAACAACTGTAACACCAGTAAACCCAATAAGCAGCATCGTCCGTCTATTAACTTTATTAAGGAGGGACATACCAACGATAACAGCAATAACGGCAATTAATCCATTTGCTACGTTTGCAATCAAAGCTGTCTTGGTTCCAAAACCAGCATTTTCAAGAATTTGAGTTCCATAATACATAATGGAGTTTATCCCCACTAACTGAGCTACTGACCCAACTACAACCCCTATTCCTACCATATATCGAACCCAAGGTACCCTTAAATCTTTTAGTGATCCTTTTTCTACTTTTTGCGATTCTTGAATATGTGCTTTTATTTCATTTAATTCTTGTTGTGCAATACTCTCATTACGAATCATTTGCAGTACCTTTAATGCTTCAGCCATTTTTCCTTTTGAGGCTAACCATCGAGGACTTTCAGGTAAAACAGCCACTCCAAACCATAATGCCACAGCCGGTAAAGTTGCAACAACTAACATATAACGCCAAACATGTCCTGTATCACCAAAGGCATTTCCAATAATGGCGTTAAATACATAAGCTAGAAATTGCCCAGTAACAATCATTAATTCATTTCGTGTAACCATCCTGCCCCGATGTTCCGGCGGAGACATTTCCGAAAGATAGGATGGTATGATTACCGAAGAACCGCCTACAGCAAGGCCTAGAATGAAGCGAAAAATAATCATTACTGTTGCATTTGGTGCAGTAACACAGCCCATTGTTGCAAATAAAAATATAATAGCAAGATACAGTATTAGACTTCTGCGCCCTTTTCGATCTGATAACTGTCCTCCCACTATTGAACCAAAGGCAGCTCCTAACGTTAGAGAACTTGCTACAAGCCCTTCTGTAAGAGGGGTAAGATTTAATTGTTCGGGCTTTGCCATAAATGGGAGTGAACCATTCATAACTCCTGTATCATATCCGAATAACAGCCCCCCAAATGTTGATACAGTGGTAATCAATTTCAAAAACTTTTTTGGGTTCCTTTTCGTAAAATGATCCAATTGCACACCCTTATTTGAAATATTCTCCATATAGAAATTCCCCTTATATTTATAAGTGATTAACTCTTGGGCAAACAACTGTAAAATCTATCTAAGATCATAAAAATCCTAATAGTAAAACTTCCATTGGTTTTCAAACTATACAGCGCTTACAAATTTCTTTTAAGGCATCTCCCTTTTCTATGTAAAATGGAATGAGATCTTGTTATGATGTGAAACTGACATCATACCTTGAACATGGAGAAGATCTTATCTTTCATTCTTAGAAATTGGAGTCGTTGAATCACGAACAATCAAGAGCGGAGACATAACTACCCGTTGCATCACTTTATTAGATCGTTCTTTCTTATTGGTAATTTCATCAACAAGCAACTCTACTGCTTTGGCTCCCATTTCTTCTATAGGTTGAGCGATAGTCGTTAATGGCGGGTCACTAAGTTTTGCCAAAATACTATTATCAAATCCTACGATAGATAACTCATTAGGGATTTGTATCTTTAGAGTTCTTGCTGCACGGAAAACACCAAAAGCGAGTAACTCTGTCGAAACAAAAATGGCTGTAGGCCTGTTTTCTTGATTTTTCAATAAATTTAAGCACACTGATCCGCTCTCATCCAAATCTAAGGAACTATACAGGATGGTTAAATCTTCAGAAGATAGCCCTGAATCTATTAATCCTTCTTTAAATCCCTTTACCCGGTTTTTTATGGAAGGAATATTAATATTTTCTACAATCATTGCTATTTTTCGATGACCTAACTGTGCTAAATAAGTACCAGCTTCATATCCACCCTGAAAATCGTCTACCATTACTATATTAATTGGTAAATTAGGAACATCACGAGAAAGCATGACAACTGGAATATCACTTTCAATTAATTGTTGAAAAGCGCGACTATTTTTTAAACCGGTTGCAATAATCATTCCATCAACATATTTTTGTTTCAACATGGAAATATATTCATCTTCTTTGGTACTGTCATTATCAGTGCTGCATATTATGACATTAAACCCTTTTTTACGACCGTTGTCCTCAATTGCTCTTGTTACTTCAGCCATAAACGGATTAGAAATATCAGGAATCAATAAACCGATTGTTTTCATTGCCTTTTTAACGGAAGAAACAATACTGGGCTGAAACTGTATTTCATCAATTACTTTCCAAATTCGTTTCTTAGTCTTTTCACTTATACTTCCTGTTCCGTTTAGTACTTTTGATACAGTAGATATAGAAACATTTGCTTTTTTTGCAACATCATAAATGGTTGGCTTCAATGCTAAATCTCCCTTTCCCCAATTTCTATTTTTCATTATAAACAAAGTTATTAGGAAAAAGGGCAATTTTTATCCATTCAAACCGTAATTAAAACATCATTTTCTACTATAACCGGCTTTTTCCTCTTATACGACTCTATACATGCAAGAGCGATTAACAATGCAGAACGGGCATCTTCTCCGGTAACGGAAGTCGGTTTATTGTTCTTTACTGAATCAACAAAATCTTTTAATTCATCTACATAAGCATCAAAGAGCAAGTCCTGATCGTAGCGCAAAGTATTATAACTCGCTCCCTCTTTTGTATACCTAGTCATACTTGATTCGCGAATGCTCCCCATCTGTAACATCCCTTCAGAACCAAAGACTTCCCCACGGACATCATACCCATACACTGCTTGGAAGTTTGCTTCTGCAACAGCAATAGCGCCATTATCAAATCTAACGCTTACAACTGCTGTATCGAGTAAACCTTTATCCTTAAATTCTGGTGCTACCAAAGCATCCGCCATAACAAATACTTCAACTGGTTTAGCATTTGGATTTAGGTATAAAAGTGTATCAAAATCATGAATAAGTGTTTCCAAAAAAATAGTCCACTCAGGTTTATTTGGATTTCCTAATTCTGGATCTCTCGTTAAAGAGCGTAATAATTGTGGTGTACCAATTTTTCCGGCAACGATTTCTTCATGCGCGCTTTTGAAGCCTTTTGAAAAGCGACGGTTAAATCCAACTTGTAATGGCACTTTCATTTCCTTAACAACTTGAAGAACTTCATCAGCTTCTTCTAGTGTTATAGCCATTGGTTTTTCACAAAAAATAGCTTTTCCGTTTTTTGCGGCAGCAATAACATTACTTGCGTGTGTTCGTGCTGGTGAAGCGATAATAACTGCATCTACATTTGGGTCCTTCATCATTTCAAGTGGCTCTGTATACGTTTTTATATGTAATCCTAATTCATTTGCTAATTTTTCTGCAGCACCGGGAATTGGATCTGCTACTGCATATAAAATAGCATCTGGTATTCGTTTTGCTATACTTCCTCCGTGAAAAGCCCCCATTCTGCCAGCACCTAATAACCCAACCTTTAATTGACTCATTTCAATCACTCCTCATCATTTTACTTTTTTGAAGTTTATTATTAAAAACCTCACTTATTTAGGAAAGTTCTTTCCTAACTTATTTTTATTGTAATCACTTACATTAAAATCGTCAATCACTATTATTCTATTTTTATGAAAATATATAATTTTTGGAATTCAGCTTGCAATTGATTGTCAACTTACTGAAAACTTAGAGAAAAAAGGCCGAATCTTAAGTATTTACCATGCAATGCTGGTCTTCTTTTTTTAATGTTTCGTAACTTTAATAGTTTGAACCACATCATATGTTTTTCCTCCACTGAAGGAAAAGAAATTAAACAATACCTTCCTTTAGGGTGGGTTTTTAAAGAAAATACCTTGCCGAGGATTCACTAAAGGAAAGTTCTTTCCTCCCTATACACAGCGCTCTTCTTTCTTGCCTTTGTCGTTATAAAAAAGATACAAAGGTTGAAAGAGAGATCCACTAGAAAAGTAAAAGATACCCCTTTATAAATAAAAAGGGGAATCTCTTTTTCCAAAAAAACGGAGCTTTATAATAACTACATAGAGAATAACACTAGACATCTGCATTTCTTTTTTCTTTAAAACGTTTCATATTTATCGGTAAGGATTCAGCATGATCCTCACCCCAAATGATGATAAGGAGCGTAGCTATTAATCCTAGTACCCCGACAAAATAAAATCCTGCTTTTATTCCCATAAGCGAATTAAAGATTCCTGCAAAAAATGGCCCCGCAAAGATACCAATAGCATAAATCGCCTGGTAGGCACCCATCGCCGTCGCTCTTTTTTCAGATGCAATTTTTTCAATGGCCAATCCTAACAGCAACGGGAAAATTAAGCCCAGTGAAAATCCGCTAAAAATCTGAACGGCCAAAAATAACTCTTTACTCTGAACGAACGGAATCAGCAGCGTGAAAACGGAGGCAAAGAAAAAGGCCATTTTTAGGGCATTCCATTCACCCAAAAGCGGAACAAGTACTCTCCCTATAAAAAGAGTTGCAATAGCATGAGGGATCATAAATGCAAACACGATGAAAGTAAGCTCACTTGCAGAAAAGCCAATATTTAGTGCATAGTTGGATGTAAATCCAAACATCGTTGAAAAAATAATACTATGTGCCAAAATCGATAAGAGGGCCACCTTCATCAATGATGGTTCTTTTATAACAGTCGCTAATTCCTTCACCTTTAGCGGTTCCCTCTCTATTCCTTCTTTTGGTTCATAAATAAAAAGGGATAGGATCACACCGAGGATGCTAAAAGATACGGCTATCCAAAATGGGGCTTTCCATCCCCATTCACTTACAATCGAACCACTGAAACCCATCCCTAAAAACTGGGCAAGAACGACAATAAATGAAATACTCCCCATTGCCCGATGTACTTCATGATCAGCAAAATAACTTGGATATAAGACTGTAAATGCGACCCACGTAGCCGCTGAAATTCCTGCAATTGCGCGGGCCGCGAGAATCCAGCCTAAACTATCTGTTAGTAAAAAAATCACACAACTTAACATGCTGGCCAACATGCCAAAAATGATAAATGGTTTCCTAACTTTCTTTACATCAGAAAAGATCCCAATCGGAAGTCTGCATAAAAGCTGCATAATCCCGTAGCTGCTTAATACGATCCCAATAAATGTATACTTTCCGCCTAACGATTCCATATAAGGTGAAAAAATAGGAACATAGAGAAATTGCGGAAACCATAATAAAAAGGAAACAACAATAAAAAGATATTTATTTCTATTCGTTAGTAATGTACTCAGGCAAACCACATCCATTTTAATAAAATTTAAGAAAAAACCGGGCAAATATCGCCCGGTTGAATTTATGCTTTATGGCTTGATTTAAACTCTCTGATCTTCGCTTTGACCGTTTCTTTAACAGCTTCCTTACCTGGTGTAAGGATGGTTCGGGCATCATACACTTCTTTATCGTTCTCTAGTACATTACGGACGGCTTTTGCCCATGCCTGCAAGCATTCTGTATTCACATTAATCTTGGCATGCCCCAATTCAATTGCTTGATGGATTTGGTGTAATGGGATGCCTGAACCGCCATGTAATACAAGCGGTACATTGGTTAATTCTGAAATCTCTTTCATTTCAGCGAACCCTAACTTTGGTTCTCCTTGGTATGGCCCATGTACAGAGCCAAGGGCTGCTGCCAGTGCATCAATGTTTGTTTCTTGGACAAGCCGTAAACATTCCTGTGGATCGGCATAATTAATGCCGCCGATAAGACCATCCTCGTTACCACCCACGGTTCCGACCTCAGCCTCCACTGTCACACCGTGAAGTCGGGCATAGTCAGTCACTTGCTTTGTCATTGCAATGTTTTCTTCAATTGAATAGTGCGAACCGTCAATCATAACGGAAGTATATCCGGAGTCAATGGCTTCTTTACATCTTTCCACACTTTTCCCATGATCAAGATGAAGGGCAACCGGTACCGTAATCTTCTTTTCCTCTACAATTCTACTTACCATCATAGATATACTCTTAAATCCGCCCAAATAATCTACTAATCTATCGGATGAGGCTACAATTATAGGAGACCGTTCCTCTTCAGCCGCTTCCAGCATCGCTTCTGCCCATTGAAAGCTGTTGATATTAAATTGCCCTACCGCATACTTTTCCTTTTTTGCTTTATCAAGCATTTCTTTCATCGGAACTAATCTTGTTGTTGCGATCATTTCCATCCCACCCCTCTTATCGGAATTTTCAAACTAATTAAGGCGGATCAAATTCAAGTGAATTTGATCCAACCTCAAATGGATTTTTAGGTTTTAGTATTGTTTTGCCGTTTCTAATTTTTGTTGTCTTAACTCATATGCCTTTTGGATGCTTTCTTTATTCGATACCTCTGCAACACCGACATTCCACCAGCTATCATAGCCATCAGTCATTGTTTTTGGAAGGACTTTAATATCAATAAGTGTAGAGACTTCTTGCTTCTTGGCATCTTCTAAGGCCGCTTTCAATTCTTCGACTGTATTTACGCGGTAGGTCTTTGCACCATATCCTTCAGCCACTTTTGCATAATCAATATTTAAGATTTTATTATCATGGGTTCTAAATTCACAGAAATAACTCCCGCCGCCATGATCCATTTGTAAATTGTTGATACATCCAAATCCTGAATTATCAAAGAGGACAACATTGATTTTTTGTCCATATTGAATAGACGTAATTAATTCAGAATGCAGCAATAGGAAGCTGCCATCACCTACAAGGGAATATACCTCTTTCGTTGGCTCCGCTAATTTTACTCCTAATGCACCGGATACTTCATACCCCATGCAAGAGTAGCCGTACTCGACATTGTAAGTATTTGGTTCAGCCGTATTCCATATACGCTGTACATCTCCTGGAAGGGACCCAGCTGCAGTGATAATCACGCTATCAGGTGAAATGGTATCATTCACGGCTAGTAATGCCGTCGTCTGAGCTAGTTCTGTATTAAGTGCGTCCGCATATTCATTCAATACTTCTTGAGAAAAATGATTTTTTACTTCCGGAAGGAAATTTTCACGTTTGAATGTTACTTGACTCAAACGGTCACGTTCTGCGTTCCATTCCTCTTTCAATTCAGCAATTTCACTGCCAAAATCACTTTCATATCCTTCTAAAAATGGAGCCAATTGCTCTAATGTTGTTTTTGCATCTGCGACAACTTGGAAGCCATCCATTTTATAAGCCTGCAGACGGCTGACATTGATGTTTAAGAACTTGGTTTGATCAAAGTCAAATGCCGTTTTGGAAGAAGTGGCAAAATCGGTATATCTCGTTCCAATCCCAATAAATAAATCGGCTTGACGTGCCGCTTTATTGGCTGCCAGTGTACCGGTAATCCCCATTCCGCCTAGATTATTTTTAAAATTGGACTCTACCGTTGCTTTACCGGCTTGTGTTTCTACTAAAGGGATATTATGTTTTTCCGAAAGCGAGACCAAAATATCACGTGCTTGGGAGTATTTTGCTCCACCGCCAACTAAAATCACCGGTTTTTTGCTTGCACGGATTAGTTCAACAGCTCCCTTAAGTTCTCGCTCAACTGGTGCTTTACGATCCACATAATGGACGCGTTTTTCAAAGAATTTTTCATCATAGTCAAACGCTTCCCCTTCTACATCTTGCGCAATACAAATCGTTGCCGGACCTGCTTTTCCTGGGTCGGTCATCATTTCAAAGGCACGAAGCAAGCTTGGCATTAACTGTTCTGGGCGTGTAATCCGATCCCAATATCTAGAGACCGGTTTTAAGGCATCATTTGTCGTTACAGCTAAGCTATATTCCTGTTCTACTTGTTGTAAAACTGGATCAGGCTGTCTGGATGCAAACGTATCACCCGGGATAAACAATACAGGGATGTTGTTGGCCAAGGCTGTCCCGGCTGCTGCAGCCAAGTTGGCTGAACCTGGTCCAACAGACGTGGTTACGGCATAGATCTTTTGACGAAGCATTTGTTTACTGTACGCGATCGCTGCATGTGCCATCCCTTGTTCGTTTTTGCCTTGAATCACCTTTAAATGACCTGAGTATTGCTCAAGTGCCTGCCCAATCCCCAAAACATTTCCATGTCCAAATACATTAAAGATCCCTTCAACAAATAAAGACTCTTTACCATCCACATGGATATATTGTTGATTTAAAAATTTAATTAATGCCTGCGCTGTTGTTAATCTAATTTTTCCCATGTCTATTCTCACCTCAAACTGTTTGTTCGGCTTTTTCAGATCTTTCCGCAATCAATTGTTCAATTTCGGTAACGGTTGGCATCGCTTCTGAAGAACTGTGTTTACTTACCACAATGGCTGCAGAGGCACTGCCGAATTTAAGAGCGGTTTCAATATCCTTGCCGGTAATTAAAGCGTATAAGAAGGCAGATGCGTAAGAGTCGCCTGCGCCAAACGTTTTTAATACTTTTGTTAGATAGGCACGTCCTCTGAATGTTTCGCCTGATTTGGAATACGCATAAGATCCTTCTACACCGTGCTTAATCACTACTAATTCTGGAGAGTATTTAAACAAATGGTCAACAGTCACTGCGTTGCTGCCTTCTGTCACGTTTTCCATCACATCGAATTCATCACGTGTACCTACCACAACATCTGCCTGCTCCGCCACTAAGGAATAATAAACAGATGTTTCTGCAGGTGATACCCATGTATATCCACGATAGTCCAATTCAAAAACAACTTTCACGTCATGTTTTTTGGCTATATGAATGGCTTTTAAAACTGCTTCACGGGAAGGGCTTTTTGCTAAAGCTGTACCTGAAACAAGAAGAACTTTTGCTTTTTTAATATAGTCTTCATCTACCTCAGATGGCTGTAAATAAAGGTCAGCTACTTCATCACGGTACATTAAGATACTGCATTCTTCCGGACTCTTAATCTCTGTAAAAGCTAAACCTGTTTTATGACCTTCTTGATCAACGACCATGTTGGATGTATCCACGCCAACACCATGCATATACTGCTCAATAAAACGTCCGTGCTGATCATTGGCAAGTTTGCCGATAAATCCTGTTTTTAGTCCAAGCTTCGAGGATCCAATTGCAATATTGGCTGGTGAACCGCCTACATATTTTTTAAATGTCATCGTTTCTTCCATTGGACGGTTATATTCCACTGCGTTTAAGTCGATACATGCACGGCCGATGGCAATAAGGTCAAATTCTCTATCAGAATGAAATTGAAGTTTCATTTTTTCATAACATCTCCTCTTATTTACGGTTTAAAATCCATTCATGCGCTGGTTCATTGTGGAATTTCCAAATGCGTGTTGGACCTGCCATTACATTGAGGTAATAGGATTCATAACCATCAGGAACACCAACTGGATGGTAACCAGCAGGTACTAACACTACGTCGCCATTCTCAACCGCCATTGTTTCATCAAGGGAACGGTCATCTGTGTAGACACGTTGGAAGACAAATCCTTGGCGCGGGTTCATTTCATGATAGTAGCTTTCTTCTAAAAATGATTCATTCGGCAGGTTATCTTGATCATGCTTATGCGGCGGATAGCTTGACCAGTTTCCGCTTTCTGTGAATACTTCAACAACCAGTAAACTATTTGCAGAAGGGTCTGAATCAGGTAATATATTATGAACTAAACGCTTATTGCTATACTTCCCTCTATTTTCAATTCCATTGTCTTCAGCTTTAATCAACTTAGTAGGCAATTGTTTAAAAGATGGGGAGTAGCAAAGAGCAACACGAGCTTGACTTACAGCCTCCACCTCAAAAGAACGATCATTCGATACGTAAACACTATCTGTTGGTTTCTTTTCAAATACACTTTCTCTAGTACCTATATTTTTAAATGCCTTATCATGATCGGAAACATTGATTTTCCCGGTAAGTGCGACAATGCAGCATTCTACTTTAGCTAGTTCCTCTGTATATGTACTACCTGGAGTAAGGTCGATTACTTTAAACCCCACATATTCTAATGAAGAATTTTCACTTGTTACTTCATGAACGATGGTTACACCTGGTGACGTTTCTTTAAGATTTGGTTTTCGGAGCAATTTACTCACTTTGTAGTTTCCTCCTATTTATGGAAATTCTATTAATGGCTATTATCCTAGCCATCATTAGCAGGATAATAGCCGAATGTTACAGATGTTCGTAACTTATTCAAATGATGGTGCTTTATAATTGGCTGTAACTACTTTTTTACGGGTGTAAAAATCGACGCTGTCTTTTCCGTTTGCTGGTAATGTTCCATAGAAGGAAGATTTCCATCCAGAGAATGCGAAGAATGCCATTGGCGCTGGGACACCTAGGTTAATTCCAAGCATACCTGCATCAATATTTTCACGGAAGTAACGAATGGCCGAAGCGTTTGATGTATAGAGACATGCACCATTTGCAAATTCTGATTGATTGGCTGTTTCCACCGCTTCTTTTAAGTTTTTAACACGAACGATTGATAAGACTGGAGCAAAAATTTCATCTTTCCAGATGGCCATATCTGTTGTTACATCATCAAAAATAGTTGGTCCTACAAAATATCCTTCTTCGGGTAGATTTTCGCGGCCATCACATACTAATTTAGCCCCTTCTTCAATACCCTTTTGTATATAGCCTATTGTCCGCTGCTGATTTTGTTCACGAATCACTGGACCTAAGAATACGCCTTCATCTAAGCCGTGACCGATTTTTACTTCTTTTGCTTTTTCTATTAATCTATCAAGAAATGCATCTGCAATGCCTTCTTCTACTGTTACAACAGAACAAGCCATGCAGCGTTCACCAGCCGAACCAAAGGCAGAAGCAATAACATTTGTTGTAGCAAGTTCTAAATCAGCATCATTTAAAACGACTGAATGGTTTTTAGCACCTGTTAAGGCTTGAACACGTTTTAGGTTTTGACTTCCGCGTTTGTATACATATTCTCCGACAGGCTTTGAACCAACGAAGGAAATAGCTTTCACTTCTGGGTGGTCTAAAAGTCCATTTACAACATCATGTGCACCATGAACAATGTTGAAGACTCCTTTAGGAAGACCAGCTTCTTCTAATAGCTCAGCTAATTTTTGAGCTAATAATGGTGTTCTTTCAGATGGTTTAAGAACGAATGTATTACCTACGGCAATGGCCATTGGGAACATCCAGCATGGTACCATCATCGGGAAGTTAAATGGTGTAATTCCTCCAACAACACCAATTGGGTACCGATAATTAGTGATCTCAACATCCGTTGCAATGGTAGTAAGCGAATCTCCCATCATGAGTGTAGGGGCACCTGTAGCAAATTCCACATTTTCAATTCCGCGTCCTACTTCACCTAATGCTTCAGATAGGTTTTTACCATTTTCTATGGTGATTATACGAGCTAATTCTTCTTTATTTTTTTGTAAAAGTTGGTGGAAATCAAATAAGATTCTCGCCCGCTTTGGCACAGGTACGTTTTTCCACTTTTCAAATGCCTTTGCTGCCACTTCTACAGCATAATCAATCTCTTCTTTTGTTGAAAGAGGAACCTGGGCAATAATTTCTTTTTTAGCAGGATCGTATACATCCTCAAATTGCGTCGTTTTACTTTCGACCCATTCACCATTGATATAATTTTTTAGTTTTTCTACTTTCACCATTACATTTGTCATATTTGCTTCCTCCTTAAGAATAAATTCATCGTAGTTTTTGAGTACTTTAAAATGTAAGATCCTCTATCAGACTGATAAAACTGGTAAATCACACTTAAGTTTTTGTGATATATTGGTTATCTTTTGGTTATGTTTGATTACATCTTAATACTAAAAACGCTTTCAGTCAACTGTTATTTTAAGATTATTTTGGAAGTTTTGATTATAGTTTACCCGTTAAAAACTGAGCTTCCCCGAAACCAAAGCTCCAGTCAGCTGCCCCATTCGTAACAATGGAGACCATAATATCATTTGGTTCAATTCCACAATTTTCTGCTAACCCTTGTGCTAATAGGTTATAAAAATCTTTCTTTTGCTTATCACTTCTTTGGGTACTTGTAACAGATACAATCACTACATTGCGGCTTCTTTCAAATCCTAAACCTGTGTCTTGAATAATTAGTTCATTTGCTTGATGCTGATTTACGATTTGGTAACGATCTCTTTCAGGGACTCCAAAGGCCTGAACAACAGCCCGGTGAGAAACGTCTAGTAATTGTTTCAACTCGTTTTCATTTCGACCTTCTATTAAATCAAATCTAATTAACGGCATTTGATCCCCTCCAATTGGTTTAATCATCACACCAACTATTTATAAACTATTGGGTATATGTTGGTTATATGATGATTATATCATATTATTAATTTGGGATTCAATCAATAATTTCATCTTACTTTAAATAATTGGAATACCTTGGAGCCCAATGACACACAGATTTATAATAATAAGGCTGAAATCAAAAAAGCCCTTCCTCATAATCACTGAGAAAAGGCTTTTTATTTATGAATTTGTTTAATTAAAATCGGTATTTCAATCAAATGCTAAACGATGTAGTGCGCGTCTAAATATATAATCCTTCTTTAATGGATTTCAATGTTACTTCATTGGACCACTCTGGTTTATCAGGATACGCGAATACTGAATTGGTTACAATTCCATCAAATTTCATTTCTCTTAATTTCCGATATAATGCATCAAAGTTTACTTCCCCTTGACCAGGATTCAAATGTTGATGGATTGTTACGTTTGCATCAGGCGGATTAACAATATAACGTAATCCAAATGCCGCTTTATGATTTAGCGTATCAGCTATTAGGACATGTGCGAGTAAATCTCCTGCTTCATCTAAGTGTTTGGCTACATCACCAATACCATCATCATAAAAGAAAGCATGTGCTACCGAATATACCAACTTAATCCAATCTTTATCAAGTGCACGAATCATTTGAATTGCTTCTGTGTTCAACTCAATAAAATCATGAGGATGAGATTGTAAATTTAGTTTAATACCTTCTTTTTCAAAGATCGGCATTAGCTCTTCCATTGATTTTACAAAAGCAGCTTCACTTTCAACTGGACGGCTTTTGTCGCCGGCAAATTCGCTGTTCATTAAATCTACTCCTAATTCAGAAGTGATTTCAATACAACGTTTCCAATTTCTTACTGCAGCTTGGCGTACTTCTTCGTTTGGCGAAGACCATTGTTGAACAGGAAGTACGGAAGAGATTTGAACGCCGGCATCTGAACAATATTTTTTCAAATCTTTTATCAGCTGCTTATCAACCTTTGGGTATTGATTAAACCAAATAAAATCTTTACGTGGAGATAACTCCACCCATTCATACCCTAATCTGGCAACTGCATCAATAGTATCTTTTAAATTAGAATTGTCACGATAATGTGACGGATCGTACGCTAAACGCATTCTAAATTTCCCCTTTCTTTCGCTACAAAATGTGTGTCCCATGTTTTTTAATTCAAGCCAAAAGTAAATAACACTAATTCGATTTGCATGTAATCCACTAATCTATTTCTATGATTCCTTTGGATAAATACAAATTCGAAATCCCAAAGCGCTTTCATTTTAACTAGCGCAGAACCCAACACTTTATGAACTGTTGGTTAACTTTTGGTTATCTATAAGTACATATTAATACCAACAGTACCAATAATCAATATTTTTTTATTATTTTTACAGAAAAAAGCGAGAATAAAAAAAACCCTCCTTACATGGAATGATCCAAAAAGAAAGGGATTTTCGAAAGAATGTGCTATTCAGCTATAACAAGCTGAATATTGTTATTCTTAGCATATTCTTGATAAGTATCATTCGGTTGTTGATCGGTAATTAAATAATCAATCTCATCTAAACCGCAATAGGTCATTAATCCATATTTATCGAATTTAGCGTGATCTACCAATAGATAGACCTCCGAGCTCCGATTAACAATCGTCTTCTTTAATTCACTTTCCAAAGGGGAAGCGTTTGTTACTCCATTAACCAAAGAGATACCCGTAGAAGCCATAAAGGCTTTCTTAATATTGTAATCTTTAAACAAGCCCATATTTCTAGAATTAACAAATGAGTTGGTTTTACGGTCAAGCATCCCTCCGACAGAGATAACATTTAAATTCTCAACTGGAAGGGCACGAACGATAAAGTCAATACTATTCGTAAAAATAGTCAGATTTTTGTCCTTTAGATAATCAAACATTTCAATGGTAGTGGTACCTGAATCGATAAAGATAAAATCTCCATCTTCTACATAACAGGATGCTTTCTCCGAAATTAATACCTTTTGTTGTTGATTACGTATTTGTCTATCTTGAAAAGATTCAAGTTTTTTATGAACTACCGATACCCCGCCATAAACTTTTTTTAGTTCTCCCCGATCAACTAACTCTTGAACATCACGTCTAATTGTATTTTTAGATACATCAAAAGCTGTTACTAATTCGTCCAAAGACGCAGATTGATGTTCAATTACATATTCATTTATTTTTTTGATGCGTATTTCTTTAATCATTTCAATTCACCCTAATTCACTGTTATCGCTTACATTATATTTATTCTATCTCCATAGTACCAACAAATAACCAAAACTTCATTATATTTTTATAAAAAGGATGAAATATTTTCTTTAATACGTCAAAGAAGTAATTAATTAACGCCAACACTATTCCAATTTTCATTGAGTAATCACAAGTCGGATGGCATTTTTTTTAGCATATTCTCTATATGTTGCATTAGGAAGCCTATCAGTAACTAGATAATCAATAGCACCTAAACCGCAATAAGTCATTAACCCATATTTATCGAATTTATCGTGGTCAACCAATAAATAAACCTCTGAACTTCTTTTAACAATTACCTTTTTTAATTCATTCTCAAGTGGGGAGGCGTTGGTTACCCCGTTGGTTAGGGAGATACCAGTAGATGCCATAAAGGCTTTCTTAATATTGTAATTACTTAGAAAGTCCATATTGTTATTGTGTGGATTACCGAACGAATCGGTTTTTCGATCCAGTAACCCCCCGATTGAAATAACATTTAAATGGTCGAACGGAAGAGCACGAACAATACAATCAATACTATTCGTAAAAATTGTCAAGTTCTTGTCCTTTATATATTTGAACATCTCAATCATTGTAGTTCCTGAATCTATGAAAATAATATCACCATCTTTCACATAGCTGGCTGCTTTTTTTACAATAGAAGCTTTTTGTTCTTGATTGCGTATTTTTCTGTCTTGAAATGACTCCAGTTTCTTATGAATGACAGATACACCGCCATAAACTTTTTTCAATTCTCCGCGTTCCACTAGTGTTTGAATATCACGCCTGATTGTGTTTTTCGATACATCAAAAACTAACACCAATTCGTCCAATGATGCAGATTGTTGCTCAATAACATATTCATAAATTTTTTTAATACGCTTTTCCTTTATCAAACCATTTCATCCCCTTACAACCACTCATAACATTAACTTAATAAATATATTACCAAAATCTTATCAATACTTCACTATAAATTTGCATTTAAGATATCCTAATAGATATCTTATGATGAAGTTATAAACTTATTTAGCTTCATCAGTATCAAGAAATGCAAAAAGGCAACGCCTCGTCGGGTAAGTTGCCTTCCAGTTACTGAGTCATATAGGAAACAATATTTGTCTCCACACTACCTGGAGCTATGGCATTACAACGGATTCCATTTTGTGCGTACATATAACCCGTGTTTTTGTAAAACCAACAATAATGTAGAAATAGTTGCAATCGTTCTATTATAATATACAACCCCAATAAACAGCTTTGCATACCAATTCCTACTAAGTAGTCTCTTCATATAAATAAGGGATAAATCATAATAAAGATTTATCCCTTATTTTTGCTATTTCCTTTGCGGATACTCCAAAAGAGAACGGCTAAAAATAATAAACCTCGCCTTTTATTAATAAAATTTCGTATGACTTTTCGTATATATAATAAAACCTAAAACCAGTAACATCATTGCTCAATTATGTTTTGGTATAAATTTTACTATATATTTATGCATTCACGCCTTTATATATTTTATATCCCTAGAATTGGCCTTTTTCCATACTTAAATTTCTAATAAAATGTGAAAATTCAATTGTTTTAAGCCATTTAGCTGCTTTTTCGATGTCCTTGGAAAACACCCTGTCTTGTTTAATCGAAGCTACCTGTTCGCGGCCCTTATCATAAAAAACCCTGGTATGAGATGCCATTTTTTCGATCCCGCGAATTTCAACCGCCTGCATGGCACAAATTAGTTCAATTGCGATAACTCTGCGTGCATTCTGGATAATTTGATAAGCATGCCTAGAAGCAATTGTTCCCATACTTACATGGTCCTCTTGGTTTGCGGAAGAGGGAATCGAGTCGACACTGGCAGGATGTGCGAGTGTTTTATTTTCTGAAACAAGCGCTGCTGCCGCATATTGCATAATCATTGCACCTGATTGCAAACCAGGTTCAGGACTTAGGAAAGCCGGTAAATCATTAAGCTGTGGATTGACTAATCTTTCAATTCGTCTTTCCGAGATATTTGCTAGCTCCGCTACGGCAATCTTCATAAAATCCATTGCAAAAGCTATGGGCTGCCCGTGGAAGTTCCCCCCAGAAATCACCTTTTCTCCATTATCAAAAATTAATGGATTATCCGTTGCTGCATTCATTTCGATCTCTAATTTCTCTTTCACATAATCCAAGGCCTGCCAAGATGCCCCGTGAACTTGTGGAATGCAGCGGAGAGAATAAGCATCTTGAACCCGTAACTCGCCCTGCTGTGTTGTCAATAAACTATCGCTTAAATAACGACGAATTCTCGCTGCTGTGTCAATCTGCTGTTTGTATCCCCTTGCGACATGAACTTCTTCTGCAAATGCATCGATAATTCCGTTTAACCCTTCCATTGTCATTGCAGCAATCAGCTCACTTTCATGTGCTAACTGTTCTGCCTCCAAGTAACCAATAACACCCATTGCTGTCATCGCTTGAGTACCATTAATTAGAGCTAGACCTTCTTTTGCTTCCAATGTTACGGGTAAAATCCCTTCTAACTGGAGCACATCAAAAGCATCTCTCTGCTTACCTTTGTAAAATACCTCTCCTTCCCCAATTAGAACTAAGGCAAGGTGAGAAAGCGGGGCTAAATCACCGCTCGCACCAAGGGAACCTTGCTGTGGGATGACAGGAATGATATCTTTATTCACTAACTCTAATAACTTTTCAATAACAATAGGTCTGACCCCGGAAAAGCCCTTTAGTAGTGCGTTAGCACGGAGAAGGACCATCGCTTTAGAAACAATTTCCGGAAAAGGTTCGCCTACCCCGCATGCATGGGAACGAATTAAATTAAGCTGCAGGTCTTGAACATGATTCTTATCGATAAGTACATCGCTGAATTTTCCAAATCCAGTCGTAATTCCATAAACTACCTTTGATTCTGATACAATTCTTTCTACTGCTTCACGGCTCTTCTTGACTGCTTCCATACTCTTGTCTGAAGCATTAACCTTTTGCTTGCCAAATAATACACCTTTCATCTGCTCTAATGTTAAGCTTCCACCTGTAAGTGTGATCATATTGTCTCTCTCCTCTACCACTGTAGTATAATAAAGAAAGAGGCTGGATTCCGAATCTAATTGATTTGGAGTCCAGCCTCTTTTATGATTAATTGATTGAATATTATTAGATGCCTCATGGGATCATTCCATTCTTTAACTATCTTAATGATAATTATTGTATGTGATGAGAAGCTTATCTGTCAATTTAATTTTCTGAATTTTAGCACGATAACACTTTAGTACGATAATAATGAAAAGCAGAATCGCCGGTTTAGCGGCGTATGAGCTACAACGATTTAAAATAAAGGAAAGTTCCGTTATACTATAAAAAGGTCAAATTGGATTTACCCGAAAGGAGTAATTATGAAATCTCTCGTACTTGCAGAAAAGCCAAGTGTGGCTCGTGAACTAGCTCGTGTCCTTGGCTGCAATCAAAAACATAAAAGCTATATGGAAGGCAATCAATATATTGTCACATGGGCCCTTGGACACTTAATTGAATTAAAAATGCCTGAGCATTATGACACAAAATATAAAACATGGAATTTGGAAGATTTACCGATCATTCCACAAAAAATGGGCCTGATGGTCATGAAGCAAACAAACCATCAATTCCGAGCCATTGAAGCGTTAGCCAAACGGAAAGATATTAACGAATGTATCATTGCAACGGATGCAGGTCGTGAAGGCGAACTGGTTGCCCGCTGGATTCTTGAAAAACTCCACTGGAACAAACCTTTAAAGAGATTATGGATTTCTTCACAAACAGATAAGGCTATAAAGGATGGGTTCAAACAATTAAAACCAGGCAAACAGTTTGAGGACCTCTACCATTCAGCAGTTTGCCGAGCAGTGGCTGATTGGTTAATTGGTCTAAATGTGACAAGAGCATTGACCACCAAATACAAGGATCCTCTATCTGCAGGTCGGGTTCAAACCCCTACGCTTGCACTTGCTCTTGAGCGTGAGCAGCAGATTCAATCTTTTGTACCAAAGGAATATTGGACAATTCGGGCAGAAATCGGCCCGCTTTCAACTGATTGGGAACGAGACAATGAAAAGCGCATTTTCGATAAAGTAAAAGCGGAAGCGATCCAATCTAAAATCAATGGGAAAAAGGCTGTGCTTGAAAAAATTGAGCGAAAGAAAAAATCAGAGCCGCAGCCTCTACCCTATGATTTAACAGAGCTACAGCGTGATGCCAATAAGCGATTTGGTTTTTCTGCAAAAAAGACTTCGACCGTTTTACAGCGTCTTTACGAGCAATACAAATTAGTTACTTATCCAAGAACCGATTCACGCTATTTAACAACAGATATGATGAACACAATGACAGACCGCCTGCAAGGAATGGCTTCTGGATATAAGGATGAGGTCCGCCCTCTTCTTGCAAATAGGGGTATAGTACTTGCCAAACGCGTTTTTAACAATGAAAAGGTATCGGATCACCATGCCATTATTCCTACGGAACAACGGCTGAATCTTAGTGAACTCGATTCAGATGAAAGAAAACTATACGATATCATTGCTAGACGGTTCTTAGCTTTGTTTTTACCTGCTTATGAATATGAAACCATTCAGGCTACCTTCAAGGTAGAAGGCGAGACATTTACAGCAAAAGAAACAAATGTAATCGATTTGGGCTTTAAGAAAGTCTTAGGAAAAGAAGATACTGAACATGCTGTAACTGGCCTGCAAAAATTAGCTCAAGGTCAGTCCTTTACGGTTAAAAATAGCTCCATGAACCAAAAATGGACCGAACCGCCGCAGCGTTATTCTGAAGCAGATGTTCTAGCTCAAATGGAGAAATTCGGTTTAGGAACCCCAGCAACCAGAGCAGAAATTATTGAAAGGCTTGTGGAAACAGAAGTCGTTGAACGACAAAATGGACGCTTTCATCCAACGAAAAAAGGCAAACAACTAATAGACCTTGTCAATGATGAATTAAAGTCACCGGAACTGACGGCCAAATGGGAGCAGGAACTGGAACGAATCTCAAAAGGAAAGGCAGACCCAAAAGCCTTTTTACAAAAAATTCGCCGTCAAACAGAGCAGCTGGTTTCCGAAATAAAAACGAGCGACAAAACGTACCGGGCTCACAATTTAACCGGCTCGAGATGTCCAGAATGTAACGAATTCTTAAAGGAAAGAAATACAAAGGATGGGAAAATTCTTGTTTGCTCAAGTCCTGAGTGTTCATTTCGGAAAAGAAAGGACCCGAAGCTTTCTAATCGCCGCTGTCCACAGTGCCATAAAAAAATGGAGATTCATGACGGGAAAGCAGGCGCCTACTTCCAATGCCGCCGATGCAATGTCGTTGAAAAAGCAGAAGACAAGAAAAAAGCAGTTAATAAGAAAGAAGCACAAAAACTTGTCCAGAAATATACGCAAAAAGAGGATTTTGGAACAAGCTTAGGTGATTTACTGAAACAAGCCTTAAAAAATCAAGACTAACAAAATGAGTTGTCCGATAAGTGATTGGAGCGGAAGGTGCGAGATCCTAGAAAATGCTATCGCATGTCAATAAATCTTAGAAAATTGTACAAAATGTTCACATTTACCTAATTTGTATTATAATTAACTTTCAAAAGTTAATATTATAGGGGCGGTGGAAAAAATGGAATTATCCCAGTTCATGGCTCCAACTTCATTGTCAGGAATTATTACATTTTTAGTCCTATTTTCCGCAGGTGTTTATTTAAATATAAAAGTATACGGCAGCAAGTTGCAGTAAAGATGAAAATCTTTACTGTTTTTTTGTTTTTATCAGGAATCCTTTTGCTTAATGGCTTTCTGTTTCCTTTTCCAATTGGAAACGCTACAATAAAGGAAGATCCAGATGAAAAGGAGACGTACATATGAGTGAATTTCAAAAAAACCTTGAAAAATATGCTGAACTAGCCGTTAAAGTGGGCGTAAATGTTCAGAAAGGTCAAACCTTAGTCGTAAACGCCACCTTAGATGCGGCCGAATTTGTTCGTCTGATTGTTAAAAAGGCATACGAAACTGGTGCACAAAATGTCATCGTTAACTGGAACGACGATACCGTTACGAGAACAAAATATGACTTAGCTCCCGATGAGGCATTCCTTGAGTACCCTGTTTGGCGTGCCAAAGAAATGGATGATCTAGCCGATCAAGGCGCTGCCTTTATGTCGGTTATTTCGACTAGTCCTGATTTGCTAAAAGGCGTGAATCCAGAACGGATTGCCAACTTCAATAAAGCTGCTGGAAAAGCACTGGCGAATTACCGGAAGGCAGCACAATCAGATAAGGTGAGTTGGACTGTTATTGCAGCTGCCGCGCCGGCATGGGCAGCTAAAGTTTTCCCGGATGAGCCTGCTGAAAACCAAGTAAGCAAACTTTGGGATGCGATTTTCAAAGCCGTGCGTGCAGACGTTGAAAATCCAGTAGAAGCCTGGAAAAAACATGATGAAACCCTTCATGAAAAAGTTCATTATTTAAATGAAAAAAGATACCAAAAGCTCCATTACACTGCCCCTGGTACGGATTTAACAATTGAACTTCCTGAAAAACACATCTGGGTGGGCGCAGGCAGTGTAAATGAGAAAGGCTTCGAGTTTATGGCCAACATGCCGACAGAGGAAGTGTTCACTGTTCCTTATAAAACTGGTGTTAATGGAACAGTTGCTAGCACAAAGCCTTTAAGCTATGGTGGAAATATTATTGACCGCTTTTCGATTACGTTCGAAAATGGAAAAATTGTTGGGGTAAAGGCCGAAGAAGGCGAAGAGATCCTTAAGCGTCTTGTCGATACAGACGAAGGCTCACATTATCTTGGGGAGGTTGCACTTGTACCATATAACTCACCCATTTCCCAATCAAATGTCCTGTTCTTCAATACACTGTTTGATGAAAATGCCTCAAACCATTTAGCGATCGGCAGTGCCTATGCTTTTTGTATCGAAGGCGGCAAGAAAATGTCTTCCGAAGAATTGAAAGAGAACGGTCTGAACGAAAGTATCACTCACGTTGATTTCATGATTGGTTCCACGGAGATGGACATCGATGGAATCACCGCTGATGGCAAAACAGAACCCGTATTTCGAGGTGGAAACTGGGCTTTCTAATCTAAGCACAAAAAGAGCAAGGACTCCCTGCTCTTTTTTCTATGGTGAAAAAATAATGGCTCCCTCCTTTTCCTTTGCAACTTTTTCACGCATTTTATTCAACTGTTCAATTGGATCCTCAGGTACGACTTTTCCTATTAAATCAATAAGACCGAGTGATTTTAATAAACCCTCTTCCAAGCTTTGAAGTTCTTTTGTCAGTGATGTGTCACCTCGGCAGACACTACTCAATAATATTTTCTTTTCAATGGCTTCATCAATTAGAGACAGGGCTAGTTCCTTATTAATTACTCCCTTTGCATCCTCCATTTGTTCACAAACGGATTTTACAATCTGTTCCACCTTTTCCGTAGTTCCGCTGACTACTGGGTCAAGCGACTTTGTTAAAGGCTTAAGTGGATTCAAAACCGTCACAAACTTTTTCGTTGGAGGCTCGAGCTGTTTCAAAACTGGCTCAAACTTTTTTGTTGGAGGCTCGAGCTGTTTCAAAACTGGCTCAAGTGGTTCTGTTACTGGTTCTAAAGGCTTCACTATTGGCTTGAGTGGATCTACTATCGGTTCCAATGGTTTTGGAATTGTTTTCAATGGTTTGGTCACGACTTCAATCACATCTTCAACCGGTTCAGTGATTTTTCCAATCGCATCAGGTGACTCCACTATTTTGGAACCCTCTTCACACGTGAGAGGCATATGTCCACTTGAAATTTTATCAAGCTCTTTATCCAATTGATGAAGTGGAAGAGAGCTTAAATCTTGAATAATTTTCAGCCTTTCGGGCTTGGGTGCAGTTGATTGACCGGAAACCGTATTAAGAACTAACTGCTTAATAATACTATTCTCTGATTCCATGAAATGAGCCACCATGACCACCTGCTCCATCCCAAGCTCTGGAACAGTTTCTGATGCCTTTACACAAGCCCCTTTAAAGACAAAAGCCGATGTATCAACAGTCATATTCCTTACACTAACAGGTCCATTTGCTTTTAAACTAATACTTACAGGACCCTTTGGGGAATTTACCTGCTTGGTTAATTTCATTCCATAAATTATTGCGGATTTATAATGAAAACGCAGCATTAGTTTACCACTATTTGTAGAGGTTTCTTGTTTAATGATGTTTGCAGTCATACCCGAACCAACGACTCGGTCTGCCTCAATTACAAAACCATCTGTAGTTTGTTCTTCCGCCTTAACTGCTCCACCATTAGCGAAAATTGTTAATAACATCAACGGGAGACATAAGCTTAACAAGATCATCTTACTTTTCCACCACATTTTTTGATCTCCTTTAGAAAGTCTGGGCCATTTTTTCCATCTCAGTTGGAGGTGTTACTTTTACTTTGACTGGTGCCAGACTCCAGGCCATCAGCAATGCTCCCCCGAAGATCCCAAATATCGTGCCAAAAAGAAACCCTCCTAATGCTCCAATAACAGAAAGTATTGATAGAAAAATAGTAAAGATTCCTAGAATTTTAGAAGCATTTGGAAAGAATATGGCCACAATTCCAATCAATATAAGTAGTCCGCCAAAAAGTAAGCCTATGATAGCTATCGACCCTGGAAGGAATGTACTTAAATATAGGTTTAAAGGCACCCATGAAATCATGAGTCCGCTGATTATGGTAATCAAAGCACCCCACAGCGGCCGGCTTTTTCGCCATTTAGTAAATCCCATCTACTTTCCTCCATTCCTTAT
Source organism: Bacillus sp. ISL-7 (assembly GCF_018613065.1). Next base: position 129,606 of record NZ_JAGGQW010000047.1, on the reverse strand, counting down.
TTCTTATTAATCTTTTCAACTGTCAGCCTCATCCCGTTCATATTAATCGTTTTCTGAAACAGATAGTGTGTTTTAAGCTTTGCATGCTCTAAGGTAATTTTCGAGGAGGTTTGTTGGAATTGTTTTTGCCAATCATCGCTATGATTTTCTTTTAGCGCTAAGTTTTGGAATTTTGCATCGGCTTCAATAAGACTCGCATCGTGCTGCAGTCCGGTAATCTGTACAGGTTTGGAGGCGGTAATCTTGACTCGGATCCAATGTCCGCCCACCTTGAAATCCTTGTATAATTGCAACTTATCAATTGTCAAATTTTCTATTAAATTTGTGCCTTGTGGAGCCGAATCTTCACTGCTTGTTTCACCCATTTTTGGAAAAAAGGTATAGCCATTCCCTTCCAATTTATCAAACTCTACATAAAAGTCGCCCACACCAGCAATTGGGACAGCATATGCTACTCCCGAAATCCCAAATGAGACTAATAGCAGCGTTAATACCAGAATTCCCGACCCTAATGCTGACCAGAAAACCCTTTTACTTGTCATCCCCTCAACAAGCTGAATTGAATTTTCCATAATCGCTCACCTACTTTCTGAATTTTTTAATAATATTCTTTTTAATACCTTACTACGGTTATTTCACCGCCACAATCACGAAATATATCGTATAAAATCTTGTACCCCGTCAAATGTCGGGTACGGATTACTACTACGGACATATCGAAAAAAATTATACCGAAGAATATTAAAACGGTTATTGGTGGAGGTGGAACCAACATGGAGCACAAAGTGGAACAGCTTATTCAAAAAGGACTATCCATTCTTATTGGGCTTAATGAACCATTTATGAAAGAATGGAAGGAAGTTCTATCCACATTAAAATACCGAAAGGACAGTTTAGTGGATGAATTTGATTGTCTAATCCAGATTGCCTTCCAACAAGTACTTAACGATAAAATCCCTAGTGTAGACTCCTTCATTCTTTCCCTGCTTGCTGAATGGAAAAATCGTTTCGCCTCCAAATATGATGAAAATGAGTCAATATTCTTGTTAACAACGATTGAAAATATATTTCAAAAGCTGTTATCTGAAAATAAATCTTCAACATTTCTCGATCATCAGGCAGTCCAATCCTTTTTTTCGAAAATACTTGACCAGACGTTGTTAACACAAGATATAGAAGATCGAAATGAGAAATGGATAAAAACTATTATCGCTACTAACGTCTTTCCAATCAATTGGATAGCTGTCGTTAATAAAGGACAGGATGATTATCGGGTGGATAGTGTTGTCTGTTCTGAACTAAATCAAGTAGATACCCCTTTAATTGAAATGTCCAAAGGTTTAAAGGCAAGTCAAATCGACCACTTATCTACAGCGATTGCCAGACTATTAGGAACAAGCAGCGACGAGGCTTCCATTGTCCAAATTCCTTGTTTGAATGACACCGTGATAATAGGTCTGCTACATAAAGACTATCCTATCAGCAATCATGAAATCGAATTTATTAGGGGGATGTATTTACGCCAGCTAAAACTACATCATCTTGAAAGTAAGATGGAATGGAAAGATGCATCACTTCTCTTCTTACAGCACTTGCTACGTACCCGAGGTGCGGATGAGGCGGTTAAGGCGATTACTAAAGGTTTAGTAGAATATATGCCTTTTAATCGCTGTGCCCTATTTATGTATAATCCATACGAGGACAAAGGAATCGGAGTTTCTGGATATAATGTAAGCAATCCCACTATTCAGCAAATTAGGGAAGAATTATTTAAGCTCCCCCTACTAAAAAAGTATTTTCATACACTAAATCATTCTCAGCCCCTTTATTTTGCAGATGCTGCTGAAGTGTTACCGAAAAAATATGTCCAGGAATATAAATTAAAGTCACTAGTGATATTACCAATATTTGTCCCAACAAAAAGCAAACTGATCGGTATTGCCCTTTTGGACAAAGGGGAAGAGTCTCAATTTAAAGTTTCTATTCAAACCTTGGCCACATTAATAAAATTTGGGCATTATGCAGGGGAATTGCTTTTTTCTATTGGAGATGAGGCACTTCAACAATTTACGAACTCCAATGGCGTCTTAACACAACGTGAGAAAGAAGTTTTAAAATTGATCGCCGAGGGTGCATCTATCAATGAGGCTGCAACGGTTCTTCACCTAAGCAGCTATACGGTTCGTGATTATATTTCTATCATCATTCAAAAATTAGCTGCAAAGAACCGGATTGATGCAGCAGTAAAGGCAATAAAGATGAACTTAATTTCATGATAAATTGTTTGCTATTTTACTTGGTTTATCGTTATAATGTACAATTAAATAAAAGTGAGTTTGGAGGATATTTTTTATGTGGAATGAATTTAAACAGTTTGCCATGAAAGGCAATGTCATCGATTTAGCAGTCGGTGTCATTATTGGCGGAGCATTTGGGAAAATCGTTTCTTCTTTAGTCGCTGATGTCATCATGCCACTGTTTGGATTATTAATTGGAGTAGGCACCTTTTCTAAACTTGCATATGGAAGTATAAAATACGGTCTGTTTATTCAAACAGTTGTTGATTTCTTTATAATAGCTTTTTCCATTTTCCTTTTTATAAAGTTTCTTAACCGTTTTAAAAAGAAAGAGGAACCAGCAGCGGTTGTTGCGAAAGTGGACCGAACGGAAGAGCTTTTAGCAGAAATTCGCGATTTATTGAAAGAAGATAAAGATTTTTTAAGAAAAAATGAAACATCTTGACCATATCATCGTATATGTTAGTAATAAATAATTTTTGAGGTGAAAAATTTGTATACTCAAACATCTACTGAATTTTTGCCATCTGTTTTACGAACATTTGCCCTTTCGCTTGCGATTGCTTTCTTGGGTACAATGGCAGGAGTATTTGTTCCATCTAGCCTATTTATGCCATTAGCTATTTTAGAATTTGTCATGCTCATGGTTGCCTTCTTTTTCAGACGCAAAAAGGCAATTTCTTATTCATTCTTATACATTTTTACATTTATATCTGGAATAACCCTTTATCCAATCGTAGCTTATTACTTAGCTACAGCAGGTGCAAACGTGGTGGTTATGGCATTCGCCAGTACAACGGTTGTTTTTACAGGTGTTGCTATTTATGCGACTAAATCAAAACAAAACTTCTCCTTTTTAGGAGGATTCCTGCTTGCTGCCTTGCTTGCATTAGTGGCCATTTCCATTTTTAATATCTTCATTCCATTAGGCTCTACAGGGATGCTTGCGTACTCCTTTATCGGCGTATTAGTATTTAGCGGGTATGTCCTCTTTGATTTCAGCCGAATGAAGCATTACGGGGTAAGACCGGAAGAAGTTCCATTGATGGCATTGAACCTATACTTGGATTTTATTAACCTTTTCGTCAGCATCCTTCGTATTTTGGGGATTCTATCTAGTAAAGACTAGCAGCTTGAATTAGGTCAGTATATAAAAGGAGCTTGGGTATCCAAGCTCCTTTTACGTTTAGCTATTATATATTAACGTGAATCCACGCTGAATCACCTGCTTTATTGATTTTTCCCAGTTTTTTTTCAGTAACATTTCAGTTATACGCTTAACGTTGGGATGGCTGCCATTGTGCCTCTTATAGAGTTCTAGTATTTCAAGCCTCAATAGCCACTCATTGGGGTACTGCTGATCCAAGGTTGATATTACTTTTTCCAAGCTGGACCAACTCTGTTCATTCCACACCGGACTCTCACGTAAACTGCGGATTTCCTCATATAGCTTTTCTAGTTGATTCCAACTCTGCTGCCCTACTGTTTCCTCTACAACATTTGTTTCCTCTATTGCTGGCCAGTCAAAGTAACCGTCTGGATCAGCCGCGCCTGCAAAAACAGAGGTAATTTCTGCTCCCACCGCCATATCATAGGTCCCCCAAGATGGTTCAAAAAGGACTTGATCCTTGAATTTTACTTGGCAATCCTTAAATGAGATTAAGATTGGCTTACCTGCTGCAGACAACAAAATAGTCTTCACGGTTCCCTTTACATTGACACCACTTTCAAATTTCAAATCTGCTTCGCTTCCTTCAATAATGCCTAAATCCTTTAATTGATCAAGCGAGCTATTCTCAATTACCATCTTTCCTTCAAGTCTTCCTATTGGTGTCCCAAAGCCTTTATGATGTGTCTCTTTGCCATGGTCCACTAATTGTTTCTGATCAATCGATAGTGCTGTAGGTCCCTTTGTTCTAATATAAACAGCTTCCCCTTTATCATCCTTCAAAATCGTTGTTAGTGTGGCGGTCACTTGCAACCCTGAAGAGAAGACAACAGTTGCGAGATTATCAGATTGCAAAGCTTTTTCTAGGCTTTCCGTTCCACCTTTTTGAAATGCCATGGTAGAAGCAAATTGATCAATAGCCGCTGCCAGTTCATCAAAGTTCTTACAAACAAATAGTTGCGGCTGCGGCTTCGTGACATCATATGGTGTCTTAATACATTCTTCTACTGAGAATGGGATCTTTTTGACATCATCAGCAAGACAACTTTGACTCTCACCTACTGATGATAGTAGGCCAGCTCCATAAATTTTCGGATTCTTTAGGTCACCAACTAATCCATATTCTACCGTCCACCAAAAAAGCCTTGAAACTTGATCGGCCTCTGATAGACCTTTGACCTTCTTTCTAGCTTCTGCTACCAGTCTTTCTGCCTCTTTAACCTGCTCTGGTGTAGAATTTGGATCTTCGGCAACAATCGTTAAATGACGAACTGCTTTAAATACCTCTAGCTTCTCTTTACTTGAGAGTGCTTTTGCTCCCATTTCGCCGATTTTCTTAACAAATTCCCGATATGATTTATCTAATAAAATGGGTGCGTGTCCAGCTGCCTCATGGATCATATCCGGTGCAGGGGTATAGGCAATATTTTGTATTTTTCTTATTTCCGTTGCAATTGGTAAAATACAATTTGCCAAAAACCCATAAAACGCTGTGCCAGGAATTAACCCAGCAATCGTGACGGCCCCCCAGCCCACTTTGGCTAGACTGGTATTCATGTCATTTACTTTTGGAATCGATTCTGTTTTAATTCCTGAATCGTTTAGGCCATTCACATATGCAGGATGGGCGATATCTTTTAAAAAGTAATGATTTTGTTTCATGACAAAACGCCATACCGCATGATCGATAGGCGTATAACGGTTATAATATTGCTTTGAAATATACGGAAGTAACTGTACTGGAGACCTTTTTGTTTCATTTCCTGTCATCTTCAACATTCTCCTTTGCAAAGAATATTCTTTGATGAAGCAATTATGCGAGTGATTGCATTTTTGGGCGAAGTCTCTCCTTCGCTCTTTTCATTCTTGTTTTTACTGTCGACATTGGCAGATTACTTTTCTTCGCGATTTCAATGAGTGAGAAATTTTGATAGTAATAAAGATAAATAGGATAACGGTAAATTTCCGGTAATAGGTTTACCTTTTCAGCCATCTGTTCAGCAGAAAATTTATGTAAGACTTCCTCTTCTGGAATGACGCTTGGTTCGAATGAGGCTGAATAAGAATAAACTCCTTCCTTCCAAAATTGCTTAGATTTATTTTCCTTCCGCCAATAATCACGGCATTTATTGATTGCAATCGTAAAAAACCATCCTTTGTATTTAGTTTGCTCTTTAATTGAAGGATATGCTAAATAAGCTGAGAGTAATACCTCTTGATAGATGTCCTCTGCAAGTTCTTTATGCTTCACTAAAGACAAAATATATTTATAAATGGATCTTCCATGTTCCATTACCACTTCTTCAAATGATGGGACAATTCCAGCTAGCATGTTCTCCATCCTTTCCATCTTTAAAATGATCTTCATTCTATTAGACGGAATTAACAGTATTCCCCCCTACAGTAATACAGAAAATTTCTCAGGAGTTTATCGCTCAGTAGTATTTTGAATGAAGCCTTTCATAAAAATACTGACGCCAATTTTCTTGCAGATCGTTAGATAATGCATGAGGGCTAACAAAACAGCGCCTGTATTCATTCCAATAATAACGCCATTCATTCTCCATTCAGGCATGGCTGCAAGCAAAAGAATGAGTGAAAAAGAGATGATCGTCGACCAAATGATATGAATGAATGTCTCTTTAAGTAGATTAAGTCCAAACAAAAAGGCCTGCATCGGCATGATAAAAAAGTGAAATAAGAAATATGGCCAGAGTAATTGTAAAAATAGGGCAGGTGTTTCTGATTTAAAAAATAGCGACGTTAACTCGGGTGCAAAGAAGTAGAAAATAGCTACGGATATGACCCCATATACAAAGGTTAGCTTCATCACCTGTAGAAGCATTTTTTGGAGCCTTTGGTAATCACCCTCTGCGTATGTCTTGGACACAGCTGGGATTAGAACGACCATTAACGAGTGAGCAATAAAACCCGGAAAAAAGCCTATCGAAATGGCCACCCCCATCAGCATTCCAAATTGCTCTGTCGCTAATGTATCGCTCAAGCCAGAGCGAACCAAAGCTGCCTTAATGATAAAGGGCTGTATGGCACCAGTAAAAGCTGAAAACAAGCGAAGACCTGTTGTTGGAATCGAAACTGCCATTAGATTTTTCTGAACTACCTTACGTTTCATATTAGAAAATGGCTGTCGCTTCAATTGCTGAAATTGGATAATAAACATGTATATTAAATAAAGGAACACAACTATCTCGCTTCCTATAAACGTACCAATCGCGATTAACACTGACTCAGCTGTGTCGAAAGCAAAGAAACGGAAAAGGAGGAACAGTCCTCCGAGTTGAATCGTTTTCCTTAAAAAATTTGAGACTGCTATTTTCCCCATTTGCTGCTTACCCATAAAATATCCCCTCGCGACGGAGGTGAAAGAAATGATGGGTATTAAGATCAAAACAAGCCATCTTACGTATGGATGATATTTGTCAAACACAGGAATAAACGGAATGATTACAGTAGCTGCTAAAAAAAGGACAGCCGAGAACACAATCGTAATCGTAATCGCATGATGAAGGATATTTCGGTGATAACGGTCTTCTCTTTCAGCAATAAATTTTGAAATCGACACAGGCAACTCAAAGCTGGATAGTAACACAATAAAAAAGATCGATGGCAAAATGGACATATACAGACCTAGTCCGTGTGGTCCTAACTCTCGAGCAAGAATCATATTTACTAAAACTTCAATACCTTCCCCCAAAAAAGCAGCTACAGCTAAAAAGAATATCCCCTTATAATAAATAGCCAATTTTTTCTCCTCCATACTCATCTCACTTTTATAAACTTATGAGACAAGTTCTTTGATTATTAGAGAAAATTTTTTAAGAGAACGAAAAAAAGGGCTCGCAGCCCTTTAAACGTTCACCATTACTGTTTTTTTTCTAATCATCCATGTTAATAAAATAATAGCCATGACTAATATTAACTGTGTAATCGTCGTTTCCCAGGTTGGATTTAATCCGATCCAATCAATAAACGGAAACTGATGTACAGTGCTAGTCGGCAGCACATTCGAAATTTGCAAAGCATGGATACTAATACCAAGAATTTTAAAGGCTAAGAAATAGATAAGAATGGTTGCAGCCTTAAAAAATAAGCGAATCGGAATTTTTACACTGTAGTAGATAATTGCAAAACCAACAATAACTAGGATTCCTACTGCAAGGATTACACCCAAAACCAGTTGCTGCAAGCTTATATAGGGCGTGATTCCTGTATAGAATATGATCGTCTCTGCCCCTTCACGGAAAACTGACAGAAAACTAATCAGTGCAAATGAAAAAAGACTTCCTCTGGCAATCGCTTGCTCCATTTGTTGATTAATATATTTATTCCAGTTCCCGATACTGGATTTATTGTGGAGCCATGCCCCAACGGTTAACATCATAATGACAGCGACAACCCCAGTGATTCCCTCAATATATTCTCGGCTAGAAGCAGCAACTATTCGTGAGAATACAATATTGATAATAATGGCCAGAACAGCACTCGCAAGAATCCCTGCTCCAACACCTGCCCAAATCCATTTCTGTTTTGAGCCCTGACCCATTTTCTTCAGAAAGGCAAGCAATGTGGCTACGATTAATAACCCTTCTAACCCTTCACGTAACAAAATTAATGCGGCATCCCATAAAGAATAATCAGTTTTACTAATTAACGGCGCTAGACGAGAATTTAATTCCTTTACGATCTCCTCTGCTTTTGGACCATCAACTTTTGCAGAGTTTATAAGACTAATAGCTGTAGGTATTTTTGTTTCAACATCACTATACAACTTACTGTCTCTTGTCTGAACATCCCCTTCAATCATTGGCCAAATGTTTAGTATTTTAGTTAACTGGTCAGAAGCACTCTTATAGTTTTCTTTTGCAATCTGTGTTTCTGCATTACTCAATAATTTAGTTAGATCGGTTAGTGAATAATCCCCTTTAACCTGAGTAGAAACCTTACCAGCCAAGAAATTTTCCACTTCACTTGATAGCTTTTCGACATTTGCTTTGGCCTTCTCTAAATCTGCGGGATTCTGTGTAATCGCAATTCGGATCAATGCCATGTATTTTTCAATGTTACCGTAGGCGACAATACTTTCATCATGAACCGTTTTTTCTGAGGCATTCCATTTATTTAACAGCGTTTGATATTGGGCTTTCAAAACAGACTGATTCCCATCTTCAATCGATTGTTTCAAGGTGGCGATGAGCGGTTTCAGCTGTTTTACTTGCTCTTTTCCTTTTTCTTTATCCGGTGGATTTTGTTCTTGGTCATAAAGAACCACTGCACTTGATAAAGAGGAAAGACTCTTTGAAAGAACCTCTTTTTCCACATTCTCTTTGGCTAGTAAACTTTGAACCTTATTAAGTTCTTGTTCAACCTTCTTAGCCTGTTTACTATCTTCTTTCTTAATCGATGCCCATTCGTTAGCAAACAGCTCCATATTTCTCATAACTGCTGAATGGTCGCCATCTTTGGCTTTCATTAAGCTATCTCCGATTAGAACGAAAAGCTCATCATGATTCACAGCCGCTTTCACTGGCTGGACTGTTTGAAAAAGAATGAAAAACATCATTAATAATAATATAGATTTACTTTTTGTCTTAAATCGTCGCATGCGTCTCTCTCCTCTAATGAAAGGAAAAACCTTAGTTAAAAAGTGTTTCTCCTATAAAACCACCTGATTTCGTTCCTGGTAAACAAGCAAAGATGGCACTTCCTCTATGGGATATATATTCATTTAATTTATCCATCTTGGCCAATCTATTTTGTATAGGGATAAATTGTTTACTAGGAGCACGTTGGAAGCATAAGAACAATAGACCCGCATCAAAGCTGCCGGTTTTCAAATCCATTCCATCCGAATAAGAATAGGCCCTGCGCAGAATCTGCTGGGAACCGTCCCCATGGGATAAGCGTGTATGCGAATCGGCAGGAATGCTATATTCGCCTTTTTCATTTTTTTGCTTCAAATCAAGTTTTTTAAATTCATTTTTTTGCCCAATTGGTGCACCATTTTCACGATAACGGCCAAAGGTATTTTCTTGATCTTTTAATGTTGTACGGTCCCAAACTTCAATAAACATTTGAATTCGACGGACAACAAGGTAACTTCCATTCACTAACCAATTAGGGCCATCCCCAGGCTGAACCCAAACCTGCTTGTTCATTTGTGATTCATTGTTTACATCAGGATTAGCTGTCCCATCTTTAAAGCCAAACAAATTCCTTGGCGTTTCACCTTTAGGGTCTGCTTGTTTCGTGCGTTGAAACCCTGTTTGTGCCCAGCGTAAAATCGCCTTCCCTCTTGCAATTCGAATCAGATTTCGAACCGCGTGAAAGGCTACTTGCAAATCATCGGCGCAGGCTTGAATACAAATGTCGCCTCCGGTCCATTCTTCTTCCAGCGCATCTAGCGGAAATTTAGGAAGGTCAACTAATTCTTTAGGCTGCTTATGTTTTAGACCAAACCTGTCTTGATTGTCTTTTACAAATAGGCTTGGACCAACCCCAAATGTAATAGTTAAATTAGAAGCAGATAACCCAGCGGCCTCCCCCGTATCTTTTGGCGGGAGGAACTCATTACTCGATAAATCCCCGACTGCTTTCCCTTCAGATAACAATGCTGCGGCTTTTGTCCAATCCTTGAATAATTGAACCAAATCTTCCTTTTTCGAGGTGGTCACATCCAAGGAAACAAAATAAACATGGTTTTGTGTTTTTGTCGTAATGCCACTTTGATGTTTTCCATAGAAGGGCACGATCTCATGGTCATCTTTGGTGGTAGCTTTGCTCTCAGAAATCGAAAGCAAACTACTGAGTCCTGAAGCGCCCAGAATTACTCCGACACCGCCAACACCGGCCGTTTTTAAGATATCTCTTCTCGAAATCTTATTTCCGATTGATATAGATTCATCGATGATGTTTTTATTCTTTGCCAATTAAGACGCCTCAGTAACAAGTCCTATTTGAGAGAGTGGTTCAGCTAGTGCGTCAATCGCCTGGCTTAGTTCTTTAACCTGTGCTTCCGTTAAATCAGTATAGAGCTTATAGCCTTCGCCTTTTTTATGCTGGTTTAGTAGATTATAAACATCATTGAAACGCGCTTCTATTTCTTTTGAAACGTCCTCATCTTTTTTCTTTAATGCTGGATTTAAAAGCTGATAAATCTTTTCTGCGCCCTGTACATTAGCAGCAAAATCATACAAATCTGTATGGGAATAACGATCCTCTTCGCCTGTTACCTTGGAAGTAGAAACCTCATTTAATAGATCAACTGCTCCGGTTATTAATAATTCAGGTGTCACTTCTACGGTATCTACCTTTGCACGTAAAAGATTGACATCTTTCATTAACTGCTCAGCATATTGTTCATATCCTTTGGTCGTTTTGTCGATCCATAGGCCCTTTTCTATCCGGTGGTAGCCGCCCCATTCCGCTTCCGGGACATCTCCTTCTCGTGCATCAATCTTCGGGTCAAGGTCGCCGAACACTTCCGCAATTGGTTCGGCGCGCTCATAGTGCATCCGTGCGGGACCATAAAGAGCTTTAGCCTTTTCTATATCTCCATTTTTAACAGCGATTGTAAAGGCATCTGTTGCCTTAACAAATTCTTCAATTTCTCCTAAGGCATATGTCCTATAATCATCTGTGACCCCAGTAAGTGCAGCCTGACTTGTAACTACTTTGTCTTTTACCTTTTCTGTAGTTGCTGTTTTCTCCGTATTATTTGAACATCCAAATAGTAGACTGCTAGATATAATTAGAGTGCCTGACAATTTTAATAGTTTCATTTATGTAATCCTCCAGTATCTATAATAATGATAATCATTTTCATTTATATAATAACAGCAAATGAGAAATGTTTTCAATTATATTTTTGAAATTTTATAAAAAAAAGAAAAAAGACCTTCCTATTTAGGAAAGCCTCCGAAATTTATTTAATTAATGAATGCTTAAATGCATAAATAACCGCTTGCGTTCTATCTTGGACGTTCAACTTGCTCAAAATATTACTGACATGGGTTTTGACGGTTTTGAGGGCAATAAATAACTCATCAGCAATGTCTTGATTGGTTTTGCCTTCTGCCATTAATAATAATATTTCAATTTCACGGGTGGTAAGGTCTTCGTGTGGCATATGTGTATTTTTTTGGCGCATTTTCACCATCATTTTTCCGGTTACTTCCGGTTCAAGGACTGATTGTCCATGGTATGTAGCACGGACTGCATTGGCAATTTCACCCGCTTTAGAGGTCTTCAGCATGTAGCTGGTTGCCCCTGCTTCAAGTGCAGGATAAACTTTTTCATCGTCCAAAAAGCTTGTCACGATTATGACCTTTGCTTCCGGCCACTGTTCAATGATTTGCTTTGTGGCTTCAATCCCGTCCATTTCCTTCATCACTAAATCCATTAGAATGATATCAGGGCGAAGTTCGAGGGCAAGCTCCACACCTTTTTTTCCATCGTCAGCTTCTCCAACTACCTCAATGTCTGGCTGCGCTGATAAATAAGAAGAAACTCCGATTCTAACCATTTCATGATCATCAACAAATACGACTCTAATCATTGGCACCATCTCCATTAATCATCACCGGAACCTTCACTTCCAGCCTTGTTCCTTGATTTTTTACACTAACAACTTTTAACGTGCCGCCTACTTCTACTGCACGCTCATGCATATTTTGCATTCCATAGGAACCTGCTTTCATCTCGTTTACATTAAAACCTATTCCGTCATCAATAATCCTTAAGATGACAAGATCATCCCGTTTCACCATCAGAACTTCGAGTTTATTGGCTTTCGAATGTCTTAACGTATTTGAGATCGACTCTTGGAGGATACGGAAAAGATGATCCTCTACTCCTTTATCTAACGGAAAAACCTCTGTCTTCCATTTAATATCCATCTCAACCTTTTGTGATAATTCGATTAATAACTCTTCAATTCCTTCTTGAAGTGTTTTATTTTTTAAGGCAACGGGCCGTAAATGTAAAAGCAGGGCACGCATTTCCAACTGTGATTGGTGAATCATTTCTTCGACTAATTTCAATTGTTTCGCTTCGCGGTCATTTTCTACTGGTGATTGCTGTTTAGTTTCGTTGATTGCTGACATCATCATCGAAGCAGCAAATAATTGCTGACTGACAGAATCATGCAGTTCACGGGCCAATCGGTTCCGTTCCTGTTCAATAATTTCTTGGATTCTTCCTTCAAGGTCTTCCACCTTTTCAGTGGCTAATCGCTGCGAAAGCTTCGCTTGTTCAGCCATTTGTTTGCCTATTTTCTCAATTCGGTTTGCAATGAGCTGCATTTCTGAGATAGCAGGTTTCTCCTTAACTACTTCTATTTGTTTTCCTTCCTCTAATAAATGCAAGGAGTGTTCAATGGATAGAAACTGCCTTCTCCAAAACACCCCAGAGACTGCACCTAAGAGAACCCCAACGGCAATGCTAAAAGCAGGGATAAAGATTACAAACGGAACATTCATGAAATGTTTACTCCACAATTCCGCCCAACTGCTTAGTGGGAATACGAAGATAAAAATGGCACTGACAATAATCGCAAGGAAAAAGGAAAAGCCAACACTCCAGAAAATTTTACGCTGGGTTGTGCTCATATCCGGCTCACCTCTAAATTTCCAACCATGAGCGAGGTGAAAATTTTCACTTTGTGCTCAGCTGTCTCATATCCTGGTGTTTTTAGGTGTAATACTCGATTGAAAAGTTTAGAGTCGTGGTGCTCGAAAACAGTCGCTGAACCCATGATGCATGAATGCTGGACACTAACATCAATATCATAAGGAACAAGGATTTGAATATTCCCAATCAGATTGCGAATAAAGATAACCGTTTCCCCTTTAGGCAGCATCGTAAAGCTCAGATCAATGATGGTATCACCGATCCCTGCCTGGATATTTACATCATTCCATTCGTAGGCACCTGGGGGGGTCTTTTGCTGACCAAGGACGATATTTTCAAATAGAGGTTCTGACTTTATCATTGTTTCTTCATGGGAGGTTGGTTCGATTTCCGTGATTTCAGGTGAGATTTTCTTTGGTTTCTTTTTGGCATTTAAAAATTGAATAAAAAAGTGCAGTAATATCGCAACTAGTAAAAACTTAAACGTCATCATATTTAAGAGACTAAGGACTAAGAAAATAATCCCGCCGATAAAAAGTATTTTCCCCTTCTTTTTCCCCGATCGTTTGCGGCCGAGGTAAATCATGCCTCCAGAGATAAAAAGAGAGAAAATTAGCCCCCTGTTAAAAAATAGTATTTCCATGACTAAAATGATCGCACCGATAATGACCAGCCAGCCTATATAATCATTTTTAGTATTTTTAAACATGGTCCACCCTCCCTTATAATCATCTGGATAACTCTTTTAATACTTTGTATTACTATTGTTTATGGCCAAAAGGCGCAGAAATCCTACGCCTTTAGTGTCTAGCTCCAGCGCCTAGGGGCGCTTCCGCTTTTTTATTTAGCATACCATGTTTTGTATTTAAATGGACTTGCTTTCTTCCAATTTCATTTCTTTTTCTAGTTGTGCGACACGAGCATCGATCGTATTGCGATAGTATGAGCTATTCACTTGATGCTCTAAGCGATCAAGATAGTTTTCAATATCTTTAAACTTCGAGTAGGATTTATCTGAATACGTATTAGAATCAAGCACCTGGTTGATTTGGAGGTTCGCTCGTGTTACATTTTCACGGCCCATTAATTCCATCCGTCTTAGGTGCATATCTTTTAGCTTGTGCTTCATTTCTTCATACTTTCTTTCTAATTCTACTAATTGACTCTTTACTTGTTCAAGTGATGCACCCAAGCGGCTTGCACGATCTGCATATTGCTGATGCTCTGCTGAGGCAAACTGATATAGTTCTGATTCGTCTGCTTTAGAAGCAATTTCAGCTTGGTACTTTCTTTTTTCAGCTAACTGGGACGCTTGCTGATATTCTCTTGTAAATTCATCTTTCAGTGTGTATTGACGTTCTAATAGCTTTCTAACTTTCTCTGTTTCCTGCTCACACTGGCGTAGGTATTGATTTAATAAAGCAATTGGATTTTGTTTATCTTTTTGATCAAGTGCCTGGTGTAAATCTGCTGTAATCGTATTTTTAATTCTTGTAAATAAGTTTGTCATGTTCATTCTCTCCTTTATTTCTTAATAATTTTTCAATTCATTCCACTGTTTTTCAAAATTAACAAATGGGTCATTTTCATCCTTCACGGTTGTGTGCTTTTTCTCATTCCATTTTTTATAAACAAGGTATAACACATAAGCTGCTGCAACCCCTATAATTGCTGGAGCGTTATGAATGGATACGATGAGGACAATGAATCCAATGATCCCAAGCCCAATTTTTCCTCCTTTCGATTCAGCTTTTAAGAACTGTTTGAATATGAAGTATAGGAGTACTAAGCTGACGAGTAACCCCACCATTGGACCAATTGTGGAAAGCAAGATCATCGCTGCAATTCCACCTGCTAACAGTAAACCAAATTTTTTCATTTTGTTTTGCTCCTTTCTTTATCTTGATTTCATCTTACCTCTTTTCATTGTTTATCATAATTGCGCTTGAGCTTGATTTTCATATCGGTCCTAAGACGTAGAAAGGGTCAGCCCCTAAGCGAAATGCTTAAGAAACTGACCCTTTTATCTTACTTAGAAATAAACATCTGTACCCAATAGTGTCTATTTGAGCCACCCTGTGCGTAGCCAACCCCAATATAGGTAGATCTCGTGCTTAAAATATTTGCCCTGTGACCGGAGCTATTCATCCAAGCTTGAACGACTGAAGCCGGTGTCGTTTGCCCTGCTGCAATGTTTTCAGCAGCTGAGCGGTAGGAAATCCCAAAGCTTTTCATCATTGCAAACGGACTGCCATACGTTGGACTGGTATGACTGAAATAGTTTTTATCTCTCATGTCATTGGCTTTATAACGAGCCACCCTTGAGAGCTCCCAATCAGGTGTTAATGCCTTCAAACCATTTTTTGCACGCTCCTGATTGGTTAACTGGATTACCTGACTTTCCGTACTTTTTACAGCATCGAAACTTGGGATAGAAACCTTTTGACCTGGATAAATCAAATTTGGATTCGAAAATTGTCGGTTTGCCGAAATAATTTCGGAAATTCCAACTTGATACCTAACTGCGATTTTCCAAAGTGTGTCCCCCGGCTGTACGGTGTAAATTTGCTGGGCAAAAGACACACTCGGAATACAGAATAGTGATAATAAAAACAGAAAACTAAACCAAAAAGATTTTTTCATTTTTTCGCCTCCTCCGAATATATAATTTTGATTTCAGGCTCAAAATATACAGGGAAATGAAAAATAAAATGGAGCTGTCCATTAGGGAGAGACCAAGTGGATATTGGAGGATTGAAAACGTGGAAGATATCTCATGGATGACCTATATCATGTTAATTCTAGCGAGCTACCGTTTAACTCATTTAATTGTCTTTGATAAAATTACTGAATTTATCCGTAAACCTTTTGTTAAGAAAGTAAAAGTAGAAACGGACGATGGAGTGGAAACCAAGGAAGTTCCAACATCAATGTTTGGTTATTTATTGAAATGTTATTGGTGCGCTGGTGTTTGGAGCGCTATTTTACTTGGGGGTGCATATTTGCTCTTTCCGCGTATTACCTATGTGGTTATTTTAATTTTCTCGATTGCCGGCGGCCAGTCCATTATCGAAACCTTTGTCGGCGTCAATATCAAAAAAGTTGACTACTATGCCGCACTTAAGAAAAAAGACTAATAAAAAATAGTATATTTCCATCAGTGATTCATAGGAAAAATCCTCCCCCCTTATGCATATATTTTTAGAAAAGCTTAAGAAATGATTGCTTAAGCTAGACAAAGGGGGAATACAATGTCTGCAATTTGGTGGGTCACAACGATTGGTTTTGTCTTATTTCTTGGCTGTATTGGAGGAACATTTTTCCATTTCGTTAGAAGCGCCTTAAATACTGAAGACTCTACCCGTATTGATCCATTAAAAATTGATAAAGAGGAATGATTCTTTCTTATTAAGTTAAAGCCAAGTTTAAGGTTTGTCATATGCGTCGGCATCTTGCTAAGTTAATTCAGATTCTGTAGACTACGGGTTCATCATTATTTAACCTCCTAATATATAACGGGAAGAACCATGCATAACGCAAGGTTCTTTTTTTGCGACTAAGGAAATATTTCCATACTTACATTAATTTTATCACTTTTGGAAAAATTAAATATGATGTCATTTTTTTAGGCTGGAGGAGTATATATGAGTTCATCTGAAAAAATCCCAAAATTCCCAAAAACGTATTGGCGTGAAATAGAATTACCTGCTTTTAATTCATTAGAACAAGATCTTTCTGTGGATGTTGCAATTGTTGGTGCCGGGATATCTGGAATTACCGCTGCCTATTTGCTGTCAAAGGAAGGCTTAAAGGTGGCCCTCTTAGAAGCAGGCAGTGTCTTGAATGGGACTACTGGCCACACAACTGCAAAATTAACAGCACAGCATAGCATTATTTATGATGAATTAATAAATCATTTTGGAATAGAAAAAGCTCGGCTTTATTATGAATCACATATGAATGCCATTCGATTTGTCGAAAGCTGCGTAGAGGAAAAGGGAATTGATTGTGATTTCAGTAAGCAAGACGCTTATGTTTATGCAACAACGGATGAGTATGTCGACAAACTTAAAACGGAATGGGAAGCATATAAAAGTCTAGAAATCGATGGGGCTTTAAAGGATACGATCCCCTTTAAAATTCCTGCAAAAGGTGCTCTCATGATGCGCAATCAAGCGCAATATCATCCCCTTAAGTTTCTAAAAGCACTTCTAGATGATGCGGTTAAGGCGGGCTGTTTTGTTTATGAGAATACAGTCGCTTCAGACATTGAGGACGATGATTCGGAACCAAAAATTGTTACTAAGTCTGGACATAGAGTATCATGCAAGCATGTGATTATTGCCTCCCATTTCCCTTTTTATGATAAACCAGGGCTTTATTTTGCGAGAATGTATGCGAGCAGGTCTTACGCAATCGGGATAAAAACCGATAAGGACTACCCTGGTGGCATGTATATCAGCGCCGATAACCCACCTCGATCGATTCGTTATACACCTCTTAATGGGGAAAAGGAAAAGTTATTGATCATCGGTGGTGAAAATCATAAAACGGGGCAAGGAATGGACACGCTGAAGCATTATGAAGCACTCGAAACGTTTGCTGAAGAGGTTTTTGGGATTAAAGAGTACGATTATCGCTGGTCTGCCCAGGATATGGTTACACTGGACAAACTTCCATATATTGGACATTACACGGAAGGCCGTGAGAATGTTTTAGTGGCCACAGGTTATAAAAAATGGGGGATGACAACAGGGATTCTCGCAGGTCACTTGTTGACCGATTATGTTATGGAAAGGGACAACCCATATATGAAGCTCTATACACCGTCCCGATTCCAAGCTGATCCCGACTTAAAGAGTGTCATCACAACCAATGCAGATGTGGCTAAACATCTAATTAAAGGCAAACTTGAGTATACGGATAAGTCCACAGATGATTTACAGGTGGGTGAAGGCTCTGTTGTCATGTATAACGGAAAAAAGGCCGGCGGCTATAAGGATGAAAACGGTAAACTTTATGTTGTCGACACCACCTGCACCCATCTTGGCTGTGAGTGTGAATGGAATCATGCTGAAAAATCTTGGGATTGCCCATGCCACGGTTCTCGCTATGCATATTCAGGCGATGTTATCGAGGGCCCCGCTAAAAAAGCACTCAAATTACTTGCTGAAGAGTGATTTTCGTCGTGTTCAACAAGAATCTACAAATGTGGTGACCTCCCATAAAAAAAGCGCCTCCCTTATTAAAAAGGAGGCGCACTTTGTTATTTACTATTTGGACGGTTATGTTTTAGTGCTTCTCCAGTTGTAAATTCAACCAGTTCTTCACTATCTCTCATTGGTTTTTTGCGATTATTATTACGCTGAGCATTTTGATTACCAAGCTTCTGTCTTCCCACACTACCATCTCCTTTTTCGAGAAATACATTGATAGTATGAGTGAAAATAATTAGTCTTATTCTTTTTTGAGGACTGGAGCTTTTTCTAAATTTAGTCATTTGCTCATAATACTAGTTCTCTGGATGTGAGTTCTCCATTATCTCCGTAATTTCTGGTCTCTTTGTCCTTCTTCAGAAATCAGGCCTTTGTAAAACACTCTTTTATGAACCGGAACGTTTAACTCACGGCAATACTGTTTCAATTCTCTTTCTTCCCTTTCCGTAACAAGCGAGATAACAATCCCATTTGCACCCATTCTTCCTGTTCTTCCAGCCCTGTGCACATATTGCGATATATCCTTTGGAGAATCGATATTGACCACATGGGTAACCCCTTGGATATCAAGTCCTCTCGCCGCCACATCTGTAGCAATTAGCATGTTCATTTTGCCATCACGGAAAGACTTTAATGCAGCCTGCCGTTCGAGCTTTTTCATGTCGCTATGCAGAATTCCGATCGATAAATCTTTAAAATGTAATTTTTCCTTAAATACTTCAATTTCACCAATATCATTAATAAACGCAAGCGATTTACTATTTTCTAAGCGCGTGATTTTTTCGAGGAGCTTGATCTTATCTCTTGGATCACATGAAAAATAAATATGCTCGACTTCTCCAGACGAAGCAAGTTCATCCTTTTCGATGCGAAGAACTTCCGGGTCTTTCGTCATTTCTTTTGCCAATTTCTCTGTTGCTGGTTTCATTGTAGCTGAAAACAAAACAACTTGGCGGTCACTCATGGTTGATTTTACAATGTTTTGGACGGTATTAAGATGCTCGTGAATAAGTAATTGATCACCCTCATCGAGAACAACCAATTTTACTTCATGCATTTTCACCTTTTTCTGTTTGATCAGTTCAAATAAACGACCAGGTGTTGCAAAAATAACATGCGGGCGTTTCTTTAATTTTTCAAGCTGGCGTTTCATATTGGCTCCGCCAATAATCGAAGTGCCCCTTATTCCGCTGCCTTCCGACCATTTTTGAAATTCTTGATAGACCTGCATTACCAGCTCCTGCGAAGAAGCTAACACAACCGCTTGCAAAGTTTGTAGACTTGGGTCCATTTTATCTAACAATGGCAACAAATAAGCCAGCGTTTTTCCAGTACCTGTCGGTGACTCGGCAATTAAATTCTTGCCTTCAAGAATCATTGGAATAGCGGCTTCTTGAATGGAAGTCGGCTGTTGAAATCCTGACTTTTCCCAAGCTTCCTGCAAGTATGGTTTTAAGGTATTTAACATATTGAACTCCTTTATATAAAAATCATTTTTCTTATTATTTGTCTTTCCATATCGTATTGATACTAACTGAATAACCTTGGAGTGTCTAGTTGGGATTAGAGGAAAAGTCATGATGCAGTATTTAAGTAGAGGACAATCCACACCATATGATACACCAGGACGGAGAGATAAAGAACACAAGTGGAAACCAAAAGAGTCCGAATCCACCCTTTTAGTGGTCGCAAGTAGAACAAACCAAGCAACAAGAGGGGCAGAAAGATTTTTATGATGTAAAAATAGGACCAGCTTTTTTCAATTACAAGCTTCATCATTGGATTTCCCTCTTCAACAATACCTGAAACAATTCCAAAATGAGTTAAAACAGCATCCAACAGTCCAGCAACTAGTAAAAAGAAACAGAGTCTCATTATTTCCACCTCAAATGAATTAGTTCAATTAGTCTCCATTATTACTAATGATATTTATGTTGATACCTAAAGTTTTTTGTTCTTAAAAACGAACATGCAAGTGATATAAAAGAGCTGCATGAGTCAACAGCCCTAGTTTCTTCAGAAATTACTAATTCACATATTTCCCACTTTCAGGCCGGCCAATTTCAGCAAAATGCTCCACTAAATAATTTAGATTTTCTGCTAGGTCCTCCCCACTCATTGGAAGTCCATGACCAGTCACTGCTACTTGCGGCTTGAGTGCCTCTAACTTTTTTACAGATTCAAAAGCAGCATCCCAGTCAGTAGTGTAATATTTTGGGGGACCGCTAATCTCTTGTGTTTGCGTCATTACTTTATATAGAGATTCTTGTTTTACCGTCACAAATGCATCTCCCACAATCAGCGCCCGGTCTTGTTCACGGAATAAGGAAATATGGCCCGGCGTATGCCCGGGTGTATGTACCCACTTCCAATTAGGCATATTTGGAACGGTTCCATCTGCAGGAAGCATATGAACATGCGCACTAATATCAATTCCATGGTTGGGGAACATCGGTGACATTTTTGCAACAAGTCCACGATCAACATTAGGGTCACCAGGCGGATAATCTAACTTTCCAGTCAAATAAGGGATTTCCAGCTCATGTGCATATACCGGAATCTCCCATTCCTCCAACAATTCAGCCACTGATCCGACATGGTCAAAATGTCCATGCGTTAACACAATCGCTTTAGGAAGGGCACCCTCACCAAAACGTTCTTCAACCATTTCCTTTATCTCATCTGCTGACTTAGGCATGCCCGTGTCAATTAAAACAAAATCATCCAAATTATTCGGGTTGCCTACAAGTACTAGGTTCACGATTTTGTCGGTGTAACAATAAATATCAGGCAAAACTGCTATTCCAACTCCACTGCCGATTGAGGTCACTGGAAGAAAGGTTTCTTCAAATTTACTATCCTGATTGCGCTCCAAAAAAAAATCCCTCCCTTTTTGTTTATTATTTATCTGGAAGGGAAAATTATTACAACCTCTATCCTTGGTTCTTTAATATTAATATTATAACGAATTTTCCGTTCTTAATACAGTTTTTATTTTCAAAAAAAAACTGCCCACAAGGAGCAGCCTTTAATCAAATGTTCGCAAAGTCATTTTATACAGATTACGATTAATTTCCTCCGAATGAAATTGATTTATATCAAGTTTGAGTTTGGAATAATTACGGTAATTATGGCTCAATACACTGTGTATTCCTATGGATCTCTTCTCCTCAAAATAATCGAGTATTAAGCCAAACAGTTCAGGTTATCCCCTTAACCACTGTTAATCATAAAATAGTATCAGCAAATAAAAAGACCATGACACAAAGGAGCATGCCTCATCGACTCCTAAACAAGAGAAGGATGCTGATCATACCTTTAATAATTATGTTATTCCTGTTTTGGTCGGTTTATTTTTTATCTTCGGACTGGGGAGTTACTGGCTAGTATTTCGTAGAAAACATACTTAGAACGAAGAGACTCTGGAGGTTTTTTCCTTGATGTGTTATTGCTTAAACCAAACAAATCTGATTGTGGCCTATAACAGAAGAAGCGTGAATCCAGTTTAGTTGAGATTCACGCTTCTTTTTTAATCCATAATGGTGCCTGACACCATTCATTTCTGACGCAGGACTGCGCGAACTGGACTCCCGTCTCCTTCGACTAATGGGAGCGGCAGGGCAATGAGTTCGTAATCTCCTGGTTCAATTTCATCGAGCATTAGTGACTCTAGGATGTGAATTCCATGTTCATTCAAGCTATGATGGGCAGGCAGCTCTTTACTGTCGATTGGATCAACAGATGGAATATCCAAGCCGATAAGCTGAATCCCTTTCCTTCCTAAGAAAGGAGCTAAGTTTGGCTCAATATGTGGAATCTTTTCAGGGAATTGATTGGGATTTTCCCACGCAAGGGTTCTGAACAACACCCGTTTGCACCCATCAAGATCCATCTCTCTTAAATCAGCTGCACCAATGCTTTCCTTTCCAATCATATCAATAACTTTCGCTGGACCGATGTATAGATTTAGGTCCAACTCAATGATCTTTTTTCCCGCGTTATCAAAATGAAACGGAGCATCCACATGTGTTCCCGTGTGGGTACTTAATTCGAGTCTGCCAACATTAACAGAGCCGCTTTCCTCCATTGGCCATGAGACCTCATATTTAAAGGTGGTATCACCCGGCCAGACTGGCATCCCGTTTATTAGCTTTCTAGAAACATCAAAAATCTTCATTCCAATACCTCCCCTAGACATCTTGACTGTATCACCATTATTTCATTTTTTTTCATTAGAATCCATGAAAAAAAGACAGGTTTGATTCCTGCCTTTGTTAATGAAACGATTTCCAAAATTCACTGTTACCATTAATGATGTTCTTTAAGTCCTTAAAAGGGATGGTAAAGGTAGGGAAACCAGCAACAAAAGCGGCGATTTCATATGGATTAAAGTAGATATTCAAGCCCGCCTCACTAATAAAAAATGGCTGATCAGCTTGGATTCCATGGTACTCATCAGGAAATAAGTAAGAAGAATATTTTTCATTACTTTTTATTTGATCACCAATCATATCACTGATTACTTTCACGTACGGGCTGCCAGACTTAAAGAGGTCTTTTAATTGATAGATCGAGCCTGTTTTTAGGTTAATATTAGCATATTTTTCCACTGGCATACCGTGAGTGGCACAAAACGGGTAGTCATACCCTGTTATCTTAATGACCAGTAAATTTTTCTCGTAAAGGGTAACCTCAAAATCCCCCGTATAATTCGATTCCAATTGTGTGTGTGCCGGCATGGGTTTTACCCCCGCCAGTTCCTTTAAAGCATGATTTACTTTTTCCTGATGAATTTTCATACCTTCAATCTGCGGGAAATAGACTAAATAATCCTTATTAGGCTTATATTTTTGCTCGACAACTGAGTAGTTATTATTTAGCGGGACAATCGTGGCTTGCTTCCAGAGCAACTCACCATTTTGATTAAAATAGTGCAGGCGCTCGTCAACATCACCTTTGATTAACGTTTTCTCAAAACTAAGCGAGCCGCTGCCCCTGACCATTGGCAGCTGTTCGATTCTCTTTCCAAGTTTGTCAATTAAGTAAATATGCTGAGCATCGGAGACAGAGGCAAGGCCGTCCTGAAATTTCGTGATTCCATTAAAGATAAATCCTGTAAGGATATGACCACCCGAATCTGCTAAGGCATAAATAGACCTCATACAGGGTAGTTTTGGATCCATCTCTTTCCCGATGGCAAAGCGTCCCTCATCTAGATATAAGATTTGGTTATAGTTTGGCTTAATCACATAATGGCCAGTTCGATCAATAACGCCATACTGTTCCCTATTATTATCTGACAAACTAACAATGGCACATCCGTCTATAAATGACTCTGCAGATGAAAATTTAGGCTCTATGACAGTCTTTCCCTGTTCATCGATATATCCAATCTTCCCATCGTTACTTTCCTTAAATGCAAGCAAACCTTGGCCATAATTACTGACATAAGCATAAGGGTACGATTGTAATATCTTTCCGGTAAGGTCGATTAATTGAAAACTTCCATCTTTTGTTTTTACAATTGCTTTCCCCTGATCAAAATCACTAGCGCTTTCAAAGGTTATCGGAATAACCACTTTCCCTCGTTTATTCAAATAACCGTATAAATACCGCCCATGCTCATCTTTTTCTACAGCACGTACGCGCCCCTCTTTATACTCTCCGACAATAATCGAATAAGCCCGATCCGTGATTTCTTTGCCACTTTCATCAATCACCTTGAATCCTTGAGGATCGTTGACAACGGCCCGGCCTTCTGAAAAAGGATAAATTGTATCGTATTTGGGCTGCACAATAAAATACCCTTGGTCATTAATAATTCCTGATTTGTCCATTAAACCAACAATAGCTAAACCATTCTCCTGGAAATCCTCGGCATGCTCATAGCTGATAGGAAGAATCAGTTTCCCTTTCGCATCGATATAGCCCCACTTATTTCCGCCTATTTTCTTCATCACCACTGGGAAAAGATAGACGGCCCTTGTGTCTCGAAAATTTGAAAGCGCTCGGACCGCCTTTTTCTCCACCTCAGGAGGCAGGGGATAATAATATATAAAATGACCAAAGTAATTCTTCAGAACAAATAAATAGGGCTTTCGATTAAGACGATACACCCCAAATATTTCATATAATCCATCCTCGTCTATATCCATATATTGGATAACCGCTTGTGAATCTCGAAATTCCAACTCTGCTCCAGCTGGGAGGTATGGCACTATCCAAGTTATTAATTCTCTGTTAGATCTAAACATCATAACTCACCCATTTTAGTTTTCTATATTTATATGATGAAAAGTGGGCTATGTGTTTAACACTTATACGGGAAAACACCGCTAATTATTTTATGTTTTTGGCTTCTGGGATTAGTTGTTTCCATTCTTCATAGGAGATGATTGAATCCCAGTGACCTGTTATTTTTGCAAAAGTAATAATAACGAAAAACAGCACGAAGAAGGTAACTGGTACAAACCATTTATTCACCTTTTTACGCGCAACCGTCATGTTGAGTGTGTCTTTTACGGGGCATGCCTCTACACAGGACATACATGCTGAACAATTAAGAGAATTTATAGTCTCCACCTTATGTACCTTTAATCGTTGCGGACAAACCTTTGTACACATTTCGCAGTTTGTACAAGTATCTTCATTCCGCTCAATTTTTGTAATCCTAAAGATACTTCCAAGACCAATTAATGCACCGTACGGACAGAGGAAGCGGCACCAAAAGTTTCTAAAGAATAACGACAAGAGGAAGATCACAATAATAAACTTCAAGGCAAAGCCGCCAAGATTTGTGAATAAAAGAAGCATTTTCACATCAGAGACCTTATTATACGGCTCCTCGAGAAAGCTTTTAGCAGTAAAAGCAGGCATTTGAACAACCATTAGGACAAAAAAGAGCATCAATAAGTATTTAATAGGTGTTAAAAGCCAAGTTACCCATCGTGGAATTTCAAAATTCCTTTTAAACATCTTTCTGCCAAACCAGCCAATCATTTCACTAAATGTTCCAACAGGACATATCCAGCTGCAGAACGACTTACGAAGAATAATTCCTGCACCTACAAAAAATGCTAGTAAAATCAGGCCCGCAGGATGAATCACATCGAACTCTCCACTCGTCAGCCATACCTTTAAGGCGACCAAGCCGCTGATTGGCAAAAACCCTTCGACCGCAGATGGCCGTTCAACGAAAGGGGTTTTTCCGAGGGTTTCAAAATGCAAATAAAATTGATAAAACTGCAAACCAATATATAGTAAAAACAGCAGAAACAAGCCCTGAACAGTATATCTTGTCATTTGCACAGGCTTACGTTTCATCTGTTTCATATACCACGCTTTTGACTTCATAAGGGTTTCCTCCAATCCTGTTACATCAACTATAAAAAACATTCAATGCATGGAATGTGATAAAAGTCATTAAGAATATTGAATTCATAAAGAGTTCACAAAACCATTCTTTAAAACGTCAATTAAGTTCAATACCATTAAGAAAACCCCATAAGACAAGGCCAGAGGATGTATCCCCTGGCCCGTTTTTGTTTCTATTTTTCTGAAGCAAATAAAATATTATTTTGTCTTCTTGCTTCTTCTGTGATTCGAAGGACAATTTCGCTCCAACTTTTCAATTCCTGATATTCTTGATCATTTTCGGTTTCAATAATCCTGGCAATATTTTCACATTCATAAATCATGTTTTGTTCTTCTAGTTCGACACTCAAGATTTCGCTCTCTATTCCACGGTTGTCAACCAAGGTTATTTTTGAAATCGGGGCCGCATCTTCGAGGACAAAGGTTCCCTTTTCTCCATGTATTTCACACGGTAATTCCGAATGAGATATTTTCGAACAAAGGATTGTACAGACAAAATCGTCATACGTTAACACAAGTGTTCCACTTCCATCCACACCGCTGCGGAGGAGGACCGGGTGATAGGTTACCTGCTTGGGCTCACCAAACAACCCGACGGCTAAATAGAGTGGATAAACACCTAAATCAACAAGTGCGCCGCCAGAATAGGTAGCAGAAAAAATATTTGGTTCCTCCCCTTGTAAAAATAAATCATAACGGGAGGAATATTTCATGTATGGTAACATGGTACTTCGCAACTCCCCTACCATAGGGAGCTTGTCCTTTAATATTTTGAAATTAGGGGTATGCACATTTCGAATTGCTTCAAATAAATAAACCCCATTTTCCGCCGCTGTCTGGTATGCCTTCGCCAACTCTGCACTATTTGAAAATATCGGTTTTTCGCAGATCACGTGTTTCTTATTTTTCAAAAACATTAGTGTCTGGTCAAAATGGACTGAATTTGGCGATGCTATGTATACAGCTTCTATTTCAGAAGTTGACGCCATCTCCTCTAGATCTGTATAAAAATTAGGAACGTTATATGTATCTGCAAATTGTTTCGCTTTGTCCTCTGTTCTGGAATAGACACTTGTTAATTGCCATTGACCGCTAAGTTGTGCTGCTTGGATAAAGGATTCAGTAATCCACCCTGTTCCGACTGTACCGAAGTTAATCATTGTACTTCCCCTTCCTTTATATCTTCAAGAAACTATTGTAGTCTTTTTCAACCACACTTGCCAATTCCGAATTTCAAAAAAAATGAGCAAACATTCCATTTTATGTGTGTTTTTCACATGAATTGTAGGGAACAATGGAAAAATATCAGTATTTATGTTATTTATAAAGTAGTAGTTAAGAATGAAAGAGGTTGAAAAGGGTGGAAAATCATACATCAAATTTTATTAAAGATATTATGATAAAAGATTTGGAGTCCGGAAAGCACAACAAAATCGTCACTCGGTTCCCGCCAGAGCCAAACGGTTATTTACATATCGGACATGCAAAATCGATTGTAATCAACTTCGGCTTGGCAGATGAATTTAACGGGCTTACCAATTTACGCTTTGACGATACGAATCCATTAAAGGAAGATATCGAATATGTAAATTCGATCAAAGAAGATGTAAAATGGTTAGGCTTTGAATGGGATAACTTACTATTTGCATCGAATTATTTTGAAGAAATGTTTAGGAGAGCGGTTCTTTTAATAAAAAAAGGATTAGCCTATGTTGATGACCTTTCAGCGGATGAAATTCGTGAATACCGTGGAACACTTACCGCGCCCGGCAAAAATAGCCCCTATCGCGATCGCTCCATAGAAGAAAACCTTGAATTATTTGAAAATATGCGAAATGGTATGTACGACAACGGTCAAAAGGTCCTGCGGGCAAAGATTGATATGTCATCACCAAATATTAATTTACGTGATCCTGTTATTTACCGTATTGCTCATGCAACACATCATAACACGGGCGATAAATGGTGTATTTATCCGATGTACGCATTTGCTCATCCACTCGAAGATGCGATTGAAGGGGTAACTCATTCGATCTGTACGATTGAATTTGAGGATCAACGCCCCCTTTATAATTGGATTGTTGAAAACTGTGAAATGGAAAGCATCCCACAACAAATTGAATTTGGTCGCTTAAATGTAACCAATACTGTGATGAGTAAACGAAAGCTGAAGCAATTGGTTGACGAGGGATTTGTTGATGGCTGGGATGATCCGCGTATGCCGACGATTTCCGGGATGAGAAGAAAAGGATTTACACCAGAATCGATTCGTGCTTTTGTCAGTGAAACTGGCGTTCATAAGGGTTCAGGTGCAGTTGATTCACAAATGCTTGAACATTTTGTCCGTGAAGATTTGAAATTAAAAGCACCTCGTACCATGGGTGTAATCAACCCATTAAAGGTAGTCATCACGAATTATCCAGAAGGACAAATTGAATTGCTTGATGCCGAAGTCAATTCAGAAAATCCTGAGATGGGATCAAGGAAAATTCCATTCTCTCGTGAAATCTATATTGAACAAGACGACTTCATGGAGGAACCACCTAAGAAATATTTCCGTCTATTCCCAGGCAATGAGGTCCGCCTTAAAAACGCTTATTTCATTAAATGTGAAGAGGTTGTCAAAGATCCAAATGGTAAGGTCGTCGAACTGCGCTGTACCTATGACCCTGAAACAAAAAGTGGTACAGGTTTTACAGGCAGAAAAGTAAAAGGAACCATTCATTGGGTGGAAGCAGCCCATGCAGTTCCTGCTGAATTCCGACTTTATGAGCCGCTTATTTTGGATACAGCTGATGAAGCTGACGGGGCTGAAAAATCCTTCCTTGATAACGTTAATCCACATTCACTTGAGGTGTTACAAGGTTTTGTAGAACCAAACATGAAGGAAAGCAGACCGCAGGAAAAATTCCAATTCTTTAGACACGGTTACTTCAACGTCGATCCCAAAGAAACGACAGTCGATAAGTTAGTATTTAACAGGATTGTTTCCTTAAAAAGTTCTTTTAAAATATAACAGTAAAGAACCAGGCGCAAAACATTGCCTGGTTCTTTTTCTATTCTATAATAGAGAAGGGTACTTCTAAGATAAGTTCTTTGAACGGGATTTTATTATTTTTATCTGTCATGCGAATCCCTCCTAAAACAATATAGTGACGCCCTGAAGAATACCAGGAAGATTCACTTTTACATTTGTTTCGCCTTCTAAATAAGGCGTACTTGTTACCCATTTACCATTATCTAAGTTAAATTGCTTTTGTTTCGCTTCAATTTCTTCATCTGTCAGCCATTGTAATGTATTAGACGGGCAAACACTTGCACACATTGGCGGGATGCCATCCTTTGTACGGTCGATACAAAGATCGCACTTGTACATTAAATTTTGCTCTGTATCAAATTCGGTATTCCATACGGGCAAGCAATGGTACAATTTTGGCAGCCAATGCACTTTTCCACTAGAGCCGAAAGAACGGCACCTGTTTCATGGATTTGGATCGCCTGGGCTGGGCTGGACAGCTTCTTGCACAAGCTGGATTCACACAGTGAAGACACATCAGAGCATCGTTTGACGGTTAACAAGCGGATTCACATCGTAAACATAGTTACGGTTACGTTCCTCATGCCCTCCGCACTGCGTACAAGCCGCCAAACACGAGCGGCACACGCTTTGAATTCCGGCATCCGTGACATAGGATCAAGCGCTGCAATCGTTAATAGATTAATAGATTTATCGTGACCAAAATGGTAGGGAACAAATACTCGGTGGTCTCTCGCCCCAAGCAATAAAGCGGTAGAAAAATCCACCGATAAAGACGATTGTTCCGACCATATATCCATAAAGATTCAAGTCAACATGCGTGAACATTCTTGTGCCAATAAAAATTAAAATGGCCAGTCCAGCAATAGCTAAAAACATTGATTTAGCAAAATGTGAAGCAAAGGCATCATTGACCGAGCTTCCTGTTTTTTTATTTGTGGCAATATTTGATTGCATCCTCTAGTCCCTCCTAAAAAATAACACCACCGTTTTTCTTACTCTCATTGTAAGAAAAACGGTGGTGTTATAAATATCAGTGAGTTCCCCTATCATGAAAGGGAAAAACCCTTAGAAATGTTATTTTAGACAAATGTTTGTCACATATAGTAATGTGATCTATTTTTGAGTGTACTTTTTTCGCCAGGAATATAGAAGAAGTAATAAACCAATTAGTATTTGCAAGGTAAAAAGTATTGCATCCCAGAATGGAAGCGAGGACGGTCCTTTGGAAAAGCCAGGAAGAATTCTTTTCCATGCAAATAATAATTGGGGGACATAAAAAAATGTATATATGCTAACTGTCAGTATGACTCCGACAAAATAAAAGATTGAATATAAAAAAACGATCTTTTTTTCTCCTTCAAAAACAACCTCTTGTATTGATGGTGAGTTGAGAAATGAAAGCTTCTTCCTTATCGCTTTCTGAGCATTTTCCATTAAGTTATAGCAGCCCGATACGTTTTCAATTACGTAATATAAATCGGTTTTCATATAAATGAAGCCTTGGTAAACCATTCGAATAAATGTATCCAAGACCACTACATTCATAACACCCAGGAAAATCTCTGACCCATTTGTAAAAATTAGATGGCTAATTAATGCGCATGAAAGAATAAGTGTATCAAAGCAAAGACCCGCCAGAAATAAAACATTCCGCTTATTAGAAGGAAGTTTCCAAACCGAAGACATATCAGTCTCAAGGACAACAAGTATTAATCGATGCCCGACCTCCAGCTTAGTAGGAAGACTTTGAGCCCTCATCGCTAATATGTGGCCAAACTCATGAATAAAGACAAGGATAATCGTAATTACCATCCAAGTCGGGATGTTCAAAATCATTAAATCAAAAACAAACAAATCCTTATAATGCGGAAATAAACTTGGATGGGATAGAAGGATAAACACATTAACTAGCAATAAAGTGATATAAACAAGGTATGCAGCCTTATTAAAGAAAAACTCCCCGATCTTTGGTGAAATCCATAAAAGGCCTAAGTCTTTCTTTTTCTTTTCCTTCAATTCAACTTTTACACCATCAACTTCACCTATCAAGCCCATAATTAGTAATTGTTCGGCAAAATCAAGTATATCTACTTCATCATTAGGATATTTATCTTTAAGCACCCGTTCAATTTCCTCTATCGACCCACCATTGTTGATTAAATGGATTGCATCAATACAAACCCTCGGCATCTCATAAAACTCGCCTAATGCAATATCTTCAACGATATAATGTTTTTTATCCTTGCGAATATTGACTGGGACCAGCAAAAGACGTGAATGAAGTGTTAGGTTCATATTAACACCCTTTATCTCATATTTTATCATTAAGAAAGGATGCTAGCTTTTCGCTAGCATCCTTTTTTAACCTTTCCAACCAGGAACAAATTGACACCACCAGCAAGTTGTTTTTACCTTTTTCAGTTTACGGATTTTCATAAATCCACCTCCTTAGGAAATTCCCATTCTTTTAACCACGGATATTTTTTATGAAATTTAATCCATGCTGGATATACCTTTTTGAATTCTTCCACTAACATAGGATCAAATTGGGAACCTTTTCCGTCAATGATGCGTTGATAGGCTACTTCAACTGGCATTGCTGCTCGATAAGATCGAGAAGATGTCATTGCATCAAAAGCATCTGCAACTGCAGCCACTCTAGCAAGGAAGGGGATTTCTTCTCCTTTTAATTGATCAGGATACCCTTTACCATCCCAACGTTCATGATGCGAACGAATGACAGAAAGACTACCTTTAATCCCCTCGACATTATCAACTGCTTCAGCACCAACAACTGGATGTGATTTTATTATTTCAAATTCATCGTTTGTCAGCTTCCCTGGTTTCATTAGAATACGATCAGGGATATGAACTTTTCCTATATCATGTAATAAACATGCATAATAAAAAGATTTTTGCTCATCTTTGGAAAGCTTACCTATTTCCTTTGCTAACAACAAAGCATAACTGGCTACTCTTTCACTATGTCCCTTAGTATATGGATCCTTTAACTCCAGAGTAGCTATAACACCTTTTACAATTCCTTCTAATTGTTTGTCGTATGAAGTACTTATCGCTTTTACGTATCCCTGAAAACGAACTAATAAAAAAAATGCCATGATAGACAGTACAGCTATTAAAATAATTGGGATTATTACATAAGAAGTTTTTAATATAATACCAACGAGTAAATATCTTGCCGTAACACCTAAGCTTACTAGCCAAAAATATCTTCTACTAAGGAAAAGCGGTAGCGATAAAAGTAAAAACACTTCTATTAAATTCCCACTTTTGTAAGATGCTCCCCTTCCATAGAAGGATAAGATATCCACAATAAAAGTAACCAATAGATAGCTAATAAAAAATACGTATTTTATTGAGGCTTGCTTATTCCGCTTATTTAAATAATATGCTATTGGAATTAATATTATTAAAAGGATATAGGTTAAATAAAAAAATTTACTAGGCGGGCCCACTGCTTCATGTTCTATGAAGGCTGGGAAAAGATAGTAATAGAAAAAATCATAACCTACAAGAATTATATAAAAAAATAAAAGAAACCATTTAACAGTTCTTATTTCTTCATTAGGTAACATAAACTCCTCCATGTATCTATCCCATTGTACTTTCCATAAAATCCTCATAGAAATGCTAATATAAAATACTTTTACTTTTTTCAAATCTATAAAAGAAAATTACAAAATCTATTAATGTTCAGTATTCCTCTACATTATATATCATTGATAATACCCTTGAAACACTTTATTTTGATGAATTTTGTATAATTGTAGAACTATTTATCTATTTGTAGTATCGGTAAAGTTACAATTACTCGTGTTCCTTTATCAATAATACTTTTTATTTTCATCGCACCCCTGTGATCCTTAATTATTTGATCTGTAACCATTAAGCCTAAGCCTGTTCCATCCGTTTTCGTAGTAAAAAATGGTTCTCCAAGATTTAGGATATTCTCATCAGCAATTCCACACCCCTCATCTTGAATTGAAACGGACAGTTTGTGTTTTTCTAATACTTTAACATGTATTTCTATCCTGCCGCCCTCAGGCATTGCTTCGATTGCATTTTTGATCAAATTAATAAATACTTGTTTTAATTGTTTATCATCACAATCCAGAGGTGGTAAGGGGCCAGCTATTATTGTTTCAACAATTACTCCTTGTCTTTCGGCTTGTTGTTGCGTAATGGATAATGTATAAGCAATTATTTCTTCAATACTTGCCTTTTCAAATTTGATTACTCTTGGTTTTCCAATGGACATCAGATCATTTACAATGGAATTAATCCGGTCGATTTCCTGAATCATAATTGGATAATAATCGTTTGTGTTTGGATACCGTTCCTGCTGCAGTTGTGTAAAGCCCTTTAATGATGAAAGGGGATTACGTATTTCATGGCCGATTGCCGCAGCCATTTGACCAATAACAGCCAGCTTTTCTTTTTGTCGTAGTTCTTCGTAAACGGTTGTCAAGGTTTGAATATAGGAATTAAAGCGTATCACTAAAATATAGGCTATCACTGATAAGATGACATAGATAACTGTTGGAATTAATACGTTTAAATCTTGTAAAATTATTCCTAACAATAATTCCTTCCCTATCATCCCCAACGAAACAACCCAGAAGTATTTTTTATTTACAAAAATAGGACTAAATAGAACAAATAATACTTCCACGATATTTCCTGCAGCATAAGAAGCTGTCGTTCCTAAAATTTCTAAAAGGGTGTCCAAAATATCAATACCGATATAGCTAATGATGTAGATATATTTAACAATGTAAGGATTTCCCTTTTTAATAAAGTAAATAGCAATAGGCAACAAAGCAAGGATTAATATATATAACCAAATTCCCAGACCAACTCTCTCTGTATTAAATTGACTTTTCTGGTCATTTAAGTGAGGTCTAATATAATTATAGAAAATATCAAACGAATAAAACATAAAGTAAAATAACCATAAAAACAGTGTTATTGCCTTTCTCTCTTCAAATAAAAGCTTCGGATTGTTGATGCCTTCTTTCATGCTAGTTTCTCCTCAATCTAATCATCTTTTAAAAAAATTAGTTATAAAAACCTGCACCTATTTTATCATCTTTCTTAAGTTAAAATTATATTATTTTTGTTAAATCGATGAGTTTCGACATTTTTCGATAAATCAAATAAAAGAAGGAACTTACTATAGTAAGTCCAGGCTGTCGAAAAACCTTCGACAGCCTTTTATTATATTCATTTTCTTTATCGATTCACCGCATTAATCTATTATAATATCTCATTTAAAGGCAAATGCCAATAAACATAAGTTTACAAAAGAAGAGGTGGAAGTAGAAACTCGCGAATATTTTGAGGAATTAAATAAAGTTATAGAAGACGATAGAATTAAATTTGGAAAAAAAGCCGTTTAAGGAAGGGAGGACTGCCGGTTACGGGGATTGAAGAATGCAAGTGAACAGGCTCTCCTTACGGCAGCCTGCCAAAATATAAAAAAGATTGCAACACACTTAGCCAGACTGGAAAAAGTGTGTTGCAATTCTTTAGGTTGATTCGCCACCCTGTTGATTGGAGCGGAAGGTGCGAGACTCCTGCGGGAGTACGGGGCTGGGGAAACCCCACAGGCGCTTAGCGCCGAGGAGGCTCCCCGGCACGCCCGCTGAAAGCGAAGCACCTGGAGCGGAAATCAACAGGCCCGGTTGCAAGGACAAATAATTTAATAAAAATGGGTATTTTTAAATTTAGGCAAAATAAAAAATTGCCGAGAAAAATACCATTTCTCGACAATCTGGACTTACATAGAGTAAGCCCCTTCTTTGTTTAATCCAATTAGTTAACTTTTTTCAACAAATCCATTGCTTTATTCAAGGTTGAATGTTTACGTCCATACCCGAAATAAACGAATAGCCCAATCACAAGCCAAACTCCGAAGCTAATCCAAGTTGTTTTTGGTAACTGAATAATTAAATACCCGCAGAACACAAAAGCAAGAATTGGAATATAAGGTACAAATGGAACCCGGAAGCCTGTTTTAGGTGCTTGTTTATTTTTTCGAAGATATAAAATCCCCACTGAAACCGTCATAAAGGCAAAGAGAGTTCCGATATTTGTTAGTTCTGCAAGTTTGTTTAATGGAACTAAACCTGCAAAAATTGATACAAGTAAACAAATAATCCATGAATTCACCATTGGTGTCTGCTTGTTCTTATCAACTTTTGAAAATACCTTTGGCAATAGGCCATCACGGCTAATCGCATAAAATAAACGAGATTGTCCATAAAGAAGAACCAATAATACTGTTGTGATACCTGCAATTGCACCAAGTGAGATAAAACCAGCCACCCAATCCTGATGGATATAGTTAAGAGCAAATGCAACTGGGTTTTTCACGCCTAACTCTTGGTAAGGAACAATTCCTGTTAGAATGGCAGAGACAGTAATATATAACACCGTACATACTAGTAAAGATACGATAATACCAATTGGCATATTCTTTTGCGGATTTCTCACTTCTTCAGCTGCAGTTGATACGGCATCAAAGCCAATATAAGCAAAGAATACCGTTGCAGCACCAGATGTCACACTGAAAATCCAAATGGCATAAATGGCGTCCAGTTTGAAGGCTTTACATACCAAGCGCCCACACCGATAAATAACAAAACAACGACTAACTTTATAATTACCATAATCGTGTTAAAGCGAGCAGATTTCTTAACACCCTGTGTTAATAGTAACGTGATGATTACTATGATAAGAATTGCCGGAACATCGATAAATGTGCCGTTTGCTGGATCATATGCACTTGTGATTGCTTTAGGAAAATGAATACCAAAGCCAGCGAGAAGCCCTTGTAAATACCCGGACCAACCACTAGCAACAGCAGATGATGCAAACCCGTATTCGAGGATTAAATCCCAACCCAATATCCAGGCAATTATTTCACCAAAGGTAGCGTAGCTATACGTATACGCACTCCCTGAAACCGGTACAGTGGATGCAAATTCCGCATAACATAGGGCAGCAAATACGCACGCTAATCCAGATAAAACAAAAGATAAAATAAGTGCAGGTCCTGCATGTTCTGCTGCTGCAACACCAGTTAATACAAATATTCCGGTACCTATAATAGCTCCAATTCCAAGCATGGATAAATCAAAGGCACCTAAATCTTTCTTTAAATTTACATCTTTTTGTCCAGCTTGTTGTATAAGATCCTTTATTGATTTTTTTCTAAATAAATTCATTGGTTTACCTCCACGAAAATGATGACGGAATGTTCTGAAAAAACAGTTCACTAAAAATATATATCGAAATAATATAATTACTTTATCTAAAAAGCAATATTTTTCGAAAAATAAAACTATTTGAATATTATTCCATGGAAATTAAAGCGATGGAAACGCCCCGCCTTAATATTCAATTAACTAGTAGAAACCTTTTATTCAAAGGTTTCTACTATTACGATATAATTATTATAATTTCCACTCTAACGAATAATCATTTCCTATATAACAAAAAAAAAAAAAAAACAGATTCCTCGAAGAAATTGACTTCCGAGGTAATCTGTTTCGTTTTTTTAAGCTACATTTCTTTCAAGCTTAATCCGTGGTGAATTCCACATAGTGATCCATTTTCTAATAGCAGTCACCATAATAATCATACCAAGCGCTAACATAATGATGGATAAAACCCCATTTAAAACACTATAGCCTGCTGCTTCGGAATTTAGATAAACATTTTTCACCATCCAGTAGCCCGCATAGTTTACAGTTACAAAGAGATAAGCGAGCGGTACCAAGCATGTAAGCATATATCGACGTTTATCAGCAATGCTTAGTATTACTGTTGCACCGATAATTAGACCGATGGAAGCCATTAGTTGATTGGAAACACCAAACAGCGCCCAGACGGAGCCAATATCACCCGAGAAGAGTAGGTAACCCCACATAAAACATGCTAATGCACTAGCAAAAATAGAACCAGGAAGCCAATCTGTTTTCTTCAATGGCTTATAGAATTCACCGAAAAAGTCTTGGATTAAATAGCGAGCAACGCGTGTTCCAGAATCAATGGCTGTTAAAATAAATACAGCTTCGAACATAATAACAAACTGGAAGAAGTAAGATGATAATTTCGTAAACCATGGAATGGCTGTGAAGACATAGGTCATACCTACTGCTAATGTCACCGCACCACCGGTTCTACCTTCAAGATTAATGCCAATTTCATTGGCAAGTTTCGGCAGCTCCTGCACTTGCATGCCAAGTGTTTTAAAGACTTCAGGTGTTGAGTTAATCGCAAAATAGTCTGCAGGCTGAAGGGCTGTTGCCGCAATCAATGCCATGATTCCAACCACACATTCTACAAGCATGGCGCCAAAACCAACCACTTTAATATCAGACCAACGATCAAGCATTTTAGGTGTCGTACCTGAACCTACGAAAGCATGGAAACCGGAGATCGCTCCACAGGCAATCGTAATTGAGATAAATGGCCATACAGGACCACCTAATACCGGTCCACCACCAGATGTGAATTTTGTGAAAGCAGGCATCTCAATTGCGGGATTGATAATGAATACTCCGATGATAAGTGCAATAAATACGCCAATTTTCATAAAGCTGCTCAAGTAATCACGTGGTGCAAGTAAAAGCCATACTGGCAACGCTGCTGCAAAGAAAGCGTAAATTGGTAGTATAATAGCTAATGTTTTTGTATCTAATGTCAGCCAATCACCTAATACCGTATTTTGAATGGACGGACCAACAAACACTCCGACCATAACGAGAATAAAACCTATAGTAGATGTTAATTTCAAGTTGCCGGTTTTTTTATAAGCGATCCCAACAAACATCGCAATTGGAATCGTGATTCCCACTGAGAAGGTTCCCCATGGATTGTGTTCAAGTGCATGAAGAACAACCATTGAAAGACCTGCCATTGTGATGGTAATAATGAACAACATGGCAAGACCCGTACAAAAACCAGCAACAGGTCCAAGTTCATCCTTCGCTACTTCTGATAAGGACTTTCCTTTTTTTCGCATCGATGCAAAAAGAACCACCGCATCATGAACTGCCCCACCAATAACAGCCCCGATTAACAGCCAGAGTAGACCAGGCAAGTAACCAAATTGTGCTGCAAGGATTGGACCTACAAGAGGGCCTGCCGCAGCGATTGCTGCAAAGTGATGACCAAATGTTACCCATTTATTGGTTGGGACATAGTCCTTACCATCGTTTAATTCATGCGCCGGTGTCTGCTTTGAATCATCTAATTTTAAAACCTTTGCTGCCATGAATGTTCCGTATAAACGATAAGCAATCATTAAAATACAGATCGAACCAATTACAATTGAAACCGCATTCATATTATTCTAACCTCCTATATTCATACTTCACTTGTCTCTATCTTAGCGAAAAAAAACGCCAACATTGGGTTTTCAAGCTAAAATGCAAGGATTAGACGATGAAAAACAAGAATAATAGCATGAAATGCAAAAAACAGCTTCTTAAAAACCAAGAAGCTGTTTTAGCTCTTTTGTATAGGTTCTGCTTACTGGAACCTTTTCTCCATCCTTCATAATTAAGTTGTAGGTAGAATTAAACCAAGGCTCTATCTCAACAATGGCATCGACATTAACTAAATAAGCGCGGTGGACACGAATGATCGACGAATGTTGCAGCTTCCTTTCGAAAGTGATTAGCGTATCACTGACAGAGTACTTTGAGTTCCCTGTCGCAATGACTGTTTTCCCTTCATTTGTACCGATATAGAGTATGTCACTTATGTTTACGATTACAATTTTTTCATCAATTGTTATCGCAAGCTTTTCAGACCTCTCGTTAACAAAATTATTTTTCTGAATTGAAAAAGGAATAGCTTGTTTTTTATATTCGATAAGTTTATAAAGCTTCTCAATTGTTTGTAAGACTCTTTTTTCATCAAAAGGTTTTAAGATGTAATCAACGGCATTTAATTCAAAAGCCTTAAGGGCATATTCATCAAACGCTGTCGCAAATACAATGAATGGAGGGTGATCAAGTTTATTAACAAGAGCTGCAATTTCGATTCCACTTTCATCAGCGAGCTGGATATCTAAAAAAATAACATCAAGTTCTAGATTGCTTATTTTTTCAAATGAGCTTTCTACACTATCAGATTCCCCCACTATTTCAATCTGTTTGCTTCGTTTAAGAAGATAGGTCAGCTCATCTCTAGCTAACGGCTCATCATCCACAATAAAAGCCTTTAACAACATCCTCACCCCACTTTTGTTGTGTTAACGGTAGTGTAATCGATACTTTCGTTCCTTTATTAAGGCTACTTTCAATTTGAAAAGAAGCATTTTGACCATAAATTTCTTCAATCCTTTTTTTGATATTCCAGAGCGCCGTTCCTGTCCCTCCAGATGAATCCACTGTTTGGTTTCCCAGTGTTCCAAGCAGCTCTGCTGAGATACCCTTTCCATCATCTTCAGTTAAAAGGACCATTTTCTCCCCTTCCTGGAAGGCACAGACTTTTACGGTTCCATGTTTCGCCTTTGGAAAAGCATAACGAATTGCATTTTCAACAAGAGGCTGCAATGTAAAAGGCGGAACTAGCACCCTTTCAAGCGGTGGTGAAATATCCAATTCAACATGATAACGGTTTGGAAAGCGTGCTTGCTCAATGGTTAGGTAAGCCTCAATATGTTCGAGTTCTTTTTCAAGCGGTATTAACATTTGCCTTGCTCCCTGTAGATTACTTCGGAAGAAGGTACTTAGTTTGATTAATAGACTCCTAGCTTTATCGGCATCTGTTCGAATAAGACTTGAAATCGTATTAATAGCATTGAATAAGAAATGTGGATGGACTTGGGCTTGCAAAGCCTTAATCTCCGCATCTTTTAATAATCTTCTTTGCATTTCCAGCTCCGCCATTTCT
Organism: Bacillus sp. ISL-7; assembly: GCF_018613065.1. Next base: position 89,931 of record NZ_JAGGQW010000047.1, on the reverse strand, counting down.
AATTGAACCGAAAATAAGTTGCTTAAACCTTCTGCCAACTCTTGTTCAACCCGGTCTAGTTTACTAGTATCAGTGAAATACAGCTTCAGTGTCCCCACTGTTTTTGCATGGACCTGTAAAGGTAATACAATGGCTGCTTTCAGAGGGCAGTTTGGGTTAAAACATTGAATTTCATGAACCGATTTTGCAATTGTGAGCTTCCCTTGTTCCAGCACCTTTTTCGTTAATTCCGTCGCCATGTTTCCTGATGGAATATGATGGTCTGAACCTGTACCAACATGGGCAAGAACATGGGATTGGTCTGTAATCGAAATGGCATCCGCATTGGTCCAATGGAGAATAATCTCCGCTGCTTTTGTACAAGATTCCACATTTAAACCTTGGCGAAAAAAAGGGAGAGTCTGGTTAGCGATGTATAAGGCTTTATGTGTTTGAAGTGCTCTCATCCGCTCCTGTTCTTGCAGAATTTCCTGGATTATCAATACAAAAAGAAGTGTCCCAAATCCATTAATCGCAATCATCGGGAAAGCAATTACCTCTACAAGATGCAGAGCCTCATTAAATGGTCTGGCTTGTAAAAGAATAATTCCCATCTGTGCACATTCCATTAATATCCCCATGACAACAGCCTTCCAAGGCGAATTCCCCTCTTGAATCTTAAAGCGCTTACTTAAGATTCCTGTGACAACTCCAGCCATAATCGTTGACAGGGCACAAGCAGCAGCTGTAAAACCACCTAGGGTCAATCGGTGTATACCGGCAATTAAACCGACCCCAATTCCAACAATGGGTCCGCCAAGTAAACCACCTATCGTTACACCCATAATTCTAGTATTAGCGATCGCACTTTCACTGTCCATATTTGTCAACCAGTCCTGGGAGGTAATTGTTCCATGTCCTATTTTTACTCCTGTATAATTACTAATAACTCCAAAAGCTCCGAAAATAACGATCATAAATATTTTGGCGGTAATACCGTGTTCGTTATGAATGATTTGTCGGAATGATTTCATCCTTGAGAGAAGAAACGCTACAATGATAAGAATACCGACACGTTCAAGCATGAGAGGCAATAATTCGAGCATGGTATCTCACCTTTCGTCTTTACTTTTCCCTACTACTATACCAAAAAAATAAGCCAACCGTGTCCAAGGATCGGTGAGCCTTGTTTATTAAAAATTTACCAATGCTGTTTTTTGACTGCCAGGAAGGACCATCCTTACCTCCGTCCCAACTCCCGGCTTGCTCTTGTAAAAGACTTTTCCGTTCATTGTTTCAATAATTCTTAAGGAAACGGATGTACCAAGCCCTGTTCCCTCATCTTTTGTTGTATAAAACAAGGTTCCAATCCGTGATAATTGCTCTGGTGTCATTCCCTTACCAGTATCCATAATTAATATAGAAGCTTTATTATTATCGGAATTGTTATGTATTGTTACTTTCCCACCATCAGGGGTTGCTTCAATTGCATTTTTAATTAGGTTAACCAGCGCCTGTTTTAATTGGTTTCGATCAGTGACGAGTGTGAACCCGGTTGAGTCAAGTTCGCTTTCAAGCCGCACTCCTTGTTTGGCAGCCAGTGGCTCCAAAAGCATGACAACTTCTGCTAAGACTTCTTTTAACGGAAACTCTTCTATTTTTTCAAATTTCGGCTTTGCAAAATTTAAATAGTCATTAATAATCGACTCAGCCCTACCTAATTCGCTCAAAACCAGTGAAAGATATTGAAAATTTTTCCCCTTTTCTTCCTGCTGCATCAATTGAAGGAATCCCTTCGCCACAGTTAATGGATTTCGAACCTCATGAGCAATGGATGCCGCAATTTCCCCTAGCGTATTTAGCTTTTCAGCCCGCTGAATCTCTTTCTTCATTCGACTTCGTTCGATAATCCCCTCCACAAGCTTTGCCTCCAGGGCAATTGCCACTGTTTGAATGAGGGCAACAAGGAGGAGGTCAGGAATATTAAAATCTAGTTTTAAGAAATTCCCCTCAAAATAGCGAAACGTGGTAAGTGAAATATAACAAAGGAGCAGGGACCATCCACATAATAAAGTTGTGAGAACTAACCTTTTATTTGGGGTATAACTAAAAAACCTTTTGTTTATGAGGAACGGGACAAGAGCCGTTAAAAGAGTATTTACTAGGCCAAAAACAACCGTTTCGCCCCCCATTAAGATGCATGCACCAAGTAAGGTCGTTACAACCATCCCTCCCGCAACTGGACCTGCGTAAAGAAAGGCTAGTATAAGAGGAACATAGCGGAGGTCCCAATTAAATCCATAGTTCGAATAAGAAAAAATCATACAAGTAAGTGCAGCAATGCTTTGAAGCAAACCACATAAGATTGGATAATTAATTTTGCGCTTATTTTCAATTAGTATGCTTAAAAGTAGGACAGGTGCTAATGAAATTAATACATTCAAAAGAAGTTTTTCTGCAAGCATCGTTATTCCTCCAGGACAATACATCTATATCCCTAAAAATACGACAAAAATCGTCTTTTTCCTTTAAAAAATCACAGGTTTTTTCTTTTTAAGTGTACTTTCCTTCCGTACCCTATGAGTAAAATAGCACACGTTATTGTGTGCTATTCACATCTATCGAGTTTTCCCCGTGAAACTCCCATAATAAACATAACATTTTCGGTCTTCGTCAATTTCCCTTGAATCAAGGGCGAATTCTAGGAACCTTCCGTCTCTCTGAATGTAAATAATATCGGAGTGAAGGACAACCAAAACTTCTTCATGATTCCAAACATCTTTTTTCTCGATCAGGACAGAACTGTTTCTCTGAAGCTCTCTAACTTCAAAACCAATATGGGAATACTGTTCTTCAGTTATGTCGTCATAGGATGACTTTTCTTTTTTCACGTAAAGGACAGCCGTCCCGTCTGGATCTTTGGCTGTGGCCGTTACCACATACGTTTCGGATTCTTTAACGAAGTATTCACATGTCATTCTGGCTACTGCCTCACTAACTGTTAAATCTAAATAGCTCCAAAGGGCAGGAAACCTTTGATATTCATCATCCAATCGATATTCCAACCTCAAATTTCATCCCTCATTCATTTTTTCTTTCATTTTACCATTGTTTTCCTTAGGTTTACTTTTATAATTAAAATATAAATTCAACAAGGAGCGTGAAACGGTGAAGAAGACCCAATGGTTAGTGACTGGTGTTATCACCTCCCTCATAGCCGGAACACTTTCTGCCTGTTCAGACGACCGCCCTCCAAAGCCCGATGACAGCAGGTGCCGGGACTGGGACTGGGATGATGACCAAGGGGTATGGCAATGTGATGATACCCACTCGTCTCATTATGGTCATTTTTTTTACGGGGGAAGCTATTATCGAAATAAATCATCACTCTTGAAATCCTCCTCTTACAAGTCATACAAATCCTCTTCAAGCTTTAAAGGAGGATTCGGCAGTGGTTCAAAGGGTGGATTTGGAGGTTAGAAATGTCGAATTATTCAACGAATCGAAAGGTGTTTTATTCGCAATTCCCAACCTTTTGGTCAGATTTATACGAGAGCGAATATAGTCTTTACCAAGTTTATTCGATAACGGAACATACATCCTGCCTTTTAAAAGAAGCAACAGAACGCATGGGTCACATTTTTTTCAAGACCGCCCGCCTGTTACGGAGTCTTACTGATGAACAACTCCTTGAACTTGGGTATCCACCTGTAAGTCTTCCATTTTTAAGGTTGAAAAACTTCTCCCCAGAAACCATTATCGCTCGGTTCGATTTTGTGTTTACCGCGGATGGATTCAAATTAATTGAATTCAATAGTGATACACCGACTTTTATTGTGGAATGTTTTCATATGAACGGAATGGTTTGTTCAGAGTTTGGTTACTTGGACCCAAATGAAGGAGGAGAACGCCTGCTTTCTTCCGGTATTACACGCGCAGTAGTCGAAGCATCAAAAGGAAAAAGGAAGGCTAACATTGTGTTCACAGCCCACTCTGATCATATCGAAGACTGGAATACCATTAAATATTTAAGTAAGTTATGTCAGGTTAAAAATCGGATCGTTCCATTGTCCACTCTCCGGATTACAGACGGTACTCTTGTCGATGATGAGGGTATACCTATTGATGTGTTGTACCGCCAAACCTATCCTCTTGAACATTTGGTTGACGATCAGGATCCTATAACAGGTGACCCGGTTGGAATCGAATTATTGCAACTAGTCAAAGAAGGCCAACTCTCTATTTTAAATCCTGTCTCAGCCTTTTTGTTGCAGCCGAAATCCATTCAATGTTTAATTTGGGGATTAGCAGAACAGGGAGCATTTTATACAAAAGAAGAGCAACGATGGATTATGAAATATATGCTGCCTACCTATCTTGAAGCAGATGCATTTAAGGGACAGCTTGACTATGTTCAAAAACCATCCTTCGGCAGAGAAGGAGATACGGTGACAATTTGGGATCAACACTCCAATATTACCGCTCAAAATTCCTTTCAAACCTATAAAGAGGAAGTTTCGGTCTTTCAACAGTACGTCCCTCTCCCTACTGTTTCATTGGAAACAGAAAAGGGAATCGAGGTACTTTCATTAGTATTCGGATCTTTTCTCATTGCCGGAAAGGCCGGAGGTATCGGCATTCGGGCAGGTGGAAAAATCACTGGCAACGAATCTTATTTCTTACCAGTGGGTATAAAAAACAAGGGGGAATGGAAATGACGAATTTCTTATTATATTTAGCAGTTTCACTTGGTCTTTTATTCTTAGGACTGTTTCTTATGGAAGTAACAACAAAGGTCAAAGAGTTTTCCTTAATGGCAAAAGGAAATAAGGCAGCAAGCTATGTCCTTGGGGGAAGGCTTCTAGGTCTTGCCATTGTTTTGTATTCTACTGCTGCCAATTCTATTTCTCTTACGGATATGGCCATATGGGGTGCCATCGGAATTGTGGCTCAAATTGTGGTTTTTTACCTGGCTGAATGGCTTACACCTCGTTTTAACGTCAGTCAAAGCATCGAGGAAGATAACCAGGCAGTAGGCCTTTTTCTAATGCTGCTGTCGGTTTCCATCGGTATCGTCATTGCTGGGTGTTTAACATATTAAAAAAAAGCGCAGGCGCCTTGCACAGGGGCTGGATCTAGATTGAAAAAAACGCATCTCGAGATGCGTTTTTTTATAGTGATTTATATGTATTTTTATCGCATATCACAAACAACCGAGCCTCTTTCGATAGAGGTTCATTCCACTTTTTCAATATATTTAGATCACTCCGATCCGCAATGAGCTGGGCCCCTTTTTGCTTTAGGTGCTCGTACGCATCTCCGTATGTTTTCCAGTCGGATTTAACTTCAACTTCCCATAAATCACTGCCCCCGTCTCCATCCTTTCGGCTTAATAACTGAGTAAAAAGATGACTTGCCCCTTTTGTCTGCGCCGATTTTGCCATCAGGTTGGACACCGATTCATGCGAAAGGATAAATTCATCAATTTTGACATGTTTAAAATTGCCGACATGCTTTTCATTTAGAATTTCTGCAATTGTATAAATATTTTTTTCCGTACCTTCATCATAGCGCTCGATGGAGGATGCGGTTATAAGCGTTTTACCATCTGCTAAATCTGGGTTGTCGATCCCATCTGGGGCAAAGAGCAAAACTGCTTTTGATCTTTCAATTTTTGCCCTTTTCAATGTTTCTTCATCTGTGGGGCTCCCCTGGATATATAAAAACCGCTCATGTTCATATGGTGTCTTCTCTAATTCATCAATTAGTACGATTTCTGTTTTTTCATCTCCAATAAACAGCTCTTTTATCGTGTTTTTGCTTTTGGCAGTCCAGCCGATAATAACGTAATGATCTTCTCCTTTAAAAGTCATTCTTCCTTCCTCCTTCATCCGTTTGTACTGTGACACAGCATCGACAATCATCCCAATTACCACACCAAAAAGCCCAATTCCCAGAGTATAGACGATGACCATCGCCCAAATTCTCCCTAGCTGTGTTGTTGGGTACACATCTCCGTAGCCAACCGTGGTCATCGTGGTAAGAATCCACCAAATAGCATGGAAAGTATTTTCAAATGTTTTAGGCTCTAGTAATCTCATAACCTCAGCGTTTATAAAAATATAAAATGTCGTAAATAACAGCACCGTACGATACCGATACTTAGCTGCCGTTAGAAACAACCTTCGAAAAAGTATCATGGATAAACCTCCATTCTCTCACTTCCGTTATAAGAGTTTATAGAATTATATTTCTGTTATCTCTTTGGTTATTCCTTTAAAGAAAATAGTTTTACTATTATTGTTGACAAATCGAATCCAGTCCTGTAATATTAGTATTTGTGCTTCACATTTAATTGTAACTTGTAATAGATAAGATAACGCAAAGTAAGAATTTTTCTGGCATTCTGCTTATGTTTTAAAATTAAAACTTATTCACACTGGATCGGCTTCGGAGCCGTTAGGATGTAAGAGAGGTAGGGCTTACGTCGTTTAGGTATAAAACCTACAGGTGGAAAAATAACCGCGGCAAACTTGTTTTTATAAACAATGATTATTATATAAGTTTTTACCTTGCGATTGCTAACAAGAAGTACAACCAATCACAAGTTACGATACGTATTCATTAAATGAATAAAACTAAGAAGGCAGAGGGATATTTCATTCCTCTGCCTTCGCCCATTTTAGAACATATTTACTAATTTTACTTCCAAAAAGTCCAAAACAAAAGGCCTGAATCGGTATCAGGCCTTTTTCATTTTATTTTTCGATAACAATCGCTTGTTTACCCATCTGCTCCCAAGCTTTAATAAAACTGGAGCGATTTAATTTCTGATTCTTTTCACCGTATGGATTGTTAATATAAATATAATTTTCATCGTAACCTGTAATCGCTACACTATGTTCACTAAAGGTAATTTTGATTTGTCCTTGCGGGGTATTCCACGTTTGAAAAACAGAAACGGGAGCAAAGCTGGACGTGGTAATGACCCAAACTGGAAGTCCTTGACCTACTTTTTCTAATACATCATCAAACGAATGATTTGTTAAATTAACTGCTTTATCACCGACATATTTTTGGGCGAGTTCAAATACGGGACCATTATAAACTCCTAGTCCTGGTCCATGTGCCATATCGCCGACAAATCCGGCATTCGGATTACCCTTTTTACCGTTACTATAGTTTAACGGAACTGTTTTAATCTTTTCTGCTAACTCATTTTTAGTCACTTTTACACCGTGATAATTAAGAATCATCGCAAGGCTTGTAACCTCACAGCCGTTGTAAAGTATGGGTTGGTCCATTTGATTTATTAATGGTACATCTAGGATGATACTATCTGGAATACTCGGTGCCTCTTTTGCGAGAAGTGCCACTATCCGGGTTTTTAATGGAGCGGCTTCGATGACTTGTATCGCTTCTTGACGATCAAACTTTACAGCTAAAATCGTTTTAGCACTAATAAATAATAGTAAGACAACTAGAATTGCAATTAGTATTTTTTTCATATATGAATGTACCATTCCTTGTAATAGACTTTGCTGAATGACAATTGGTAATAGTAATATACTACTATATTACCTTACTAAAAAACAATAAAGGAAAGAATTTTCCAATTAATGATAATCTTTAAAGTTTAAGTTTTCCTTAAAAAATTCCCTTTAGTAGTTTGCACTAAAGGGATAGGTTAAATTCGTACCTTATTACGGTTAATTTTTCGAATTACTTGATTGATTACTTCTGAAAAAACTAAGCCAAAGGCGATGGATCCTGCCAGCATGAGGACTTTTGCCGCCAATGCTATCGCTGAATTATAATCGTTCTCAACAAAATTCCGCATCGCATCATAGGCCAGACCTCCAGGCACAAGCGGAATAATTCCAGCTACACTAAAAATAATCACTGGCGTTTTATAGAACTTTGCTAATTGTTGACTGATGACAGCAATAAAAATGGTCGCAGCTAATGTTGCTAAAATGGCGTTATTTGAGTAGTCTTCTAGCAGGAAATAAATTAACCAGCCACCCATTCCTATCAGTCCGCACTTCACTAAGGATTCTTTCGGTGCATTAAATAGAATTCCAAAGGCACCTGTTGCAATTAAGCTTGTTAGTGCCTGAGCAAGAACTGCCACAATAAATACACCTCACTTCACATAAAAGATAATACGACCGCAATCCCTGTCCCAATCGCAAAGGCAGTTAGAAAAGCTTCCGCACCCTTTGATAACCCCGATACTAAGTGTCCCGCCATTAAATCTCTAATCGCATTGGTCACTAAGAGTCCAGGAACTAATGTCATCACCGAGCCAATAATAATTTTATCTAATTGCTGACCGACTCCAATTTTCACAAATAAAAATGAAAGCAATCCAATTACGAACGATGCTAAAAACTCCGAGAAAAATTTGATTGGGACAAAGCGATGAAAATATACAAAGCTTAGATAACCCATTCCGCCTGAAATCATCGCTGGAATAAAATCATTCCAGCCTCCCTCAAACATAATCATAAAACAACCGCTAGCGAGTGACGCTGCGGCCACTTGGACCCTAAAGGGAAACGTTAAATTAAGGGAGTCAATTTCCTTTAGATCTTCCAAAGCTTCTTTTAGATTGACTTCTCCACCTGTAATTTTCCTTGAAATGCTATTCACCATAGAGACTTTTTTCAAGTCTGTTGACCGCTCCGATATTCTAATAAGCTTGGTCTTCGTTGGCTCTGTTCCTTCTGCTGAAAAAATAATTCCGGTTGGAGTTACGTAGCTATGAGTACTTTCTATACCAAAGGCTGCGGCAATACGCATCATCGTATCTTCTACCCGATAGGTCTCCCCGCCGCTTTGAAGCATGATTTTCCCCGCTAATAAGCAGACCTCCATAACTTCATATGTTTGTTCTACTGGTTTTTCCATTTATCTCACCACACACAATTCTTCATTTTTACTTAGTTTAAATTAAAACAAACGTTTAATCAAAGTTGACTTGCAGTTTGCAAGATTTCCTGTTAACGGAATAGGAAAAAAACCAATATTTTATAAATATGATAAATATTATCAATCATTTCTATACAACATATGTAAACTTATTATAAAATATTATATAATGACCTATTGTATCGAAAGGAATTTTGTCGATGAAATTAAACAATTCAATTTCAACACCTTTATATGACCAATTAAAACAAATACTGAAGGAGGCCATTGATCAAGGAGTTTATAAATCGGGGGAAAGACTTCCGAATGAAACGGAATTATGTGAGTTATATGGCGTTAGCCGCATAACTGTAAGAAGAGCGATTCAGGATTTAGCAGATGAGGGTTTTTTAGAGCGAAAGCAAGGGAAAGGAACTTTTGTAACGCGAACCAAAATTGCCCGAGAATTGGTTTCTATTGATGGATTCTCAGATTTTAGTAAACAAATTGGCAAGAATCCTTCTAAGCGTATTCTTGCCTGTGAAGAAATGAAAGCTACTCCGGAAATTGCCGAAGCACTTCAAATCGCCATTGATTCACCTGTCTTAAAGTTGGTCCGGATCATGTCAATCGATCAACAGCCTTTTACACTAGATATCGCCCATTACTCGTTAGAACGCTTTCCTGGTTTGACTGCACGATTCACAGAACATGCATCAACCTATGAAGTTTTGAAAAATATTTACCACATCAATATTAATTCTGGAAAAAGTAAAAAAATAATTACAGTTACTCCTGCTTCAAAATTTGAAGCGGAACATTTGGACTGCGAAATTGGTGAAACACTTTTTAATATTGATAAAACCGTTTACGATGAAACAGGAGTTCCAATTCATATTTCAAATTTCAAAATACAAACCCAATTGATTGCCCTTACCATAACAACTTAAAAATAAAAGGAATGAATGGGTATCCATTTCATTCCTTTTGTTTTAGAAAGTTAATTGTCTACCAAACCCAAATGCACCGTTCACTTCACATGTTCTTGCAGCAATCTGTGCCGCTGCTTTCAAAGATTCCTCAATGGCAAACCCATTAAAGTGGTTGGTTAAAAAACCAGCAATGAAAGAATCCCCTGCACCTAAGGTATCAATCACATTTGCTTCTTCAATTCCCTGTTTGTATCGTTTGTTATGATGAGACATAATTACGCCCTTAGAACCTCTAGTGATAATGATAAACGGCGTTCCGAGTCCATGTATTTTAAGAAAGAGCTCTTCTAGTTCAACTTCTGTAAAATCACTTCCTGAAATAAACGCAAACTGGATATGAGGGCAAACCTTTTCTAATAATTCTGTTGTAAAATGATTAGAGAAATCATAGGAAACGGGTAAATGTTGTTTAAGCAATGGCAATTCTTCCTCTAAATGACTATATATACTGGTATGTACCACATCAAACGCTTTGATGTATTCATAGTCATCGACTGATAAATTAAGCTTTAGTTTAGCCTGAACACCGCCTTTATTTGATTTAATAAAGATTCGGTCCCCTTCCACATTTAGATCAACATAAGCCTTTCCACTTTCCCCAACCGCTCTTCGAACATGACTAGTATCTATTAAGTTCTTGTTTAAAGAATCTAGAATATGATCCCCTTCTACATCCGTTCCAACAATACCTATAAATGCCGCTGACTCCGCTCCACTTTGTTTAGCTAAAACAGCAACATTTAAAGCATTTCCACCAGGAAACATTTCATTACGATCCTGGTAAATATCAACAACATTATCGCCTATTCCAATAATTTTCATATTTCCCCACTCCTTCTTATCCTTTAACACTACCTGATGATAAACCTCTAATAAAATACTTCTGCATAAACATAAATAAGAGAATGATCGGCAGGGCTGAAATCATTAAGCCAGCCATCAGAACACCCCAATTCGTTTGAAGGGCATCCCTAAATTGCATCAATCCAGCAGGGATGGTTTTTAGCGCATCAGAATCAACAAAGATTAACGCAAACATAAACTCGTTCCAAGTATAATAGGCTGTTAACACTACCGCAGTTAGTAATATCGGTTTATTTAAAGGTACAAAGATTTTTGTAAAAATGGTCCATGTATTACATCCGTCCAAAAAGGCAGACTCCTCTAATTCTTTCGGTACCTCTAGAAAAGCAGCTCTGATCAGAAGGATGGTGATTGGAATTCGGTAAGCAACATAGGGAAAGATCATTGCAAAATACGTATCATGAATTCCTAATAATTGGATGAGCTTGTATAGCGGGACTAAACTAACTTGTGGGGAGAGCATCATTCCTCCCATACAGAAAACTAATAGAATGTTCTTCCCTTTAAATTCAAACCTAGATAAACTGTAGGCTCCGAGTGCACTTATTAATACTGTTAGGAAGCAGGTTGTCGCTGTAACAATTAAACTATTAACAAAATATCCAGAAATCCCTGTGTTCCATGCCTCTGTATAATTGGAAAACAGCCATTCTTTTGGTAAAGCCCAGCTGCTGGAGAAAATCTCTGGAGTGGACTTAAATGAGTTAATTACCATCCAAAAAAGCGGATAAGCAATCACTACAAAATAAAAGATCAGGATTGTAAAAATTGGCAGACTTTTAACAACATTCTTTTGCTTCCTATTTTTCTTTGTGATTGGGATCGAATGATGGTAGTCCATTACTTTGCTTGTCTCCACTCTAAACATCCTTTCCTGTTTTAAATAGTTTCAACTGAACCAAGGAAACAATTAAGGTGATGATTAAAATCACAGTGGCCACAGCCGAAGCATAACCCATTTGGTCTTTACCGAAAGCTGAATGGTAGAGTAATGTTCCTAATACTTCACTGGAATTACCCGGTCCGCCGCCTGTCAAAATATATGGTTCATTAAAGACGGTAAATGCACCGGTTAAGGTAATAAGTGTCGTAACGAAGAACATCTCTTTTACTTGTGGAACGGTGATTGAAAAGAATTTACGAATTTTCCCTGCCCCATCAATTTCTGCTGCCTCATACAATTCTTGGGGGATATTTTGAATCGCGATAATAAATAACATCATAATATAACCAATACTTTGCCACTGTGAAACTGCAATAACAGCGAAGATAGCGGTTTCAGATTCTCCCAGCCAAGCCCTAGTTAAATTCTCAAGTCCTAACATATTTAATAGCCCATTTAAAATTCCGATATCCGGGTTATAAACAAATGTAAACAGTAAAGCGATGACAGTCATCGAGATGACAACTGGAAGGAAAAATACGGTACGGAACAATCCACTAATGAATCGTGTTAGCGGATCTTCAAGTATAGCCGCTAGAATAAGTCCGCCAAATACCTGAAAAATAATCGAGATCACTGCATACCAGAGATTATTTTTTAAAGCTATATAAAAAACTTCATCTTTAAAAAGATTAAGAAAATTTTCAAAGCCAACAAATGTTTTTTCTACTGAAAAAGCAGAGAAATCATAGAAACTATAAAAAAAGTTTTCAACAATTGGATAGTAAACAAAAAGGGCCATAAAGATTAAGCAAGGTGCAATATATAGGTATGGTAACCACTTGTTTGTATTTTGCATAATAACTCCCCTTTTTTAACAGGCGTATCTTTGGAAAAAAGGTGGTCAACTTGCAACCACCTTTTCTGGCTTCCTATTTTTTTGCAGACGCCTTAACTTCTTTTGCTGCTGCTCTGACATCCTTCATTACATCTTCTGGACTTTTCTTGCCGTCCAACATTAGCTGTGTTCCATTTAAATAAGCATCAACTATTTTAATATCAACAGCTGTATCAAACCATAAGTACGTTTGTTCTGCATTAACAATTAAATTGATAGCATCCTGTTGAAGCTTGGAAGCATTTTCATCGGTTGTTGTTCCTTTAACCGCACTATATTCACTTACTTCTTTTAACTGCTCTGTACCTTTTTCCTTCGAAGTTAAGAATTTGACAAATTCCATTGCTTCCTTCGGATGTTTTGTTTTCGAAGAAATCATGATTCCTTCAGGTGCTGCTGTGATGGAGTTGGCATTTCCTTCTCCACCTTCCACACCTGGTACATTAAACACACCTAAATCCTCTTTTAAAGATGGTTCAATAAGCCCGATTTCTGCAAGCTGGAAGAAGCCGATCGCTGCTTTTCCACTGTTAAATAACTCCCGTGAATATTCATGGTCTACAGAATTAACTCCTTTATTGAAGTACGGCTTCAGTTCCATGAATTTCTCTAATGCTTTAACATAACCTGGATGCGAATAATCACCTTCAGGATTTTTGGGATCATAATCTTTATCAAGAACATCCTGTGGCACCATCAATTGATTCAATGTTCCTGTATAGTGGGAAATCGTCCACGGTGCTTTACTTCCAAATGTAATTGGCGTAAGTCCTGCGGCCTTTACCTTTTTAGAGACATCAATTAGTTCGGACCAAGTGGTTGGAACTTCAAGATTTAAATCCTTGAAAATTTTCTTATTGTAAAAGAAGGCCTTGCCGTCAGTTGACCACGGAATCCCATAAATCTTACCATCTAAAGTGAAGGAATTGAACTGGGAGGCAATGATTTGATCTGACCACGCTTTATCTTCATTTACATAATTAGTTAAATCAAGTGATTGTCCCTGACGTGCGAAGTTATAGGCAAACTCTCCGCTCCAAGAAAAGTAGACATCTGGAGGGGTGCTTGATCCTAAGACAACACGAATTTTTTCTTTATAAGAATCGTTCAAGACGGCTTCCGTTTTAATTTTAATATTGGGATGGGCCTTCTCAAACTCTTTTACTGCCTTTTCAAAATATTGCTTTTTAGGTTGATTCGGCCAGCGGTGGAAGAATTTAAGTTCAACCACATCTTTTCCATTTGTTGAACTAGAACTCTTAGAACAGCCAGCAAAAAACGATAGGAAAAGGATAGAAATAATACTTAAAATTAGTAACTTCTTCATTAAGCTTCCCCTCCAGAAAGGAATACATATCTATGATTATTGCAGTATATTTGTTATTTCATCTTGGTTTAGTATTCAACTGTCCACATATATCTTCTTTTTGATAGCGGATGATTTCGTGCTTCTGCTAACTGATCCGCATATTTTCTTAATACGTAATTTAAAACTAATGGGGCAATGTATCCTTGTACTTCCTCTGCAACCCCAGTGAAATCGAAGTCTTTTGCATCAAGGACAACCAACTTCTTGCCATAACGCTTAGAGAATTCTAATGCTCTTTCTTCTAAATGTCTTGTTTCGTCCAAGCCTAGCAGGATAATAAAAGGTGTTTCTTCATCAATAATTTCAAATGGTCCGTGGAAGTATTCTCCCGCGTGAATGGCGTGTGAGTGAACCCATTGCATTTCCATGAGGATACAAATTGCATAAGAGTAGGCAACACCATAATTTGCTCCGCTTGCCATTGTATAAATAATTTTTTCATCTTTATACTGTTGACCAAAAGCCTCTGCCTTTGTTTGGTAGAGTGCAGCAGCTTTTTCGTAAACATTTTGTAAGTTCTCAAGACTTTCTTCTACTAAACTAGCCTTTTTGTTATTTTCAACAACTTTTAGTACACCAAACACTAGTTGATATAGTACTGAATAATTGGTTGTGAAAGCGCTTGCTTTTTCGCCCCATTGATACTTCAGCACGACATCTGAAGCTAGCGCTAATGGTGACGCTTCCACATTCGTTAAAGAAACAGCAAATGCACCTTTTGCTCTAGCAAATTTTGCTGCTTCTACTGTTTCAGGTGTTGTTCCTGAGTGCGAGCACAAAATAACCAGGGAATTACTTCCAAGTTTTGCATGATTGCGATGGATAAATTCATTTGCACTAAAAAGATGGGCATCAAGAACCTTTGCTTCACGGTCAATTACATACTTGCTTGGATACATAATGGCAGATGATCCTCCGCATGCTACAAAGAAAACATTGGAAATATTTCTTTTTTCTACCTCTGCTAATGCTTGTTGCACTTGATTTTTCACGTCAATTACTAATTCAGTCGTCATTTTGTTGCCTCCCTGATAAAATATTTTAGTGAATGAACACTAGTAAACTCTTTTAAACAATATACAACTTTATATAATGTTATATGTTGTTATATATAAATTACTATACTTTTAAACTCTAGTCAATTGAATTTTCAGAAAAATGAAACGACATTTCTCGACAAAAAGCAAAATAGCCAGGGGTCTTCCCTGGCTGCTTTTTCTTGTTACTCCCCTATATTGTTTTCAAACCACTCTTGGAGCTCTTTCAATGAGTTAAACGTAAAAATCTCCTCGCCATTTTGCCCATTATCAAACCCAGTGTTACCTCTTAAGGTAATTTGCCCTTCATCCTTAGAAATTAAGATAGCATAGGGATGATTAACATTTATATACCTTGAATCTAAATCGGTATCTACCCAATTCTTACTACTCAGAAATGCTTCATAATGTTCCATTAAGATCCCTCCTATCTCTAAATATTGTTCCTCAAAACTTACTTATATTTGTAGATTTTACTCTGGTTTTTCAAAAAAAATAAACCTAACCGCAAAATGGATAGGTTGATCATAGTTCAATTATTTTTGTTTATAATACGTAATCGCTAATGCAAAGGCTAAGACGGTGCCTTTAACAATATCCATCGCATAATATGGGACGGACATCATCACGAGTCCGTTTTGGAGAATCCCGATCAGGACGGCTCCAACAAATGTTCCAAACGCGTTGGCCTTTCCAGCCCCAAGTACTGAAAATCCAATATAGGCGGCGGCAACTGAATCCATTAAATAGGGAGCACCAGAGTTAATTTCTGATGTCAAAACCCTTGAAGCGAGCACAATCCCGCCAATGGAGGCAAACAGAGCCGAAAGCAAATATGCTGCCACTTTATATTTATTAACTGCGATACCTGATAGTCTCGCCGCTTCTTTGTTACCACCGATCACATACATATATCGACCATGCTTTGTATAGTTCAAAAAGATATGCACGAGGATCACGGTCACAGCCATAATGAGAATAATCCACGGCACTTCTCCGATTTTTGCAAAAAAAGGACTGATCAGACCCGATGCCATCGAGCCATCAGGCATAACCATGTTTTGTGAAACAGTAGCCCCTTTTGTATACGTCAATGCTGTCCCTTGAATAATAAACATCGTAGCGAGTGTCATCAGCATATCTGGAATTCTTAATTTCACAATCATGAATGAGTTTATTGCTCCTACTACTAAGGAAGCACAAATCGCAGAAATGACCGCCACCAATGTGTTTTGTGAAAACCAAACAAACATCGAAATGACAATGGCGTTTGATAAGGAAGCGACCGATCCCACCGATAAATCAAAACCATCGACAGACAATGAAATCGTAATACCGATAGCGATAATCGTTACAATGGAGATCGAACGTAAGATATTGATGATATTACTGCCCTGAATAAAAGTAGGATTAGCCACTGAAAAAATAATAATAAGTGCAAGAATCGTAATAATCGTCCCATATTTATATAAAAAGCGAAATAACTCAAAGACTTTTTTTGCCGGGGCTACCTGATTCTTTGCTGCAATATTTGCCTCCATTTTACCTGCCCCCTGTTGAATAAAATAATAGTTCTTCTTCGTTCGTTTCTCTCGTTTCAATTTCCTTTACGGACCTGCCGTCGTATAAAACATAGACCCGATCAGTAATCCCAATAATCTCCGAAAGCTCTGAAGAAGCATAAATAATTGCTTTACCCCGCTTCGCTAGTTCAGCGATTAACTCAAAGATATCCTTCTTTGCGCCAACATCGACGCCTTTGGTTGGTTCGTCAAAAATATATACATCTGCTTCAGCTACGAGCCACTTTCCGATTGCGACCTTTTGCTGATTCCCTCCGGAAAGATTCTGTACCTTGGTTTCTTCTGAAGGTGTTTTAATTCCGAGGCGATGGATCAACTGCTTTGCCGTTTCTTTTTCTTTTTTTCGATCTAAAAAGCTTAATCTCTTTGAAAATTCACCTAAATTAGCAGCTGTTAAATTAGTTTCTACTGATTCAAGAACTAGGATTCCTTCCTTTCTCCGTTCTTCAGGAACTAGAGCAATTCCCTTTTTAACCGCATGATAGGGACTCTTTAATTTTAAATTATTGCCATGAAGAAAGATGTCTCCCCCCGTTAATTTCTCAGAGCCGAATAACGCCTTACACAATTCTGTTTTTCCAGCACCGACAAGACCGGCAATTCCAATGATTTCCCCTGCTTTAACATGAATATGTAAATCTTTAATTTTCTCTCTATCTGAAAGTCCTTTTACTTCAAGGATCGTTTTTCCAATGGACGTATTCTTCTCTGGGAACTGTTCCTCTAATTTTTGACCCAGCATATGCTCCACCACTTTGTTGATAGTCGTATCAGTAACTCGCTCTTTTGCAACAAATTCACCGTTTCTCATCACAGTAACTTCATCACAGACTTCAAAAATTTCTGGCAAGCGATGGGAAATAAAGATAACACCTACATTTTGCTTTTTTAAATCACGGACAATCCGGAATAGTTCCGTCGTTTCAGTATGACTCAATGGTGCTGTCGGCTCGTCTAAAATAAGAAACTTACATTGATTTGAAACAGCCCTAGCGATTAAGATCATTTGTTTTTCCGCCAACGTTAACTCACTTACTAGCTTCTTCGTCGGAAGCATAATGTTCATTCTTGCAAGTATTTCATCCGCTCTTTGATGAAGGTTCTTCCATTTCATCCATTGCTTTTTCCCCATGTTATGGACTGTATCAAGGAGCATAATATTTTCTGCGACAGTTAAATATGGAATGAGAGCCGTATCTACTTCTTGATAAACAATTTGTATTCCTGCGTCCTGTGCATTTTTCGGAGAACGAATCCTCAGATTTTTCTCATCTAAGCTTATTTCACCGGTATAGTGGTCATATGCACCCGCTAGAACCTTCATTAACGTTGATTTCCCTGCCCCATTTGCTCCAATCAAAGCTTGGATTTCTCCCGTTTCCATCGAAAAGTCGACCTGATTCAATGCCTTCACACCAGGAAACTCTATTGAGATGTTTTTCATCTCCAATGCTGATCTCATCAAAATCATCCCCCGTAAGCAAACACTCTCTTCATCTATTGAAAAAGAGAGTGTCTAGTTGTATACCGACTATTCTTTATAATGCTTCTTTAACGTCTTTATCCACTCTTCCTCAAATGCAGTCGATTGACCCCAGCCTGGGATAATTTTTGCCAGATTAACCATGTTTACAGGCTCTTTTGCTTTGAGAAGATTTTCTTGTGAAACAAGTGAAGCATCTAAATCAAAGGTCTGTGGTGTTTCTTCACCTGCAAGCTTTTTCGCGAGTATTCTCATATCAACAGCACCGATAAGTTTCGGATCGACAGCTGCTGTGTATTTCCAAGCGCTGCCTTTTCTTTGAATTTCTTGCAGATCCGCATTGGAAACATCGATTCCATAAATCTTCACTTCTTCACGTCCTGCTTCTTTCAATGCTCGTGCTGCACCGATTGCAAAAGCATCCCAAGTAGCAAATATGGCATCCAGTTTGCCTTTTGGATATTTATTTAACATGGCTGCAACTGCGTTTTGTGTTTGTACACTTGTATCTGCCGCAGCCACACCAAAGCGTTCCACTTCTTTAATTTCAGGATTTTTTGAAAGGACTTCTTGATAAACCTTATTACGTCTAACCATTGCAGGGAAACCGTCGACCCATAGGTAGGCAATATTTGCTTTACCCTTTGTATTCTTTACTAGTTGATCAAGGGCTAAAGTTGCTAAGGCTTCATCATCCTGTGAAGTAAGCGTTACTCCATCAAGCTTCGCAATATTTGGATTGGAGTCAAATGTAACTACACTTTTTCCTTTTTCAACTATCTTTTTTACATCATTAACAGTCGCATCATCGTCACCATGAGAGATGATAAATCCATCATAATCCTGGTCTAATGCCTGATTAATAGCATCATGGAACTTAGCTGTATCACCATTTGCGGTAAACACGTCCACTTGAAAACCTAAGGCTTCTCCCTCTTCTTTTGCACCTGCTAGGAATTGGGCAGTATGATCATCACCGCCAATTTTACGGATAACCTTGATTTTTAACGGATCACCACTTGTAAACTTTTCAGATACACCTTCAAGTGAAACCTTTTTATGAGCACTTGCTTGTTTTTTTTCTCCCTCAGAAGCACAGCCTGTGAGTAAGAGTGTTGCTGCTAATGCTGATACGAGTGTACTTTTAAAGATATTTCTTTTCATGATTAAAGCTCCCCCTTTTAGATTCTTATCAATACTCCATTACTCCGATTGGAAAGGTATGTTTTTATATAAAAATAAAAAACCTCTCCAGAAAAGAGAGGTTTCATCACAAATTAAGGGACTACTCCTCTCTTATCTTTCAAAACAATAAATTGTTTTGCAGGATTTAGCACCAATTCCAAACGGAACGGTTGCTGGGCGTCATCGGGCCAGTCCCTCTGCCACTCTTGATAAGAGAACGTATTATTCATTTAAAGTAATAAATTAGATTTTAGTCTCCTATTAACAAGTTGTCAATAGTGTTTTGAATATTTCTAATAAAGGTATTATTCCCAATCCGCAAAAACCTTTGAATAGTAGTATACATAATTTCCTATTTTATATAAAAGGGATATCCCTTTAAAATTATCAGAAATTTTTGTATGATAATATTTAGTTAATCGAAATACATTTAGAAAGAAGTGTTATTAATAATGGATCAGGAAAGAAGTGCAAAGCGTAATTTAATGATCATGTGGTTTGCGAACTTCTTTGTAGCCGGAAGTATGACAATGGTTATGCCGTTTATTTCGTTGTACATTGAGACGTTTGGTGACTTTTCGGAAAAATATGTCCAGCATTGGTCAGGAATCACATTTGGGATTACATTTGTTTCTGCCTTCCTCTTCTCACCGATTTGGGGGAAAATTGGCGACCGTTATGGGAGAAAAAAAATCCTTATCATTTCCGGATTAGGGATGGGCTTATCTATTTTTCTAATGGGCTATGTCCATTCTGTCTGGCAGTTACTGTTGCTGCGCTTTTTCATGGGTTTCTTTTCTGGCTTCATCCCGATGTCACAAGCTTTTATCTCTACGCAAACACCAAAGGGGATTGCGGGGCGCGTTCTTGGTACATTGCAAACAGGTAGTATTACAGGTTCTTTGTTAGGACCGATGCTGGGCGGTGTTTTAGCTGATTCTCTTGGCTATTCTACTACCTTTAAATGGACGTCCATTTCGATTTTTATCTCTGCATTGTTAGTGATTGCCACAAAGGAATTCTTGATACCCGTGTCTAAAGGGGCAAAAACACATTACTCGAGCAAGGAAGTTTTTAAACACATTATTCGTAACCCTGTGTTATTAACAGTCCTGCTAATTTCAGCCCTAGTTCAGATTGCTCACTTTAGCATTCAACCAATTTTGTCCTTATTTGTTAGCGATCTGCATGGCACAACTAATGTTGCCTTTTATTCTGGGATTGCTTTTTCCGCTGCGGGACTGGGGAATTTATTGATGTCGAGGAATTGGGGAAAAATAGCTGATAAGTATGGGTATATTAAAATATTAGTTATTCTTCTTTTTCTAGCGGGGATTGTCTACTTGCCTGGAGCCGCAGTTTCTAGCTTTTGGCAACTCGTTATCATCCGCTTTGCCCTGGGTGTCACGATTGGCGGAATTATTCCTGTACGGATTGCCTATATCCGCCAAGAAGCACCGATTGCGATGCAAGGTGAAGTATTAGGCTATAATACCAGCTTGCGTTTCCTTGGGAATATTGTCGGCCCGATGCTGGGTGGATTTATATCTGGTTACTATGGCTTTTCTGCCGTTTTTATCAGCACAAGTTCATTATTAATTATTAGCGGATTTATTTTATTTGTTTCAATGCACCGTCATCCAAAGCTTGTAAAACACTCGATTTAATAACTTTAAGATTGGGCAAGGATAAGTAGAAAAGCACTTTAAATTAAATGATTTAAAGTGCTTATGCTTTATTACTTTATTCTGTTTTTTCGCTTAGTAAAGTCCATTTCTTGATAATAACTGTTCTTAACTAATATATTGGGTCCAAGGCATTTAACCGCCGGGCAATGACAGCTTAATTCTTTTGCCAAGGCTGACGACTGCCAGGTTTCATATGCATGTAGCAGATTTGTAGTCTGGATATTTCCTAGGGATGGTGTATCACCGAAATCAGTAACAATAATATCTCCGTTAAAAATATTTACATTCAGTCGCGAACGTCCATCAGGGTCATTTCTGACGGTGACATTTTTACTTTTATACAAGCTTTGAAGGAGAGCTAAATCCTCCTGTTCACTGCTGCACGCATAAAATGGGAGCGTGCCAAACAGCATCCACACATTTTCATCTCTGACATCTAGTAAGTGATGGATCGCTTCTCTTATTTCATTAAGTGATAAGGTTTCGAGATTGCTAGCAAAATCACTTGGGTACATTGGGTGTATTTCATGTCGCTGACAAAGCATTTCATCAACAATTTGACGGTGAATTTTTTCTAAATACGGTAGTGTCCGCTTGTTTAACATCGTTTCAGCAGATACCATCACTCCTGCTTTTACCAGTTCACGGCTATTATCTATCATTCTTTTAAAATATTGTTCCCGTTGTTCATATTCCGGCTTCCGTTCCATTCTGGCAAAACCACCCTCGACAAAATCATCGACGGTCCCCCAGTTATGCGAGATATGTAAGACATCTAAAAAAGGGACGATTAATTCATAACGATCTAATTCAAGGGTTAAATTGGAATTAATCTGCGTCCGTACACCGCGCTCATGGGCATATTTTAAAATCGGTACAACATAATTTTTTACCGAGGATAAGGATAACATCGGTTCTCCACCGGTAATGCTAAGTGATCGAAGTGTCGGGATTTCTTCTAATCTTTGTATGAGCAAATCCAGAGGAAGCGCCTGCGGATCTTTTGTTTGGAGTGTATATCCTACTGCGCAATGCTCACAACGCATATTACAAAGGGTCGTCGTGGTGAATTCAATATTGGTTAATTGAGGCTTTCCATATTGCTCAATATCTAAATAGGCTTCCCATGGATCATATGAAGGGGTAATTTTTTTCAATTTTGACATAATGACTCCTTAAAATCAGTCTTCAAAAAACTTCTCTATTATAACTGAATTACGGATGTTATTGCTATTTTTAACCATTACAAAAGTTTATGTTTTAAAAAATACTATTATTCTATGCTTGTTTTATGAAAAATTTACCCACTAATACATAACCACAGCACTTTGGATAAAAATAAAATGATAATATTTAATTGCGAATGGTGGTTATGACTAACTTGGAAATGCAGCCTTTAGGAGAAGCCGAGAAACTCGCCCTTAAAAAGCTGAAAATCTTTCGGCAAAGTATCCTTCGTTATATTTTACGGGCGGCGCTTGCCAGTATGTTTATTGGCTTCGGGGTCATTGTAGCATTTAAAACGGGGAATTTCTTTTATGTTAAGGATAACCCTTTTGCCTATCCGATGGCGGCACTTACCTTCGGGGCTGCCATCATTTTAATTGCCTATGGCGGTGGTGATTTGTTTACTGGAAATACGTTTTATTACACCTATGCCGCACTTCGCAAGAAAATGACCTGGATAGACGTCGTAAAACTATGGATTTGCAGTTACGCGGGTAACATACTTGGGGCGGCGGTTTTTGCCTTTATTATTTTTACAACGGGACTGTATGAAAGTTCCGAGGTTAACGGCTTTTTACTTCATGTAGTCGAGATTAAAATGCAGGTCCCAATAACCGAGCTATTTTTCCGAGCAATCCTATGTAATTGGCTCGTCTGTATGGCCTTTTTTCTTCCGATGGGGTTAAAAGGCGATGGACCGAAGATGTTTGCGATGATGCTGTTTGTCTTTTGTTTCTTTATTTCCGGATATGAACATAGTATCGCTAACATGTGTACGTTTGCCATTGCCTTAGTTTTAAACCATCCAGGGACGATTTCATGGAGTGGAGTGATTCACAATCTAGTGCCAGTAACGATTGGCAACCTGATTGGCGGCGCTGTTTTCATGGCGATGATGTACTATTATGCTAATAAGCCATTTTTAGATGAATATGATAAAGAACAGGGCAGATAAGTTTACATGCTGCCCTGTTCTTTTATTAGGTGTCATATCGACAAATTCCCGGGGAAATATCAACAATATAAGAGGGCAATCGACAATAATTAAGAATATTCTAAAAATATTGATAATTGTAACATTTCTTTGATGTGCGCCATCTTTTTGCCAATCTATTTCTTTTTGCTAATAAAATAAACATAGGCTTTGATCATAAAATAGCTTACTTCCTCAGGAAGCAATTCCTTGATCGGCTTCAGTCGCTCACGGCCAGCCTCTGCCAAGGCTTTTTCTAGAAGCGGCATGTATTCAGCGGGAATATGTTTTGAAAATTCAACTTCCAAACCTTGTTGCGCACATTGCAGCAAGTGGGTTTCCACCGTACTAACCGCCAATTCCCGTTGTTCAGCAATTTCCTCGATAGAAAATTTACTTTGGTGTAGTTTTAATGTTTCCAAATGCGTATCTGTTACCCCAGCTTTTTTGGCAGGCTTCTTTGGCGATTTCTCTACAGGTACCAACTCACTTTGATAGTCTAAATTGGCTTCGCAGAAGGTACGGATGGCTTGAATAAATTCAAGGCCATATTTTTTCAACTTCAGTTCCCCCACTCCACTAACCTGTAAAAAATCTTCCGTCGATTTTGGAAGTTTTGCACACATATCCTTTAAGGCAGCATCAGAAAAAATCACAAATGGCGGTACTTTTTCTGATTCGGCAATCTGCTTCCGCACTTCTCTTAACACTTCAAACAATGGGTCATCCTTAGCTACTTGTTTCACCTGTACAGTTTCACGGCGATGGACCTGTTCTTTACCTAAGAGAATATCTTTTCCTTTTGGTGAAACAAATAAGGTTGGAAATTGCCCTTGCTCGATCGCGATTAATTCCTGGGATATCAAGAATTCAATAAAGTCACTGACATCCTTTGAACTTCTATCCTTCATGATTCCATAGGTTGGAAGCCTGTCAAAACCCATTTCCGTTACTTTTTTATTTTTTGAACCTGTTAACACTTGAGCCGTGATCGTTTTACCAAAGCGCTGCCCCATCCGAATGACGCAGGACATCACCATTTGGGCTTCCTTCGTTACATCGATGCTTGTCCTCGTGTCCAAACAGTTGCCGCATCTGCCGCAAGGCTCTGTTTCGGTTTCACCAAAATATTTTAAGATAAATTCCTGCAGACAGTTTTCGGTATGGCAATAATCGACCATTTGCTGGAGTTTAGCTAATTCTTGTGTGATGCGGCTCCGATCACTAGATTGATCAATTAAAAAACGCTGAATTTGAACATCCTGTGAGGAATGAAGCATGATACATTCACTCTTCAGACCATCCCTGCCCGCACGGCCCGCTTCCTGATAATAACTCTCCATATTTTTGGGCTGCTGATAATGTACCACATAACGGATATTGGATTTATCTATTCCCATTCCGAAAGCAGAGGTGGCGACCATCACAGTCGCTTTATCTTCTAAGAATCGTTCCTGCTCACGATTTCGCTCTACATCCCCCATCCCCGCATGATAGCGGGCTGCCTTAATATTTGCTTTCAGTAATTTCTCATAAATTTGGTCGACATTCTTCCTTGTTGCTGCATAAATAATGCCTGCTTCTTTATCATTCTTTTTCAAATAGTCTTTAATAAACTTGTCCCGATCCTGGCCCTTGATAACCGTAAAGGACAGATTTTCCCGCTCGAATCCGGTAATAATCGTATTCTCTTCATCAATGTTCAATAAATCGCAAATATCCTCACGTACCTTTGGTGTGGCTGTAGCAGTAAGTGCTAATACAATTGGCCTTTGCGGCAGGCTATTAATTAGTTGTTGAATATGGCGATAGCTTGGCCGAAAATCATGTCCCCATTGTGATATACAGTGGGCCTCATCCACGGCTACTAATGGAATGTCCATGCTGTAAAGATCTTCAAGAAATTCACGTGATTCCAAACGCTCAGGCGCTATGTACAGAAGCTTATATTTTCCTTCGGCCGCTTCCATCATTCGCCTATTTGCTTCGCCAAAACTTAACGAACTATTGATAAATGTTGCCGGAATACCGACTTGAATGAGGGCATCAACCTGGTCCTTCATTAAAGAAATCAGTGGGGAAATGACAATCGTGGTACCGGGAAGGACAAGTGCAGGAATTTGATAACAGATGGATTTCCCGCCACCCGTTGGCATAACAGTAATTGTGTTTTCGCCAGATAAAACTGAACGGATTGCCTGCTCTTGGCCCGTCCTGAAGGAGCTATAACCGAAGTGGGATTCTAGTAATGGCAATGCTTTTTCAAACAACATTTTTCCTCCTTTCAATACATAGATGATCCTATTAAGTTAATGATATTCTTACTCTATTATACTGCTTGTCACTCGATTTTCAAAAAGCATTTATCAATTATAATAAGTAAACCTTTGGTAAATTGTTTCTATTCTATTAGTTAAATTTGCGACAGAAGCAGGGATGAAATGTATCGTGATCCCAAATCAGGTTACATCATTTTTAACCTTTCACGAAAAAACCATTCGTTCAGAGTCCTTTGTTGACTTTAGCTTAAAACAAATCATTTAACAAGAAAACGCGTAGGTCTTCTAAGCGTTTTCTCAAATGATTTCATTTACTCTTCTGTCCTATTATTTTCTTTAATCGCTTGAATCAGTTCATCCAACTTCTCATTCCTTTGTTGGTCTAATTTGGTTTTTTCATTCATGAACCTTATTGTTCTTACAATGAAATAAATACTAAACACAAGAATGACTAAATACAATAAAATTGGAATCATAGCAAAGAGACCAAATATATCAGTTCTGCCCATCACTCAAAACCTCCCCCTTAAATATGTAATTATACCATTATTATACATTAACGTTTTCATATTGTATGGTGCAAATCTATACAAAGAATAGACTGCCAAATGATCCTAGGGCAGTCTAAACTCTCCTTTTATATCAAAATATTATTCAATATCTCTTCTTTATGCTCGTTTTTTTGAGGAGGAGGGACAATAGATTCCTGCTCTAAGTCACTGTGCATTTTAACTTGATAGTCTCCCCAAGGTGATGAAAAGATGAGTTCCTTCTCTTGAAAATATGGGCTATCGGTTAATTCCCCTATCTCAAGGACAGGTGCCATACAGCAGTCTACCTTTTGGGCGAATTCAATCCACTCAAAGAAGGTTTTGCTTTTAAAAAGTGCTGAGATTTCTTGAAAAATTGGATTGGACTCCACCGATTGGGAAAAATGCGACTGAATCCAATCTTCACGCCCATTAGCCCTGCAAAAATTTTCCCAAAACTTTGGTTCGAGAGCGCCAATGCTCATGTAACGTCCATCCATCGTTTCATATAAGGCGTATGAAACAATGCTTCCATTAAGAACATTAATGCCAGTTCCCGCCCCGGTTTCTTTCTCAACCATGACATGGTTCCCCAATATTGAAACCAGTTGGTCAGTAATTGAAATAGAATGATAGCTTCCTTTTCCTGTTAACGCTTTCGAAACGAGCCCGGCCAATATCCGTTCATTAGCCGCAAAACCGCCTATATAATCGGCAAGCGTAATCGTCGGATGGACAGGTTTGCCGGCCTTATCCTTGAACTGGGCCAAAACCCCGCTCAAAGCCATATAATTGATATCATGGTTCCCTAGCTTACTTAACAGACCTTTCTGTCCATAGCCTGAAATAGAGCAGTAGACGATATCAGGCTTTACCTTTTGAACTGCCTCATATCCCAACCCAAGTTTCTCCATTACACCTGGTCTAAAACTTTCGAGAACCACATCCGCGTTTGCAATTAATTTCCGGGCATTGTCAATTCCCTCTTGCTCCTTCAAGTTAAGAGTGATGCTTTTTTTCTGACGGTTGTTAGCTAGAAAAACAAGCCCACTCCCCTGCTTTGAAATCCCCGTATGCCTGGCAGGATCTCCTTCAGGAGGCTCCACCTTAATAATCTCCGCACCCAATTCGGCCAATCGTAAGGTTGCGAAAGGACCTGGCAAGTAGTTCGTGAAATCAATAACTTTAACACCTTTTAACATAGTAAGGACCCTCTTTTAGGAATTTGTAGTACCTGGAGTAAAAAGCTCCTCCAGTTGTTTTCTCAAGACAAATTTCATGATTTTCCCACTGGCATTTCGAGGCAGCGCTTCACAGAAAATGTATTTCCTCGGGCGTTTGTAATTGGCAAGCTGATTGCTGTTTTTGCAGTGTATATCCAATTCTTCGTCAGTTACCTTCGGATCCTTTTTTACCACGAAGGCAGTTACAGTCTCGCCCCACCGGTCATTTGGCTGGCCAACTACTGCTACATCAAGGACACCAGGGTGGGCATGCAAAAGGTCTTCGACTTCCCTTGGATAGATATTTTCGCCGCCGCTGATAATCATGTCATCGACACGGTCATTGACATAAAGGTACCCCTCATCATCTAGATAACCGATATCTCCGGAATGGTACCAACCTTTATACAATGCTTTTTCTGTCGCTTCTACTTGGTTGAAATAGCCGGCCATCATACATGGTCCTTGAACTATAATCTCACCGGTTTCACCGACTGGTACCACATCATCTGGATCTGAGGGACCGTCTTCTCGAGTGCGAACCACCCGAATATCATGACTCAAGGCTGCTTGCCCTGCCGATCCTGCTTTCCTCAATTGGTCAGTCTCTGATAGAAAAGTAATGGCGGGACCCATTTCGGTCATTCCATAGGCTTGAATTAATGAGATTCCTAGGCTGTTATGGAGTGCATGAACGAGTGATGGGGCCATTGGCGCCCCACCATATAAACCAAGCTTCAGACTGGATAGATCATACTTGCTAAGGTCCTCTTGAAGGAGCATGTTCCACATGGTTGGCGCCGCAAAGAATTTCGTGATTTTTTCTAATTCAATCAATTGGAGGATCGCCTTTGGATTGAATTGATGCAAAATGACATTACTTGCTCCTGCATGAATCCTTGGCAGGAACGCACAATGGAGTTCAGCGCAATGAAACATTGGTGCAGTTACGAGACCAACGTCTTCCGCTCTAAGTTTGCATGAGGCAATACAGAATACACTTTGGTCTACCATATTGCGGTGGGTGTGCATAACTCCTTTCGGCCTTCCCGTTGTCCCACTGGTATAGATAAACGCATAAAGATCCGTTTCCTTCACGTCCGCCTGAATATCCTCCGTGGACGAAGCGGCCAGTTTTTCCTGATAACTAGCAGCATACGCGGGGGCCTCGTCATCAATAAACCAGAAGGAGGTCTTGTCAAAGCGATTGGCGATCGCTGAAATAACAGGCTCTAAAGCCTTTTCAAAAAGAACAATCTTTGGCGTGGCATCAGAAAGAATAAAGGCAACCTCCTCAGGGGTTAAGCGAAAATTAATCGGATTGAAGATGGCACCGATTTTCGCACAGGCGAAAAAAGCTGTTCCTAATTCTTCGGTATTAAACATGAAGGTGGAAACACGATCACCCTTTTGGACACCTTCTTTTATGAGGGCATTAGCGAGCCGGTTCACTTGTTCGCTCCATTCCTTATAAGTAAACCGGACATTTTTTCTGACATCGTAAATGGCTTGTTTGTTCGGATACTTTTTCACCGTCAAATCAAAGATTTTCCCGATTGTCGTGCTCATTGAATCGCCCCCATTACTGGACTTTTTATGGTCTTTCGTATGTTTTGCTGGTTTATCAACGTATCTTGGATAGTTCATCAGCGAATTCCTGTGGCCAATCAGCGAATATTGATGGTCTATCAGCGAATCTAAATAGCTCTTAGTTTATTCGCTCAATAATCGTTGCGTTTGCCATGCCGTGGCCTTCGCACATGGTTTGCAATCCGTAGCGCCCGCCGGTCCGCTCAAGTTCGTGCATCATTGTCACCATTAAACGCGCCCCGCTGCCGCCAAGCGGATGACCAAGCGCAATCGCTCCGCCATTTGGATTTAGTTTTGCTGGGTCTGCACCAATCTCCTTAAGCCAAGCCAGCGGAACAGAGGCGAAGGCTTCATTGACTTCAAACACATCAATATCGTCGATGGATAAGCCAGACTTTTCTAGTGCCTTTTGTGTGGCCGGAATTGGTCCTGTAAGCATCAAAGTTGGATCCGAGCCAACCACCACGCGTGTGTGAACACGGAAGCGCGGTTTTAGACCAAGCTCTTCTGCTTTTTCGCGCGACATGAGTAATAAGGCAGCTGCCCCGTCGCTTATTTGGCTGGAGTTTCCGGCATGAATCACTCCATCTTCTTTAAAGGAAGTGCGGAGACCTGCCAATGCTTCTATAGATGTTCCTTTTCTCGGACCAGAATCATCCTTGATGACAGTTGTTGTACCGTCAGGAAGCTTTACCTCGATTGGGTAAATTTCTCTTGAAAAATAACCTTCCTCCTGTGCCTTGAGTGCTTTTTGATGACTTTCAAGAGAAAATTGATCCAGCACTTCACGGGTAAAACCATAGTTTTCAGCAATCCGCTCGGCCGACAATCCTTGATGAATCATTTCGTACTTTGACCTTAAATTTGGACTAAAAGGTTCCTCAGCCCCTTTGTAGTTTGAGCCCATCGGAACACGGGACATGCTTTCAACACCGCCGGCGATCACAATGTCCATATCACCGGCAAGGATCGCTTGAGCAGCGAAATGCACAGCTTGTTGACTTGAGCCGCATTGGCGGTCAATTGTTGTCCCCGGGACTTCGATTGGGAAGCCGGCAATTAACGCAGCAACTCTTGCAATATCGCCTGCTTGCTCGCCGGCTTGGGTAACACAACCCCAAATAACGTCCTCCACAAGCGCTGGGTCGATCCCTGCTCGATTGACTAGTTCCTTTAACGTTAGGGCTGATAAGTCATCCGGACGGATATCCTTTAACACGCCATTTCTTCTTCCTACTGGTGTACGTACTCCTTCAACAATTACTACTTCACGCATAGTCATCTTCCTCTCTATAATCCTAGATTTTTCGCAATAATCGTTTTCATAATTTCGTTGGTTCCAGCGTAAATGCTAGAAACAGGAATATCACGGAATCGTCTCGCAATCTCGTATTCTTCCATATATCCGTAGCCTCCATGGAGCTGCATACACTCTGCGGCAATCTTCTTGGCGATATCGGTTAGCTTAAATTTCGCCATCGAGACCTTCGTTACAACGTTTTTCCCTTCAATATGCTCGGCAATTAACTGATCCAAAAAAGCTCTGCCCATTTCAATTTCTGTTGCCATTTCCACAATTTTAAACTGGGTGTTTTGAAACTGGCTGACTGGTTTTCCGAACGCTTCTCTGCTTTTTACATAGTCAATCGTCATTTTGAGCATGACTTCCGAGGCAGTTTGCGCCCCAATTGCGACAAGAAGCCGTTCCTGTTGGAGTTTTTCCATTAAATAAAGGAAACCATTACCTTCCTCCCCCAGTAGGTTTTCTTTCGGTACACGGCAATCTTCAAAGATTAATTCCGCTGTATCCTGGCAATGGAGACCGACTTTGTTTAACTTTCTTCCACGTGAAAAACCAGGGGCATCTCTCTCGATGACAAGGAGGCTGACACCTTTATGCTTTGGTACCGCATTTAGGTCCGTTTTAACAGCAACAACGATGAGGTCGGATTGAATCCCATTGGTAATGAATGTCTTTTGTCCATTAACAATATAGTGGTCTCCGTCCAATTTTGCTGTTGTTTTGATGTTGGCCAGGTCAGAACCTGTGCCCGGTTCTGTCATTGCAATCGCTGTGATAATTTCACCCGTAACACATTTCGGCAGCCAGCGCTGCTTTTGCTCTCCTGACCCATAGGCGGTGATGTAAGGGATGACAATGTCATTGTGGAGGCCTATCCCAATTAAGCCTGAGCCCACTCGTTCCAACTCTTCATTAATGACGACCGCAAATCCCCAATCGACCTCACTGCCGCCATATTTTTCATCAATATCAGGACAAAGAAACCCCTGCTCTCCCATCCTCTTCCAGAAGGAACGCGGAATCATCCGGTCCTCCTCCCACTGCTCATAAAAGGGATATGCTTCTTTGTCCAAAAACTTTCTCAATGACTTGCGAAAAATTTCGTGATCTTCATTTAGGTATGGATGTTTCATTCAAAGATACCTCTCTTTCGATGTGGTAGCGGTTACATTTTTAAAAGTACACGGAGTTTTTTTACGAAATTACGTTTTTTTAGACGAAAACTTGGACTTTTTTTACAAAATAACGCTTTTTTAGACGTAAGCTTGGATTTATTTTACAAATCATAGCTGCTTTTATACAATAGTTGGAATAAAACACCAACTCCACTCTATTTGGTTACATTTCTCAACTTCTCACGGAGTTGATATTTTAGAACTTTCCCAGAAGCGTTCCTCGGCAGCTGCTCTTCTATAAAAATTCGCCTTGGAACTTTATAGCCTGCTAGTTTTTGACGACAGAAGTTCTTCAATTCCCTCTCATCTATCACTGCACCTTCCTTTGGTACAATAATCGCACAGACAGCCTCTCCCCAAACCTCTTCGGGCAAACCAATAATAGCCGCATCGAGGACGTCAGGATGTTCAAAAAGAATACCTTCAACCTCAACGGAGTAAACATTTTCTCCGCCTGATATAATCATGTCTTTTTTACGATCAACTATCGTGATATAACCTTCTTTATCAATCGTCGCTAAGTCACCGGTATAGAGCCAGCCATTTTTCAAGGTGCTCTTCGTTTCTTCCGGCTTTTTATAATATTCCTTCATCACCATGTCACTGCGAACAATAAATTCACCAATCACTCCAGGTAATACATCATTATCTTCTTCATTGACTACCCTTGTTTCCGTCAAGAAGATAGGTTTCCCACCCTTGCCAAGGTGATGTTTATGTCCTTCTGGATCGAGGAGAATTCCGCCAGGGCCTGCCTCAGTTAGGCCGCAAAGGTTATAGAATTGATCGGTTTTAAAGAGTTGAATGGTTTTTTTGACAAGTTCCGGTGCCATTGGCGCAGCCCCGTATCCGACTCTTTTAATAGAAGATAAATTATAATCTGCTGCATTGGGAACTTGGAGTAGAAAGTTATACATAGCTGGAACCGCAAAAAGATGGGTAATTTTATGTTCTTGAATCGCCTGGAGCGTTTTAACTGGATGAAAGTCGCGATGAATAATATGTGTAGCACCAAGTGCCACCCCAGAAATAAGGAACAAGTTTAACTGCGCAGAGTGAAACAGCGGTGGGAGGTGGAGAATTCGTTCATGCTGTCTAATCCCCATATTAATAACTACAGCAATCCCTACTTTAAAAATTTGACTATGATCAAAAAGAGCTCCCTTCGGTCGACCGGTTGTACCCGATGTGTAGAGAATTTCTAAATCATCCTGCTCGGAAACCTCAACAGCCGGCTCATTTAGATTATGGGATAAAATCCTTTCATACGAATGGGATCCAGTTGTTTCTGGGTCACCAACGGTAATGACCAGCCGAGTTTCCGTGTCTTGTTTGGCAGTTGTGATTATTTGTTCAAACTCCTTGTCACACACAATTAAAGACGTATTGGATTGGTCTAAAATGTAGTGAATCTCTGATGCAGTTAGACGAAAGTTAACAGGTACACGGCAACGGCCCCAATTTTGGCAGCGGCAAAAAACGTAAAGACAAAGTGATCGGAATTCTTCATCATCATTGCCAACTTGTCACCCTTATTTACCCCCTGGACCAATAAGCCGTTTGCCAGTCTATTTACTTCTTCATTAAATTGGCGATACGTATAACTTCGTCCTTCACATTCGATGGCTAGTATTTCAGGAAATTTGCGGGCATTTTGCGCTAAAAGGTTTCCGATATTCATATAAGAATCCTCCTTCAAAAAGACTTCCCTCAATATTCACGCAATTTTTGTGCCAGTATTCAAAAAAAAACAATACGTAGGCAATCAGCCTGAAAAGCAGCAGCCTTAAATGACGATCTGTTTTTCAAGCAAACACAAAATACAAAAAGGTGTCCATTTTTTGGACACTTTTCACCCTAGGTCGGCAGTTTGTATTTTTTGATTTTTTCATATAAACCGGATCGGCTGATTCCTAGTAATCTAGCCGCTTTTACTTTATTCCCTTGTTCTTGTACTAATGCCTTTTTAATCGCTTCGAGTTCTGCGTTTTCGACAAGAGATACATTTAAAGAAGGCTCTAGAACGGAAACCTGCTTTACTAAATAATCGGGAAGATCCTCCAATCTAATTTTCCCATTTTCCGCAAATGTCATGGCCCGTTCCATAACATTTCGCAGTTCACGGACATTTCCAGGCCAGGCATAATCTAACATCGCTCCTCTTGCCCTTTCTTCGATACCAGTAATGCTAGTTCCTAAAATTTGATTCAATTCAATCATGAACCGCCCAATCAAATGATCTGTATCATACAGTCGATCGCGGAGTGGCGGGACATTTAATGAAATAACATTGAGACGATAATATAAATCCTCTCTAAAAAGACCCTCTTGAACCATTTCTTCTAGGTTTCGATTGGTGGCGGCAATGATTCTGACATCAACCTGAATTCTTACCGTACCGCCAACCCGGTAGAATTCTCTTTCCTGAAGCACACGCAGCAGCTTGGCCTGCAATGAGAGTGACATGTCCCCTACCTCATCAAGGAAGAGCGTTCCGCCATTAGCCAAATCAAACTTTCCAAGTTTGCCTTTTTGTCTCGCACCCGTAAAGGCCCCTTCGTCATAGCCAAAAAACTCTGATTCTAGCAAATCCTCTGGTATCGCTGCACAATTCACCACAATAAACTTTCCTGTATTTCTTGCACTGCTATTATGAATTGCTTGAGCAAACAATTCTTTACCCGTACCACTTTCACCACGTATAAGAATAGTTGACCTTCCTTTTGCCGCTTTGGCCGCACTTTTTTTCAATTTTTCCATATATGGATCAACGGTAAATAGGTGATCCCAGGTAAACCTGGCTGACTCTGACTTCTGAAATTGCTGATGATAAAAACTCGCTTTATTTTCCGCTTTCTGCAGCTTTTTGAATAACTCGCTGACCTCATTTAATTGTCTAAATACGACCTTGCCAATGGCTCCAATGATTCTTCCATTCTCTTGAATGGGAATTCGGTGGACGATATATTTAATACCATTGATTTCTAAAAATTCGCTAACCTCAGCGGTTTCTGATTGATAAACATTGTCTAATTGTAGTTCCGGTAAAACTTTCGCAACGGGATGGTATAGAACTGCTTCTAGTTGAAGATTAAATAATTCGAGTAGAGGAGGACTGACCATCTGGATGTTTTTCTTTTCATCCGTCATGACAATCCCGTCATAGGCATGGTCTAAAGCTGTTTCTAATGTCCTTTTTAAGGTTTTTACTGTTTTTAACTCTTGTGAGGTTTGCAGCAGTGACATGACCATATCTGTTTTCGTGAGGATTCCTACGACCTGGTCCTGTTCATCAATGATCACACCGGTGCCAACCTGACTGTTTTTGACAATCAATTCGATTTTTTCATATGGGGTATTAATGGGCAGTGTTTCAACCTGAGCTTTTATGTATTTTTTGATGGGAGTGGTTAGGGGTTTCTCGTCCAAAACCATTTGAAACAAACTGCTTCGGGTAAAAACGCCAACTAGTTTTCTAGCAACATCCGATACAGGAAGCAGGTTCCACTTCTTTTTGTTCATTAGACTGATGGCTTCAACTAGTGTCGTATTTTCGGTAACTATACAATCGACTGGCGTAATAAGCTCTTTAATTTGGAGCATTTCGTTACCCCCTTTTATTCATATCTTTATTGTAACAAAAAAGAGGGATATTTTTGAATATTTTAACAATACTTCTGATCATTCCATACGAACAAAAAGAGAAGGCTTGTTCCTTCCTCAACTTCACCTTTATTTCGGCTGCATTCTTATTGCCCCATCAAGCCTAATTGTTTCTCCATTTAACATTGGATTTTCAATGATGCTTTGAACGAGTTGTGCGTATTCACTCGGGAATCCCAGTCTTGACGGGAACGGGACCATTTTTCCAAGCGAATCTTTCGCCTCTTGTGAAAGGGTATCAAACATCGGTGTATGGAAAAGTCCAGGAGCAATGGTCATCACACGAAATCCGTAGCGAGCAAGCTCTCTTGCAATCGGCAGAGTCATTCCGACAATTCCACCTTTCGAGGCACTATAAGCAGCCTGGCCAATTTGTCCGTCATAAGCAGCAACAGAAGCAGTATTAATAATCACACCTCTTTCACCCTGTTCATTCACTTTACTACTGATCATCGTCTCAGCAGCGATCCGAATCACATTAAAAGTACCGATTAAATTCACATGAATGACTTTTGAAAAAAGTGAAAGATTATGCACACCATTCCTGCCAAGCACTTTCTCCGCAATCCCAATCCCTGCACAGTTCACTACGGTATTCACTCCACCCATAAACGCAGCAGCTTTACTAACTGCTTCCTGAATGTCTTCCTCTATAGTGACATCTGCTTTTAAAAATAAAACAGCTTCACCAAGTTCGTTTTGGAGACGTAAACCATTTTCTTCCGATTGGTCAAAAATAACCGCTTTTCCTCCGTTTTGAACAATGTTACGGATGGTTGCCTCTCCAAGCCCTGAGGCACCGCCAGTAACGATCGCACGACAAGTTTGAATTTGCATAGTTCATACCTCCTAATAGGATTTCCTATAATTCTCTTTTGCAAGTATTATGCCAAAAAGAAAAACTCTAGAATAATGGTCATTTTTACTATTGACCTTTAATGAATGTGTTTTAGGTATGGACATCTTTGCCAGAAAAGTGATCATTTACTGAACAGTTTAATAAAGTTGTAGATGAAATGGCTCCCAGGCTGGATTAAGACATAAAAAAGGTCAGGACCTCATTTAATATGATGTCCTGACCTTTTCCTTTGCTACCACGTCTTTTAACGACGCTCGTTTCTTTCTTTCCATTATTATAACTAAAACAATAGCTGCTATGAGAAATAGACTTGCGATACGAAAGATGGATGCCGTCCCAACAAACTGCGCGAGCACCCCAAAAATAAGACCGCTTAGCCCAATCCCCAAATCAATCGACGAAAAGATCATCCCGTTGGCCACACCTCGTCGATGTGCAGGTGTCATGAGTAAGGCCCAAGATTGAAGCGTTGGGATCAAGCAACCGAATCCGATACCGAATAATGCACCTGAAATGGCAATAAATAAGCTGGAATGTGCAAAAGAGAGTACCCATATGCCAACAAATGTAGCGAATGTACAGAACAATACAAGTCCTATTGGACCCTTCTCATCAAACCATCTCCCTGCAAATGGTCTGCCCAATGTGGCCATCACCGCATTAAAAATATAAAATAAAAAGATCTGCTCAATGCCACGTTCTTCACCAAAAATAACAATAAATGTAACCACTGATCCGTAACCTAAATTGATGATAATCGTGATAAATGCTGGAAACCAACTTGATTTTTCAACCAGTGAACCTAGATAGGAAAACTTCAATTCTTCTTTTCTAGTATTTGTCACTGCTTTAGGAGTTTGATACTTTACAGCAGTAAGTAAAATGATCGAGATAACCCCTAATATCGCTGAAAAATAAATTAGATTCGTGAAAGAAGTAATATTGTAAACAAATATTCCTACACTAGGGGCAATAATGTATGCAATTGTCATCGAAAGCCCGAAATAGCCCATCCCTTCTCCGAGCCGTGAATTTGGAATCACATCAACCGCCGCTGTGCCATTTACGGTTGTTGACCAGCCCCAGGCAAGTCCATGGACAAAACGGAATAATAGAAAAATCACCACAACCTGTGAAACTGGATAAAGAATCGTGACCAGTAAAAGCATAATTGCTCCTATTAAAACTAGTGCCTTTCTAGGCTTATACTCAAGCATAAAGCCGATAAACGGCCGGCTAATGACAGCGCCAATCGAAAACAATGCCGTCACTAGGCCAATCTCCAGCCCCGAAGCCCCAATGGATTTTATATATGGCGGTAGTGTGGGAATAAGCATTTGAAATGACATAAACACAAACAGATTTCCCACCATAAGCATAATAAACGACTTCGTCCACAAACGCTCTTTCAAACAATCCCCTCCCTCACTCCAATAAAAAAGAATCTTCACACTGAAGATCCGCTTACTTATATTTACTTCGTATTTCTAAATAATAGCACAGAAGATGGAAAAAGAATATTTGGATATCAGATAGTTTTATTAAATTTGCTGGTTTCTTCGGATTAGTGTCCGACTAGAAAACAAAAATCTTATCAATTTTTTTGATTTCCGTTATCATTAAATAAAGAAAACATTGTTAAATTGGAGGAATCCCCACTTATGAAAAAAATGGTTATCACCCGTAATATTGATCAAGATTACATAACACAAATCAATGCGATGATTCCTGATTGGGAATTGATAGTAGGCAAGGATAAAAATATTTGGCAAGCGCATCTAAAGGACGCAGAAATCATCGCCGGCTGGCATAATGGGCTAGAAGAATACTGCCTCGCTTCACATTCCAAGCTGAAGTGGTTCCAATCATGGAGTGCCGGTGTTGATTACCTGCCGCTTGAAGAGATGGATTCTAGAAACATTTACTTGACTAGCGCTAATGGCGTCCATGCCTATCCAATTTCTGAGACTATTTTTGCATTAATGCTTGGCTTAACACGGAAAATCCATACCTATGTTAAAAACCAACAGAAGAAAACTTGGCATCATGCCCATATGGGACAAGAAATACATGAAAAAACCATTGGCATTATCGGCGTCGGTACCATTGGGAAAGAAACAGCGAAAATCGCTAAAGCATTTGGTATGCACGTCCTTGGTGTCAGGCACTCTGGAAAGCCAGAGGACTATGTGGATGAAATGTATTCTCCAGACCAATTAGATCAGCTTCTGCCAAAATGTGATTATGTTGTGGTTACATTACCGCACACCAAGGAAACGAATCAAATGTTTGGCGCAGAACAATTTAAGCAAATGAAGAAGTCCGCATTCTTTATGAATATCGGCCGCGGGGAGATTGTCGTGGAGGCTGACCTTATCCAGGCATTAAAGGAAGGAACAATCGCGGGAGCAGGACTCGATGTGTTTGAAACAGAACCGTTGGGTCCGGAAAGTCCGTTATGGGAGATGGAAAATGTAATCATCACCCCCCACACATCTGGGTCAACCGATCACTATAATCAGAGGGTCATTGAAAACATCTTGATCCCTAACTTAAAAGAATATCTTTCAGGTCATATCCCATCGATCAATCTTGTTAATTTTTCAAAAGGATATTAATACAGGAGGACAGAAATTATTGAAAAAAGAAAATAGAGAGACTATTATTACAGTCTCTCTCTCCCAAATCTATCATTTTTTAAATCTTCCAGGTGTGAACTTTTCACTGGCTTTAAAGTTATAAACCGGTTTAATGAAACCTGCAATCTCAACAGTTTCTTCTACCTTTTCTAAAATTTCATTCATTGACTTATAGGCCATTGGCGCTTCATCTAATGTTTCTTCCGAAACAGACGTCGTCCACACGCCCTCCATTGTTTTATGAAAATCGTCCATATTGAGAGTTTTCATTGCTTTCGTGCGGCTCAATACGCGACCCGCACCATGCGGAGCAGAATAATTCCATTCATCGTTCCCTTTACCGACTGCTAGAATCGACCCGTCTCTCATATTAATCGGAATAATAAGACGTTCGCCTTTTTGCGCGGACACGGCCCCTTTTCGTAAAATCAGGTTCTCCGTGTCGATATAATTGTGTACCGTATCGAAGCGGTCCTGCTCCTCAAGTCCCATATTTTCCGTGATCGCTCTTGCAATTTCTTCGCGGTTAGCTTTTGCAAATGCTTGAGCTAACTTCATATCATGCATATA
Organism: Bacillus sp. ISL-7; assembly: GCF_018613065.1. Next base: position 51,026 of record NZ_JAGGQW010000047.1, on the reverse strand, counting down.
GTTATGAAAATCCTCGCCTTCCAAATACGCTAAATCATTCGGAATAACGGGATTCTTTTCTTTATAGCTTTTAATCATTGCTTCGATTTCTTTTTGACGTCCTTCCGCCTTTAATTGGTCAATGATATCAGTTAAATCCTGCTGACGAAGCTTTGAGATAGCTACCTTTTGGTAGTAGGTGGCAATCTTCGCCCCAACATAGCGGCTGCCAGTGTGTATGGTTAAATAGTGATAGCCATTGGTATCAACTGAGACCTCTATAAAATGGTTCCCTCCGCCTAATGTACCTAAGCTATAAAGGGTTCTGTTTTCACTCAAAATGTGATCTGCTTCAAATTCTTGATTGGCGGGAAAACTAGTATTAATAAACCTGACTGTCTCCTCAGTATGAAGCTCCTGCCCACTTGGGACATACGTACGAATCACTTGATCAAGTTTATTAAAATCAATTTTTTGATCCTGAAGTTTGACGGTTAACACGCCGCAGCCGACATCTACACCCACTAGATTTGGGACAACCTTATCCTTTAGCTGGATGGTTGTTCCAATCACACAACCTTTGCCGGCGTGATAGTCTGGCATAATACTAATCTTTGTATCCTTTAAAAAAGCTTGATTACATAGCTCTTGGATTTGCTCTAAGGCTGTTTCCTGAGGATAGTTTGAAAAAACACAAGCCTCTGTTTGTGCACCCGATACTTTAATCACTCATTTTCCCTCCTTCAAAACAGATTACCCATAGGCTACCATTTTTTTGACATTTGGGCAACGCAAATTCATAAAAAAGGAAGATGCCTCGGACACCTTCCTTTTTCAAATATTAATAGACGGTTTGCATACCTTTTCCTGCCACCGTCATCCACTCAAACTGACGCAATCTAACTTCAAATAGTGTCAACGGATCGCGGAACATTTCTGGATTGGTATTCATATTCGTAAGCATTTCTTGGTTTGTCTGGATTCCTAATCTTGCTTCCTCCACTGAACGATTTAACAGATTCAATGGACTCTTGAAAAATAGGGTAACATCTCTCTCCAGTGATTTTTCAAACAGCTCAAATTGCTGAAAAAACTGTTGCTTGACGGCAGAAATCGCTTCGATATACTCCTCATTTTCTACAAATGATTTGTATTTGTTAAAAAGCAGCGCTTTATTTTGTGTCATGGCACCAAACAGCTTACCAGCACTTTTTAATAAAAATTGAGACGGGGTTCTGCGCAGCAGAATATTGACAGTTTCCAACTGGAAGCGACTTGTCATCCGGTCAGTATCACGGTGCCAATCATCGAGCACTTTAAAATCGCAATCAAGGCTGAGGCGTTCTTCCCCATACATGTGATTAAAGCCTTCACCTATTTCATTCAAGAATTCCTGACCTTGCACGAACTCCTCTTTGCTTCCCTCGATCCATTCTTGGAGCAAGCGGTAATATTTTGGCATGACCGTCTGATCTAGGTACACTTCCAGTCTCTTGTTCATCTCATCATTAAGTTCTAAGTGAATCTTGCTAAAATTACTGTCTTCTTTAATGAAAGAGGAACACTCTTGAAGCATCTTTGGAACAGACTCTGATATATCCTTTTCAATTGAAGCTTTGATGGCACGGTAGGACTGCACCACTGCTTTTGTTTTTTGGGTCTCCGTATCCTTCAGTTGATTTACTGCCCCCGTTAACTTCTGGAGCATTTCTTCATTCCAACGCACGGATTCTACCAATTGATTTTCAACATCGATCCGTTTTTGCATAAGGCTGGCAATCGTGGTCCGAATATAGAACAACAGCTTTGCCAACCGCTTATCTTCAATGTTTCTCATATTTTTAATGGATTGGATAAACTCTTTTAGGTCCTTAAGCTGCTGACTGCTTTCATATTGCGATGAAAAAGCAAACACGAAAGCATCCGGTAAATAGGATTGAATCCTCGCCCTAGTTTCATCGAAAACTCTTATCGCTTCCTGCTCATTTACAAGTGTATCGGTCTTACTTAGTAGAAAATGAACTGGAATATCAGGAGCTAACTCTTGAATCTTTGCAAGCACTGACCTTTCTTTATCCGTAAACGGTGCATTTGCATCGAGCACAAAGAGAACGGTATCTGCTAATTGCAGATTCTTCAATACTTCATAGGAATCATTATAGTTTCCTTTTACGCCAGGGGTATCAATTAGAGCAACCTTATTTTCCTGTAAAAAGGCGTTCGGACGCCTAAATTCAATCATAGATTCCAACGCATTACGGCGTCGGTCCATTCGTTCTTGAAAATCAGAAAAACCAGATAAACGAGTCTTCTCTCGATCAGTAATTTCTATGATTTCTTCTTCCTTGGAATCTTTAAACATGACCACAGATGAGGTTGGGCTGTCCTGCAAATCCTCTCCGAGAACCAAATTAACAAAAGTCGATTTTCCACTTCCGCTTAACCCGGTAATTAATAGATGTTGTTTGTCAAAATCGACTAATTGCTCGACAATCCATTTTACTCGATTATTCTCGCCCATCTCATTTGATTGGGCCCAATTCGTAATAGCATCAAATAGTGTCAGGCACTCCTCTAATTCATCCATATCAGTTTCCGTAATGCTGATCAGTTTTTCAGCCTCACTAACGATAGACATACTTATGCTTGCTGGAAAAAGCTCATTCCATGAGAGCACGGCAGCTGCTGCAAGCACGGTATCTTTACGATCGGCAAGTCGTAACCAATTTGTCAGGAAGTCTGGAATAAAATCCTGCAGACTTTTAATGAAATATCTTCCATCAATTAAGTTGAAAAATGCTTCCTTATGGAGGCCTGAAAGTACAGATAAGTTTCTATCCCGACTGATTTCAAGGTTTAATAACAAATGGTTCATTTCTCTTATCCAAGTAAAATACGATTCTTCATTCTTATAGCTGTCCCAAAGGGCGGAAATAAGATTCTCAAATTTTTGTTTATTCAGACTAAACACTTCAAGTAAAGCCTGTGAAAAATAACTCGGCGCATGACTTCTAGCCACACCATTTTCCACATAGGTAATGATCATATCGTACCAGTCTAATGATTCCGTCCGTTTTGCCTCGTTTACTGCTAGTTCAATCGCATGATTCCAATCCTGCTGCTCTTCAAAAAAAGAACGAGCGATTTCCGTTACGTTCGGATAATCTGGGTTTGCAGCAATTGTTTTTTTAATCACCGACAAGGCCAAGTCGAGCTTTCCTCGCTCTATATACAACGAAAATAACTGTAAGGCCACTTCCGTATTTAGGGTGAGATTATTGGTTTGAATTGCACAATAAAGGTCTTCAGCAGTCGATAATAAACCTAACTCATAATATGCATCCGCAGTATTTTTCTTTGCCCAGGGTTCAAGTTCATTGATTATATTCTCCCATTTAAAAATGGCAGCCTCATAATCTTTATGATGGAAGTACACTTCCCCCTGCGCAAAGCGAATAGACGATAAATCAGGCAGGTCCTTTAGCGCTTCCTCCTGAAACAGTTCACCAAGCACCTGGATCGGATGAATATTTTCATGTTCATTAATGAACATTTCATAATACGTTTTCTGTTTTAATTGCGTCTCTAATGTCATATCTTTCCCTCCAATTACACCACTCTCTGTCATTCATATGGAAAAGAGGCCTAATTATTCTATATACTATTCGACGGATTTTCTGATTATAAGTCCTAATTATACGATTCTACCAGAGCAATTTTTTAAAAGGATGTCATTTGTATTTCATTTTGGAGACAAAGAAACATAATTAATGACACTTACTACATATTTTACGAAACTTATTACATATTTTCATACTCTTATTACATATTTTACGAAACTTACTACATAATTTCAGACTTTTATTACATATTTAACGAAACTTACTACATTTGCTGGATATTATTAGGAAAATATTGATTATTAGACGTAAAATGAATTCTTATTTTCAAATCAAACTAAAAAAATAAGCCCACCATGAAATGGCAAGCTTCATAGAGTTCACTTATCTGACTGATAAAGGTTTCTTACTCTTCGAATTCAAAACAATTTCCGAAAAGTATTCGACTGTCCTCATTTCTTCATTGAACAAGTAAGAAGACTTCCACGTCTCCTCTAAAAATACCTCCATTACCATAAGGGCACGGCGGTCACCGCTTGCTGCCTGTTCAAGCGCGACAATACTCTCAAGAATTTTCACCATAAGTTCGGCCGCCTTTTTCGAGTGAAAGGTTTTATGATCTGCGGATGCCGTACGTAATGATTTCGATAGGTTCCGCAATTGAATTAATTTATTTTCAACCAAATAAGTCCATTCGGATGGCAAATGGGCAACTCCCCGTAAGCGTTGACTCATCTCTTCTAAAAACAGCTCTTCTGCCTTATACTTCTCGATTAAACGCAGAACCTCCAACCCGAGAATATTGGCCGTTCCTTCCCAGACAGTCAGGACTTGGGCGTCCCGCAATAGTCTTGGAGTGACGAAGTCTTCGATATAACCATTCCCGCCGTGCATTTCAATCGCTTCATGTGCATAATGAATCGCTTGTTCTGCCGTTTCTTTTTTCAAAAGGGCGATGTAGAGACGATTGAGAATGGCCTCCTTTTGACTTGCTTGATTATTCATAACGCACTCAAATAAAGGAAGATAGCTAAAAACGGTGCGGGTTTCAATTTCCAGCTTTACTGCAAGCCGTGTCAGCGTGTCCTTGACCATTGGATAGTTTGCTAGCTTACTTCCGAACGCATCCCTTTTTAAAGCATATTCCTTTGCTTCATAATAAGCTCTTCTCATAATTCCTAATGAGGCAACGGCATTGCAGACTCTTGATAGATTTAGAGCTTCCATCATATAGTAAAAACCTTTCGCTGGATCGCCCACAACAAAGGCATCTGCGCCATCAAATTCTACCTCAGCAGAAGGGACTCCCCTGACACCGAGTTTATCTTTTAAACGGCGAATACGAATCCCATTAAGTGTTCCGTCCTGGTTTCGCCATGGCACTGCAAATAGAGTCAGTCCCTTCGTTCCTGATGGTGCACCTTCTTTCCGCGCTAAAATCATAGCGACCCCGCACATACCGGCATTGGAGGCAAAGTACTTTTCTCCATAAAGTTTGAAATGATCTCCTTCTTCAACAGCTTTCGTCTCATTCGCACCGACATCGGAGCCTCCTTGACGCTCTGTTAAAAATGTCGCACCCTCATAGTGTGGAACTTCACCTGTTGAGAGGACATGCGGCAAAAATTGCTCCTTCATTTCTTTCGAAGCATATTGGTTAAGTAAATAAGCAGTAGCCATCGACAATGTGACTGGACAGTAAAATCCAGGCTCTGTTTGCGAGAGAAGATACCCTTGTGCATAAGAATATATGTAATTTCCTTTTTCCCCGAGTCCAGGAATTTCTTTATGAACATAACCAACTATTCCAGTATTGTAAGTTTCTTCAACGGTTCTTCTGTAGCCCTCGTTCACCCATACTTCAGAAATATCTTCACCATAGGCATCATATTTGTTTAAGCGCGGCTGTCCTTCCCGGTCCGTAAACCTTGCCCGATCATCGATAGCAGTTGCACATTTCTCACCAAAGACAGTTAACTCCTTGTCTGCATATTCAAAAAAGGGTTGATCGAGTAACTCTTTAAGCAAGGATTGAAACTGCAAATCATCTTTGTAAAAATTCATCAAATAACCTCCTGGTTTATTTTTCAGAATAGTCAATAAATAAATTATACCACTTTCTAATTCAGTTAAATATAAGTTTAAGTTAAATTTGGACATTCTTTCTTTTTCATCTACTTTCAAAGTATAATTGGTTCAAATACATAAAGGGGAAATCTAAGTTGGAAAAGGAACAAGCTATATTTTTAGCTAACTGTATCGAATCCTCTAATTCATCGGCCTATGAGATTAAACAACTTGAAATTACAGGTGGAAGCCTCCAAAAGTTTCATCAATGGACTAATGGAAAACCAACGTTAGCAGCATATGAGGTAACCAGGCCAGATAGCGATACGGGTTATTATTTTTTATTCATTGATTGGCATCGTAATGACAACTATTATTTAGTCATTTATGCACATGATCGGTCCACAACCTGCGCAGAGATACGACAAATCCAAGAAATTGATGGGGTGCCTCATATTGTCTGGGGATACAAACCATTTAAACGGGATGGAAAAAATGACCAAAGAAAAGCCTATTTTAAACAAATGTTTGGTTCAACAACCGTTCAAATCAAACTGCCTTCTACATTACTTGAGGTTGAAGTATTTTTGGGACAATTATTTAAACTGTGTCAAAACCGGCTAAAAGCAGACCGGATTGTGGATGTTTTTGACTTTGAATAAAGAAAGGAGTAATAGAAATGACCACCTATAAAAACTAGATGGCATTCGAGGAAATAACAAAAAGGAGGCTTTGAGCCTCCCTTTTCGTTATAAAACCTTACTTAAAAACGCCTTTGTCCGTTCTTCCTTCGGATGATCAAATAATTCGTTCGGAACATTTTCTTCGACAATCAATCCGCCATCCATAAATATAACCCGATCGCCAACTTCTTTGGCAAAGCCCATTTCATGTGTCACAACCACCATCGTCATTCCTTCTTTAGCTAGGTCCTTCATAACCTCAAGTACCTCGCCAACCATTTCAGGGTCGAGTGCAGACGTCGGTTCATCAAAAAGCATAATTTTCGGCTCCATTGCTAGTGCCCTTGCAATCGCAACCCGCTGCTTTTGCCCGCCTGATAAAGAATCGGGATAGGCATCTGCCTTATCCTCTAATCCAACTTTCCGTAAAAGGTCCAACCCCTTAGCTCTCGCTTTTTCCTTTGGAATATTTCTTACTTTCATTGGTGCAAGCATTATATTTTCAATCACTTTTTTATGCGGAAAAAGATTGAATTGCTGAAAAACCATTCCCACTTCTGTACGTACTTTATTGATATCTGTTTTTTTGTCCGTCAAATCGATTCCTTCAATTAAGACATGACCACCGGTAATCGTTTCTAGCATATTTATGCAGCGAAGAAATGTTGATTTTCCGGAACCCGAAGGTCCAATTACCACGACTACTTCTTGATTCTTGACTGTAACATTGATGTCCTTGAGGACTTCGTTTTTGCCAAAGGATTTTTTTAAATTCTTTACCTGAATCATTCGGTTGCCAACCTCCTTTCAAGAAGATTTAACAGGAAGCTTAAGGAAAGTGTTAACACAAGATAAATAACTGCGGCCGCAAGATACGGTTCCCAGACTCGGAAATACTGTCCCTGCATGGCTCGTCCCCAATACATAAGTTCAGGGGCTGCAATAAGAGCCGCCAGCGATGACTCTTTTATTAAGACGATAAATTCATTTCCAAGCGGTGGAATCATTCGTTTAAAGGATTGCGGGAGGATGATATACCGCATAGCTTGTACATGATTCATCCCTAAAGAACGAGCTGCCTCCATCTGGCCCCGATCAATCGATTGAATTCCCGCACGGAAGATTTCAGCGATATATGCCGCAGCGTTTAATGATAGAGTAAGAATTGCAGCTAAAATAGGACTTGTTTTTCCAAGAAAAAGAGGTACGACGGCAAAATGGATTAATAATATTTGAACAAGTAATGGTGTACCTCGAAAAAAGGTAATGTAAATGGTAAAAGGCCAGGCGAGGAGCTTATTTTTCATTATTTTCCCTAATCCGATGAATAAGCCAAGAATGGTACCAATCAAAATGCTTGCGATTGAAAGCCCAATGGTTAATATTGTTCCTTTAAGAAAAAAAGGAGCATATTCAACTAAAATATCCCAACGAAAATCCATACTTTAAATCCCCCTATTAAACAACAAGCTAATTATCGAATCTAACTAGCAAAAATTGCGTAACTGCTAAGTAAGAGTTACGCAATTTAATAAGCAATATTACTGCTGATCCTTTAAGATTTGGGTATCTGGTTCTACTTTAAACCACTTCTTGTATACATCTGCATACGTTCCGTTATCAATAACCGCTTTTACAGCTTTATCAAAGTCTGCTTTAATCTTGCTTCCCTTTGGAAACATTAATCCGTAAAATTCCTTAGCAAAAGCACTTGAATCTTCAATGACAACAAAATTATCTTTCGGGTTGTTTTTTGCATATTGCTCGATAACTGTGTTATCAGCAACTACAGCATCTGCTCCGCCGCTTTTTAGTTCTAAGATTGCTAGGTTATTATTTTCAAACTTTTTGATTTTATCGCTATTTTTGCCTAAAAGACCTTCAACTGCTTCTTGTCCAGTTGTTGCATTTTGAACGGCTACCGTTTTATTATTCTTTAAATCTGCTGCACTCTTAATATCACTATCTTTTGGAACTAAGATTTTATTGGTTGATAAAAAGTAAGGTACTGAAAAATCATAGGTTTGTTTTCTTTCATCGTTGATGGTGATGGCGGAAAGTCCAATGTCAGCGATTTTCTTATCTAATTCAACAAAAATTGGATCCCAGCCAACATGCTCCACCTTAATTTTATAACCAGCTTCTTTTGCCACTGCATTGATAAAATCAATATCAAAACCGACAACTTCCCCTTTATCCTGGTATTCAAACGGTGCATAGGCGGCATCTGTTACCACACGCAATGTCTTCTTTTCCCCGTCTCCCCCAGTTGTTGTGCTTGTACTCTTACTCGTTCCACAAGCTGAAAGAACTAAGAGTAGTGCTGCCATTAATACAGTTGAAAATAGTTTAAATTTCTTCATTTGTTCAGACCTCCAATGTTTTTTTATAAAAGTAATTATTGTAAGAATTGATAATATTCCGAATATACATGATTATACCCTGTTTTGACTTTATATTCAATATTTTAAATATTTTACCATATTAATACTGTAATAACCTGAAGTGTTTAGCATCGTAGAATAATAACTTCTTTTATTTCCATCTATTACTCCTGGATCCTCCTTTTTACATTGCATATTCTTTTTCTTGAGATGACTTTGTCATGGGCATTCGCCGATACACCTCCTATACACCTACATAATCTATAGGGTATTTACCACATAAGGAGAGATGCCCAATGAATCCGTATGGTTATTATCAAATGCCACAAATGCCGGTTGATTATAATGCCTATGTACAACCAGAACAAATGAATTACTATGGTCAACCAGAACAATTTATTTCCTATGATCAACAAGAGCAAATGAATCCCTATGCTCCAGCAGAGCCATTTAATCCCTATCTTCAACCTGAACAATATGACCCAGCAAGGCAGCCACAGCAGGTTGAGCGCAGACTGAATCAACTGGAGAGGGCGAATGAGCGTCAAGAAAGGGAGATCAATCAACTACAACGCCAAGTAGCCCAAATCGACCGTAGACTCCAACGCGTGAATCAACGCCTTCGTGCAGTTGAAAGAAGATTTAATTTCCCATTCACACCATTTGATGGAGAATACTAAGAGAAAATCTAAGGACCGGGCATGCGCCCGGTTCTTTTTGCTTCCAAATATACATCGTCAGATTCTTTTACCCAATCTTAGATGACGATTTAAAATTCCTGTCAGTTTATCTAACAAAACCACTGACAAGAACCAAAAATTCAGTTAACTTTTCATTATAAACAAGAAAGAAAGGAAGATTTCAATGTATCGAAAAATTGATATTAAACTAGCTGAAAGAATCCTTCAATTAGATAAATTAAGAGATGAGTTGTATGAAGAACTCATGAAAACAATGGGATCTCAGGCGAATGAACTTTTAAGAAGACTTCAAAATTATTAATTTCAGTTTGAAGGGGTGATGAAAGTTGGCCACTCATTTGCGTAAAGGACTCGAACGCCTTAGGCAGTTTTATATTAAGAAGTTGTTAGACTCAGGCATGTCTTATTCTTCTGACCACGAGCTTCACTCTCTTACCTTCAATGAACTGGAAAGCCTATACAAAAAAATATTTTCCCCAACAAAATCATGACGAATGCACTCCATAGAAATTTCTTCTGAAAAACAAGTAAAATGGTTTGAATACCCAGTCCAATGTAAGAAAATCTAACATATAATATATTAAATTAACAAATTGATTAAATATTGAAACAACAGGGTGTGGTGAGAGGCAAAAATGGGAAAAGACATATCATATAAAGATAAAAAAGTGATTACAATTGGAATTGTTCGGGACCTCACCGGTCTCTCCGAACGACAAATACGATATTACGAAGAACGAAAGCTTATTTTCCCTGAAAGGTCTGCTGGAGGAAGCCGCAAATTTTCATTTTCAGATGTTGAACTATTGATGGATATTGCCAATAAAATTGAAGACGGAATTCAAACACATGATATTAGGAAAGAAATGCTTCGTGAACAAAAGAAACACAACCAAGAAGATGTACGCAGAAAGATGATTCAAGGGCAATTAAACGCCCAATTTGGTATACGGAAAAAGTAAGGAGCTAACCTTCAATCCCATTCCTTCTATAGAGAATGGGATTTTTTATCGCACTTTTCTCCCTCCGTTCAGACAAAAAGCTGGGGTTATGCCTCATTATCAAAAACCATGTTAGATTATCTTCCAAATTTATAGAAACTAATTCGGAATCATGTAAGAATACTAACATACCGAATGTTAAGAAAACTAACATCATTTAAAAGGGGGAGAAAAAATGGATACTTTATTCTTAATGAACAGTCTTTGGGTAATGCTAGGAGCGATACTTGTCATTTTAATGATCGGCGGGTTCATCCTGTTAGAAACAGGTTCCACCCGAATGAAAAATGCAGGACATATTGCTGGTAAAACCATTCTCACATTTAGTATTAGCTCAATTGTATTTTGGGCAGTTGGATTTGGATTAATTTTCGGAAAAGGAAATGCACTTATAGGCCTTTCTGACTTCTTATACTCAGGCTATGATATCGATAGTTTATCACTTTCTGGTTCTGTTTTCTTTTTATTCCAATTAGCTTTTGCAGGTATTTCCTTAACAATTGCATTTGGCGGGTTTGCTGAACGAGCAAAATTAGGTGTCTATCTCGTATTCGCTGTATTATTTTCTGTTATTGTTTATCCTCCAATCGCTCACTGGATTTGGGGCGGCGGCTGGTTAGCAGAGATTGGTCAACAAGACTTCGCCGGTTCCACCGTTGTTCACTTAACTGGTGCTATGGCTGCACTGGCAGCTACGATTCTATTAAAACCACGTATCGGAAAATTTAATAAAGATGGTTCCGCCAATAATCTAGCTGGTCATAACCAAGTATTTACAGCACTAAGTGTTTTACTCTTATGGGTTGGATGGTTCGGATTTAACGCGGGCAGTACATTATCCGTTGACAAAGGTTTCTTTGGCTTTGTCGCATTAAACACAAACCTTGGTGCTGCTGCTGGTACCGTTGCCGCAATGATTATCTCTTGGATCGTATTGGGTAAGGCAGATGTTCCAATGATGTTAAATGGTGCATTAGCAGGCCTTGTAGCGATTACTGCTTCTTGTGCATTTGTTGATACTTGGGCCGCTGTCCTGATTGGTTTTATCTCTGGTATTCTTGTATTTTATAGTATTCACTTCTTTGAGAAAAAAGGAATTGATGATCCAATCGCAGCACTATCTGTACATGGTACGGCTGGTGTCTGGGGAACGTTATCAACTGGTTTCTTTGCAACAAAAGAATTAGCCACGGTCGGAAAACCTGGATTATTTTATGGTGGCGGCTTCCATCAGCTCGGGGTTCAAGCATTAGGCGTTATCGCCTCTGGTGCCTTCGCCTTGGTCGCATCCTTTATCTTGCTTGCCATTATTAAAAAAGCAATGAATGGCTTGCGTGTCACAGAAGAAGAAGAGATTATGGGCTTAGATATGAGCGAGCACGGAAGCTATGGATATCCCGAATTGCTTAAAGCGGAACAAAACAAGGCTCTTTAAATTTTTATACATTAAGTGTGCAACTCCTATTTAGGGCTTGCACATTTTCTAGATTTTTTAAGTGGAGGTGAAAATATGAATGATAATACCTACTCAGCCATTGCAGAATATAGAAAATTTCACATGAAGCGCGTTACTCAGGATCACTTCAAATTAAACGAACTTCATGACAACATGATTAAACAGGTATTGGAGATATCACTGAAAGAAGTTCTTGCTCGATATGGGCCTCCTCCGTCTCCCTTTTCTTTCTTTGTAATGGGGAGTGCTGGACGTTTCGAACAATCTGTATGGAGTGACCAAGACCATGGCATTGTTTATCTCGATCCAACAACAGAAGCAAAAGCTTATTTTTTGTCATTAGGAAAGGAAATTGCAAAAGGTCTTTATCAAGTAGGCTATCCTTATTGCGATGGCGGTGTCATGGCTGGCAATCCGTTCTGGTGTAAATCCCATTCCGAATGGGAGAAGCAAATAAAGAACTGGGCCCAAGAGGCGTCTTGGGAATCGTTACGGTATCTACTCATCATTATTGACGGTCGTTCTATTTTTGGACAGCATCAAATCTTGGAACAACTAAAGACCTTTGTTTATCAGACTGTTCAAAAGGAACATCTTCTGCCAAGAATGACAAACAATACTCTTCATTTCAAAAAAGGGATTGGCGTATTAGGTCAGCTTTTAGTAGAGACTCACGGGGTACATACTGGGTCTCTAAATATAAAGGAGACTGCCCTCTTTCCATATGTGAATGCGGCTCGGTTATTGGCAGTAAAAGAAAATCTACCGGAGACCTCTACCCTATCAAGGCTCAACAAACTACAGATACATGACAAGGATTTATATACAGCTATGTTTTTAAAACTGTTAAACTATCGTCTTCTTTTTGTCAATCACTCAGACTATGATTCTGGTCACTATTTACCGGTCGACATCCTAACAAAAAAGCAAAAGAATGAAATGAAAGACATCATTAAAAATGGGGTTACTCTTCATCAATCCGTAAGAAAATTAATAGAAAAGGAGGGAAAACATGAGAATAAATGATTTAGCACAATACTTTAGGCAAATTTCCGGCAAAGTCAGTTCTAATATTTATGCTGGGATTCAGGGGCAAAGCTATCCACAACAACTCTCGTTCATCCGGCAGCTGCAGAAAGAAATGAAAGTAAAAAACAACTTAGATACCCCGCTTAACGAATTAGAAGTCGTTGTCTTTGATTTGGAAACCACTGGTTTTTATCCAGAAAAGGGAGATCGTGTCCTCTCGATCGGAGCAGTAAAAATGATTGGTCCGCATATCGAGGATAATCATACTTTTTATTCACTTGTAAAATCAGACCTTCCTCTTTCCGCAGAAATTTCAACTTTAACAAATATTCATGAAGATCAATTGCGGGATGCTCCGGATGCCAGGGATGTCTTAATTCAATTTTTTAAGTATGCACAAAGCCATATCCTTGTCGCACATCACTCTAAACATGAAAAGTCCTTTATGCAAAAAATGACATGGGATCTGTTAAAGGCACGATTTGAACATCGAATCATCGATACCTCCTTCTTAATTCGTCTATCAGATTCATCTATGAAATCATTACCACTAGAAGAAGTCTGCCATAAATGTGGGATTGTTATAAAAGATCGCCACCATGCACTTGGCGATGCAATCATGACAGCGCAAATTTGGTCCAGCTATTTAAAAATAGCTCAAAAAAACGGATATAGTAATTTACGAGAAGTATATGAACATCTTGCAAAGCTTTGATCATAAGAACACTATTTTAAACTAGTGTTTTTTTGTCTAGAATTAAAAATTTTAAGTTTGAAATATAATTCACTTTGCAACACCACCATCTTACTTACCTCTGAATATTCCCCCCGTTTCGAGGACAAAATAACCTACAAATAAAAAAATTTCAAAAAAATTTTTTTCGCTGTTTTCCTTATCACTACAATAATGTAAACGCTATCAACTTTTTTGATTTATTTGAATTGTCAGATTTTTTCATTGACCATGTTTTCGATTGGTTGTATGATTATCGAAAATAATCATCTATTCAATAACTGCCATAGCTCCTCACCATTTGGAGATGGGTATGGCAATTCTTTTTAAAAAATTTGTTTAGTCATTTAAAAGCGTTCTATCACAAAAGAGGAGTGGTTAGGTTGGGGAGTCAATGGATTTTCCTTGGCGGCGAGTTCGTCAAGAAAGAAGATGCTGTAGTTTCAGTTTTCGATCATGGTTTTTTATATGGTGATGGTGTGTTTGAAGGCATACGCGTTTATAGTGGAAACGTCTTTAGACTCGATGCTCACCTGAAAAGACTGTATGAATCAGCACAATCCATTATGCTGAATATTCCATACACACAGGAGGAAATGACTCAATTAATCGTAGAGACAATTATAAAAAATCAGCTAGAAAGCGCCTATATTCGTGTCGTTGTTTCCCGTGGAAAAGGGAATCTCGGCCTAGACCCTTCTTCCTGCTCGATACCAAGCGTCATTATTATTGCTGAAGAACTTAGCATGTATCCTAAAGAGTATTACGAACGTGGAATTAAAATTGCATCTGTTGCGAGTCGAAGGAATCGCCCAGATGTCCTAAGCCCACAGATTAAATCACTTAACTATTTAAATAATATTCTTGTAAAATTAGAGGCTAATCAAGCTGGCGTTGAGGAAGCATTAATGCTTAATGATCAAGGTTATGTTACTGAAGGCTCAGCTGACAATATCTTTATTGTAAAAAATGGTGCCATCTATACCCCGCCTGTTTATTTGGGGGCGTTAGAAGGAATTACCCGAAACGCTATCCTAGATATTGCAAGAGACAAGGGCTTTGAAGTCCGTGAATCACCATTTACAAGACATGATGTCTATGTGGCTGATGAGGTGTTCTTAACCGGCACAGCTGTAGAAGTAATTGCAGTTATTGATGTGGATGGCCGTAAAATTAGTGATGGAAAACCTGGTGAGGTTACTAAAGTTCTTTTAGAAGAATTCAGGAAAATTGTAACAACAGACGGAGTGGCTTGTTACCCGACAGGTTCAAACCATGCAATCGTCAGTTAGGAGCTAAATTAATATGCGAAGCGATATGATTAAAAAGGGAATTGATCGGGCACCCCACCGTAGCCTTTTATATGCAACAGGGGTAAAAACGAGTGATCTTGAAAAGCCGTTTATCGGCGTATGTAACTCGTTTATTGAAATTATTCCAGGACACAAACACCTTAATCATTTCGGTGAGATTGTAAAAGAGGCCATCCGTGAGGCTGGCGGTATTCCATTTGAATTCAATACGATTGGTGTGGATGATGGCATTGCGATGGGACATATTGGGATGCGATATTCCCTTCCAAGTCGCGAGCTTATCGCCGATAGTGCCGAAACCGTGATTAATGCTCATTGGTTCGATGGTGTTTTTTACATTCCAAACTGTGACAAGATTACACCTGGCATGTTAATGGCAGCAGCGAGAACAAACGTCCCTTCTGTATTTGTATCAGGTGGACCGATGGAAGCAGGTGTTTCGCCTTCGACTGGAAAGAACCTTTCTCTTACTTCTGTATTTGAAGGTGTTGGAGCTTACCATAACGGTACAATCAGCCAACAGGAACTGCTTGACATCGAAAACAATGCCTGCCCTACTTGCGGGTCATGTTCAGGGATGTTTACAGCCAACTCAATGAACTGTCTGATGGAAGTATTAGGAATGACTGTTCCTGGAAACGGAACAATTGTAGCAACTTCAGATCAAAGGCATGAATTAATTCGCCAAGCTGCAAAGCATTTAGTTGAATTAGTGAAACAGGATATTCGTCCACGTGACATCATTACAAAAGAAGCAATCGATAACGCATTTGCTTTAGATATGGCCATGGGTGGTTCAACCAACACGGTTCTTCATACACTAGCTATCGCTCATGAGGCTGGGATTGATTATGATTTACGTGATGTTAACAGCATTGCTGAAAGAGTACCTTATTTAGCAAAAATAATGCCGGCATCCGATTATTCAATGGAAGATATTCATCATGCAGGCGGTGTTAGTGCCATTATCAATGAGCTTTATAAAGTTGAAGGCGCCTTACATGATAATTGCTTAACTATTACTGGAAAAACCCTTGCTGAAAATGTGAAGGATGCAACAATCACGAATGAAAATGTCATCCGGAGTAAAGACTATCCATATAGCCCTGTGGGTGGATTATCCATCCTTTATGGAAACATTGCTCCAGATGGAAGTGTTATCAAAGTTGGTGCAGTAGATCCATCCATTAAAAAATTCCTGGGTGAAGCAATTGTCTTTGAATCCCAAGATGAAGCACAAGAAAATATTAATAACGGTACTGTTCAAGCTGGACACGTGGTGGTTATCCGCTATGAAGGTCCAAAAGGCGGTCCAGGAATGCCTGAAATGCTTGCACCTACTTCCGCGATTATGGGTCGTGGATTAGGTAAAGAAGTTGCCCTAATTACAGATGGACGCTTCTCGGGAGCTAGCCGTGGTATCTCCATCGGTCATATCTCTCCTGAAGCAGCAGAAGGCGGACCAATCGCCCTTGTTGAAAATGGCGACAAAATCTTAATTGATCTTGAAGCACGCTCGATTGAACTTCTTGTAGATGATGAAGTGTTAGAAGAAAGACGTAAGGCATGGGTGAAACCAGAGCCAAAAATCAAAACAGGTTACCTTGCAAAATATGCAAAACTCGTTACATCTGCTAATACTGGCGGGATCATGAAATTTTAGAAATACCAATGGGAATTCGTAGTACCCCTCCCCTTCCTAAGGAAGTTAAGGTATTATTGGCGTTAAATAAAGATCTTTTGACAAAAAAATAGCGAATAAATCGATGACGGGAATAAAGGAATAAGATTTAGTATTTTCAGAGAGCTGGGGTTGCTGGAAGCCCAGTAATACAACTTATTCCGACATCATCCCTGAGTGTTGAGCTGAACGGTCCTGACTTTAGTAGGCTCAATCGGGTGCATATCTTTGAGCACCTGTTACAAAAAGAAGCGTTCTATGCTTTCGTGGATCGCTTCATAAGGCAGTATTCGTAAGGATACTGTAAAACCGGGTGGTACCGAGAAAATGAAAGGCCTTTTCTCCCCGATTATTCTGCTTATGTTTTCGTTTTTGCAGTTAATTCGTGGAGAATGGGCCTTTTTAACTATGCATAAAGATTTATTGTCAAATTCCGACGTTTTACCAACAAAATTTTCTGTTTATTTACAAATTTCTATATTATAATACAAAAATAACAAATCACTATTTTCCGACATCTACATTCAATTTTACCCTTAAGGAGGGATTATGACGTGAAAGTAGAAGCAAAAAAGCTTGAGGTCCAAACTACAACAGAGCCGAGAACCGGTGCAGACCTTCTCATCGACTTACTGAAAAAGGAAGGTGTGGAAACGCTGTTTGGATATCCCGGGGGTGCCGTCCTTCCAATCTATGATGCCATTTACCGCGCCCAGGGTACAATCAAGCATGTTCTCTTCCGACATGAACAAGGAATGATCCATGCAGCTGAAGGGTATGCCCGAGTTACAGGGAAACCTGGAGTCGTTCTCGCCACATCAGGACCTGGGGCAACCAATCTTGTGACTGGGATAACCGATGCGATGATGGATTCCCTGCCACTTGTTATTTTCACCGGCCAGGTTGCACGAAGCGTCATCGGAACAGACGCCTTTCAAGAAGCCGATGTTATGGCGATTACAACACCAATCACGAAACATAACTATCAGGTACAATCTATCGAGGACTTACCACGCATCGTCAAAGAAGCTTTTCATATCGCTTCTACTGGACGACCAGGGCCCGTCTTAGTCGATGTCCCTAAAGATATTTCCGCAGGATTTTTAACTGAGGAACCAGAAGAAGCAAGCATAAATTTACCTGGATACCAGCCAACAACAAAGCCAAATCCATTACAAATTAAAAAACTTGCCGATTCAATTTCAAAAGCTATCAAGCCTGTAATTCTTTCAGGCGCAGGTGTTCTCCATGGGAAAGCATCTGCTGAACTAACTGCTTTGGCGGAAAAACACCAGATCCCGGTGGTCACAACTTTACTTGGACTTGGTACTTTTCCGGCAGATCATCCCCTCTCGTTAGGAATGGGTGGAATGCACGGAACATATGCAGCTAACATGGCCATTTACGAATGTGATCTGCTTATCAATTTTGGAGCCCGCTTCGATGACAGACTAACAGGTAATCTTAAACACTTCGCACCTTTTGCGAAGGTTGCCCATATTGACATCGATCCAGCAGAAATTGGTAAAAATATTCCAACAAATCTCCCAATCGTTTCTGATACGAAAGAGGCACTTACTGAACTGCTTGATCAAGCGATTGAATCACCAAATTCTGCTGAATGGCTGGAAAAACTGAGCCAAAACAAGCAGGAATATCCACTTTGGTATAAGCATGATCCGAACGGAATGTGTCCGCAATGGGTCATTGAAGCAGTCCATAAAGTAACGAACGGTGACGCCATCGTCGCAACCGATGTAGGGCAGCACCAAATGTGGGCAGCACAGTATTACACTTTTAAAGAGCCGCACCGCTGGATTACCTCTGGCGGACTTGGAACAATGGGCTTTGGCTTCCCTGCTGCGATTGGCGCACAAATTGCCGCACCGGATAGTACCGTTGTTGCAATTGTTGGAGATGGCGGTTTTCAAATGACACTTCAGGAATTATCGATTATTTATGAAAGAAACCTTCCTGTAAAAATCATTATTGTCAACAACGGCGCACTTGGAATGGTTCGCCAATGGCAGGAACTATTACACGGAAACCGTATTTCAGAATCGATCCTGCATACACAGCCTGATTTTGTCAAACTTGCAGACAGCTATTCGATTAAGGGTTATCAAGTTAATAATCAAGAAGAACTGATCACTGTTTTACCGGAAGTATTTGCTCATAATGGCCCGGTATTAGTTGATTGCCGTGTACTTCAACAAGAGAAAGTATTCCCAATGATTGCCCCTGGCAAAGGAATCCATGAAATGATTGGGGTGAAACCATGAAGCGAATCATAACCGCAACCGTTCAGGATCGAGCCGGTGTACTCAACCGCGTTACTGGACTTTTGCAAAGACGGCAATTCAATATTGAAAGTATTTCCGTTGGTCCAACAGAAACGGAAGGTGTTTCAAGAATGACCCTGGTTGTCGAGATTGAGGATGAACAGCGTCTCGAACAAGTGACAAAGCAACTCAATAAACAGATTGATGTTTTAAAAGTTTCTGATATCACTGATAAAGCAGTCGTTGTCCGCGAATTGGCCTTGATTAAAGTAGCCAGCAGCAGCCAGCTCCGCAGTGAGATTAACGGAATTATTGATCCATTTCGTGCGATTGTTATTGACGTAAGTAAGGATAGCTTAACCATTCAAATCACCGGCAAACCTGAAAAAGTCGATGCATTACTAGAATTGCTTCGCCCTTATGGAATTAAAGAGATTGCCAGAACAGGGTTGACCGCCCTTTTACGCGGGCATCAACCGCACGTAAACGAACTAACTCACCACACCCTACTAAAATAATAATTTACCTTGAAAGGATGATAGATCATGGCAAAAGTACTATATAACGGAGATATTCAAGAAGAGGTTTTACAAGGAAAGAAAATCGCAGTAATTGGATATGGTTCACAAGGTCATGCACATGCACTAAATTTAAAAGAGAGCGGTTTTGATGTAGTAGTTGGATTAAGAGGCGGAAAATCATGGGATAAAGCAGTTGAAGATGGCGTTGAAGTTACTTCAGTTGCCGAGGCAGCTGCAGCAGCTGACGTTATTATGGTTCTTCTTCCTGATGAAATGCAGCCAAAGGTTTACAATGAAAGCATCGAACCACACCTTGAAGCAGGTAAAGCCCTTGTTTTTGCCCATGGTTTCAATGTTCACTTTAGCCAAATCGTTCCTCCTGCAGATGTAGACGTATTCTTAGTAGCACCAAAAGGCCCAGGTCATTTAGTACGCCGTACTTACACTGAAGGCGCTGGTGTACCAGCACTTTACGCGGTTTATCAAGACTACACTGGTCAAGCACGTGATCTTGCCCTTGCCTATGCAAAAGGTATTGGCTCAGCCCGTGCAGGTGTTTTAGAAACTACCTTCCAAGAAGAAACAGAAACAGATCTTTTCGGAGAACAAGCTGTTCTTTGCGGCGGAACTACTGCCCTTATCAAAGCTGGATTTGAAACTCTTGTTGAAGCTGGTTATCAGCCTGAAGTTGCCTACTTTGAGTGTTTACATGAATTAAAATTAATCGTTGACCTTTTATATGAAGGTGGCTTTGAAAATATGCGTTATTCAATCTCCGATACTGCACAATGGGGAGATTTCGTTTCTGGACCACGTGTCGTAAATGCAGATACCAAAGCACGGATGAAGGACGTATTAACAGATATCCAAACTGGAGTGTTTGCAAAGGGCTGGATCCTTGAAAACCAAGCAAACCGTCCACAATTCAACGCAATTAATCGCGCTGAAAACAATCACCAAATTGAACAAGTAGGTCGTGAGCTTCGTGCATTAATGCCGTTTATTAAAAACAAACCAGTAAATGCAAAGAAAGAAGTGGTGGTAAATGGTTCACGTTAACATCTTCGATACGACATTACGCGATGGCGAACAGTCCCCTGGTGTAAATTTAAACCAGCTTGAAAAATTGGAAATCGCAAGACAACTTGAACGGTTTGGTGTTGACATTATGGAGGCCGGCTTCCCGGCTTCCTCCCAAGGCGATTTTGAAGCAGTAAGAGCAATCGCCCGGAATATTAAAAATGTATCGGTCACAGGCCTGGCAAGAGCGACGAAATCGGACATTGACATTGCGTGGGATGCGTTAAAAGATGCTGCAGAACCAAGGTTGCATGTTTTCCTTGCCACCTCTCCTATCCATATGCAATATAAACTAATGAAAACACCAGAGGAAGTTACCCAAATAGCGGTAGACATGGTTTCATATGCAAAACGGAACTTCCCGCATATTGAGTGGTCTGCTGAAGATGCTTCTCGCTCTGACCTTGATTTTCTTGTTCAAATTATTACCAAGGTCATCGATGCTGGTGCAACAGTCATCAATCTTCCGGATACAGTCGGATATACCACACCAGAAGAATATGGACGCATGTTCCGCTACATCCGCGACAACGTTCCAAATATTCATAAAGCAGCATTATCTTGCCATTGTCATGATGACTTAGGGATGGCCGTTGCCAATTCCCTAGCTGCTATCGAAAACGGGGTTACGCAAGTCGAGGGTACGATTAATGGAATTGGAGAACGCGCAGGTAATGCAGCTTTAGAGGAAATTGGAGTTGCCTTAAATATTCGTAAAGATAAGTATCCTTATACTACGAATCTCGTGTTAAAAGAAATAAAACGCACGAGTGACCTTGTCAGCCGCTTTACAGGTATGATTGTTCCTCCGAATAAAGCAGTTGTTGGAAAAAATGCCTTCGCACATGAATCAGGGATCCACCAGGATGGCGTCTTAAAAAATACGTTAACCTATGAGATTATTACGCCTGAATTAGTAGGGGTTAAATCTAATGATTTAGTTCTTGGCAAACATTCCGGACGCCATGCATTCAAAGATAAAATTGAGCAAATGGGCTTTGAACTCTCGGACGAAAAACTAGTCGAAGCGTTTACTGCTTTTAAACTATTAACCGATCGTAAGAAAGAAGTAACAGACGAAGATTTATTTGCAATTTTAACCGATATCCAAACAACGGCTGTTGATATTAAAAAATATGAACTGGTTGCCTTCCAAGTCCATTACGGTTCAGCAAACTTGCCAACCGCAACTGTGGCTCTAACCACACCCGAAGGTATTCGCGTGGAAACGGCGCGCACAGGCTCAGGCAGTGTCGAAGCTTTAATGAATACCTTAGAAGCACTGATTAAAGAAGAAATTCATCTTACTGATTTTAGATTAAGCTCGATCGGTCAAGGACGGGATGCACTTGCTGAGGTTCATGTCAAAATGACGGTGAACGGATCACCTGTAACCGGGCGCGGTTCAGCACAGGATGTACTGGAAGCTTCAGCAAAATCATTCTTGAACGCAGTGAATCGTGTATTTTTCAATCAAAGTTCAACTGTGAAAGAAACGGCGAAAATATAAAAAATCAAACAAAAAATGAGGAGGTTGCTTCTAATGAAAAAACGAATTGTCTTACTTCCCGGTGATGGCATTGGTAAGGAAGTTATTAACTCTGCAAAAGACGTGTTAAATGCAATTGCTGAAGAATACAATCATACTTTTAGCTTTGAAAGCCATGAAATCGGAGGAGCAGCCATTGACCTTTACGGCACACCGCTTCCTGAAACAACCGTTAATGCTTGTAAACAGGCAGATGCGGTCTTGCTGGGTGCTGTTGGGGGGCCAAAATGGGATACCAATCCCTCCCATTTACGTCCTGAACGAGGCTTGCTTGGAATCCGGAAGGCACTTGATTTATATGCGAATTTAAGGCCGATCAAAGGATTTAAAAACCTTCTTCATGCATCACCCTTAAAGGAAGAAGTAGTCTCTGGGAGCGACCTCCTTATCGTTCGTGAATTAACTGGCGGCCTTTATTTCGGAACACCAAGTGAACGCCGCGACAACGGAAACACCGTTGTAGACACACTTGTTTACTCTCGCCAAGAGATTGAAAGAATTGTTGATAAGGGCTTTCAAGCAGCCCAGCAGCGCAGCGGTCATCTTACTTCGGTTGATAAAGCAAATGTACTTGAATCCAGTAAGCTATGGCGCGAAATTGTCGAAGAGAAAAAAGCTCAGTATCCAGATGTAGCCGTTGAACATGTTTTAGTAGATGCTGCTGCTATGAAATTAATCACTAACCCAACTCAGTTCGACGTAATTGTAACGGAGAATCTATTTGGTGATATTTTAAGCGATGAAGCCTCTGTTATCACAGGATCACTTGGTATGCTTCCTTCTGCTAGTTTAAATGAAAATGGCGTTGGTCTTTATGAGCCTGTTCATGGCTCTGCCCCAGATATCGCTGGTAAGGGTATAGCCAATCCAGTTGCAATGATTTTGTCTGCAGCACTGATGCTCCGCTATTCATTCCAATTGAATGACGAAGCAAAAGTGATTGAAGATGCAGTCCAATCTGTTTTAGATGCTGGCTTCCACACAGGCGATCTTCAAGTTGCAAATGGACGCCTTGTTGGGACAGCGGAAATGACGAAGCTTATTGCAGATTATATTAAATCGCAAAACGCTTCGAAATGTATCGCCAGCTGTTATTTTTAATGATTGATTGGGTGGGTAAATCGTCTTTGTTGCGATTTACCCCTAAATTTATCCAAAATAATTGTTAGTTAGTCATACAATAAAATTCATAAATGTGAGGAAGGACGCTATGCAAACTCCAAAAAATATTATCCAAAAAATTTGGGAAAAGCATGTTGTACATCAAGAAGAAGGAAAGCCGGATTTATTATATATTGATTTACACCTTGTTCACGAAGTAACCTCTCCTCAGGCATTTGAGGGCTTGCGAATGAACGGGCGCAAGGTGCGACGACCGGACCTTACTTTCGCAACGATGGATCATAATGTTCCAACTCGCCAGCGTCTTGTTATCAATGACCCTATTTCAAAAAAACAAATCGATACACTGCAAGAGAATTGTCAGGAATTCGGGATTACACTCGCTGATATTCATCATCCTGATAACGGGATTGTCCATGTAATTGGACCTGAACTTGGTCTTACCCAGCCTGGTAAAACGATTGTTTGCGGTGATAGTCATACCTCTACACATGGTGCATTTGGTGCACTTGCTTTTGGAATTGGTACAAGTGAGGTCGAGCATGTTCTTGCAACACAAACACTTTGGCAAGCACCGCCTAAAACGTTAAATGTCAAAGTGAACGGAAAGCTAGGTACTGGCGTAACTGCTAAAGACTTAATTCTTGCCATTATCGGTAAATTCGGTGTCCAATTTGGAACTGGCTATGTGATGGAATATACAGGTGAAGCCATCCGCGCCCTCTCCATGGAAGAACGAATGACCGTTTGTAACATGTCCATTGAGGCGGGTGCTAGAGCCGGGCTTATTACTCCGGATGAAACCACTTTTGAATACTTAAGAGGAAGACGGCATGTCCCTCAAGACGAAGCGTTTGAAGAAGCAGTTGCACAATGGAAGGCTCTTGCTACGGATGAAGATGCTGCCTATGATCGGGTTGTTGAAATTGAAGCAGCCGAAGTTGAACCACAGGTAACGTGGGGAACAAATCCAGGAATGTGTATTCCAATTACTTCCAATGTACCAAACCCTGATGAAACTGAGAAGACAAGCGAGAAGGACGAGATTAACCGTGCGCTTGAATACATGGGTCTTGAAGCAGGTCAGCCTATTTCAAGTGTAAAAATTGACCATGTTTTCATCGGTTCTTGCACAAATTCGCGCATAAGCGACTTACGAAGTGCAGCTGAGGTTATACGGGGCTTAAAGGTCAGCCCATCTGTTACCGCCATCGTTGTTCCTGGTTCATTTAGCGTTAAGCTTGCGGCAGAAAAAGAAGGACTTGATAAAGTCTTTACAGATGCAGGCTTTGAATGGCGCGAAGCAGGATGCAGCATGTGCCTTGCGATGAATGATGATATCGTTCCACCGGGGGAACGCTGCGCATCCACTTCTAACCGAAATTTTGAAGGGCGCCAAGGTAACGGGGCCAGAACCCATCTGGTCAGTCCTGAAATGGCAGCCGCTGCGGCTGTTGCAGGCCACTTCGTTGATGTCCGTCAATTCTCTGCAGCACAGGAGGTTAGATAATATATGGAACCGTTAAAAACCCATCAAGGCCTTGTTTATCCATTAAACCGGTCAAACGTTGATACTGACCAAATTATCCCTAAGCAGTTTTTAAAGCGGATTGAACGCAGCGGCTTTGGCCAATTCCTGTTTTATCATTGGCGCTTTGATGACAATGGAAATCTTCGACCTGATTTTTCTCTGAATGATCCAAAATATAATGGCGCATCAATTTTGGTTGCCGGTGAAAACTTTGGCTGCGGCTCCTCTCGTGAGCACGCTCCATGGGCAGTTCAAGATTTTGGCTTTAAAATTGTCATTGCCCCGAGTTATGCAGATATTTTTAAAAACAATTGTGTAAAAAATGGGATTCTCCCTATCCAGGTTAGTGACGAACAAGTTCAGTACATTATTAAAAAAGCTGAATCCGAAGAATACCAATTAACCGTAGACCTTGAGAATCAAGTGGTTTATGATAACGAAGGCTTTAAGGTTACATTCGAAATTGCCCCGTATCCAAAAGTCATGCTGCTTAATGGCTGGGATGAAATTGGTGTTACCTTGACATATGAGGATAAAATTTCACAATACGAACTAAGTAAATAATAAAAAATGAGCTTGGATACCCAGGCTCATTTTTTTAATTGGAGAAAGCACAGCACCGGTGTCACAACCCGTTTAAAATATTTTTATTCTCAGTTTCTTCGTTAAAGGTCAGGACCTCCTCAACTGGCTCATATGATTCACCATAAAACTGATGATCTTTATAGGTGTGAATCATATCATATGTTTTTCTCATGGCTTCAAAAATCATTTCTTCTGATTCTTCATTAGGCGCCCAGTAGAGGATCTCCATCCTATTAACTTCATTTGTCGCCAATGATCTTCTCTCATAACCAATAGACACGGCGTGCTCGAATCTTTCTCTTTTGTAAAAATGGAGACGTTTTTCGGAATGGCTGTCTTCATAGTTGACTGGCTCTACTTCAAGGATAATGGGCTTACCCTTTCGTTTTAACTTTTCCAAGAGTTTATGGCCAAGTCCCTGTCCACGGGCATTTTTTGAAACAAATAGATAATCAATAAACACAAAATTGTCTAATTCCGCATACATCAAAACATAGTTTGGCCCCTCATCCTTATGATAGATGTTTGATCGCTCTTTCAGTAAGGTTTCCATATGTGCTCTTGATTTCATTTCTTCAACAGGAAAATACTGATTCAACTTTTCATACCAATGCATGGACACACTCCTTAAAAACCAGGTAATTGATCCAGATTATTTTCTTTAATTCCGTCTGGCTCACTACGGATGATGTCACGACCATATTTGTGAAAGACATCCACATGAGCGATCTTACCAGCTTTCGCCTCATTCAAAGCCGTGATATAATCCAACTCGCGTCCAGCGCTTGTTTTAAAAGCGATAATATCTCCATCATCGTTCTTCCTGACGGAAACGAACTCTTCTTTGCCATCTGGATTACTATCACCTGCTTCAATTTGGGCTTGCTGCTGACTCTCCTGCTTGTATTCTTCATAAATTTGTTCAAAATCTTTTTGATCCATTGATTCCACCTCCGAACATTTGTTAGTATTTTTCTTTTTTTATTAATTATCCCCGCTAGACACCTCATTTACGTTTTTCAAAATTAAAAACATGAGATAAATAACTACGAGCAAAAAAAGCTTGTAGACTGGTGAAATTCTGTCCACAAGCTAATCTTTCCTTTTGTTAAAACTTCTGAGGGAACTGTTTGATGATTCCATCTGATATTATGTCAGCAATTTTAATCAGGTGGATTTCGCCTTCATCAAAAGCACGAATGTCTCCGTTCCAATCCTTTTTAAGTCTTGCTAGTACACTCTGTGTAATCATTTTTAAGTGCGCATGAAGTAACTGCCTCACTGCATTTTTATTCCAGTTTGGATTTGTACTGCTGAGAAATGCGGCAATATCATCCGCATTTTTGTACCATGCAGTATTATATTTTTGCAAATCAGCTTGGTTATTGGCTTTGGCAGCTTCAAGTACCTTTCCGACAAGCAGGATATCCTCTCGTAAAAATTGTGCAAGCTTTGTTCCTGCTGCTTCGCCGTAAAATGGTTTGATTGCATTTCCGAGTTCATCTTGATTTTTCAAAAGTCTTGCCAGGACAATTTCTTGGTCCTCAAGATTTGCTGCCGCACTAACAATATAACTTCTCGTCCAAATGCCATGCTCCATCCAAAGTCTTCTAAAGTTAAACTTTAGCTCGTGAGCAGACTCACTCATGGTCTGCTTCTGGTTAACTGGTGGTGGAGGCGGGGTTGCCTTCACGCTAATGGCAGGTAAAATTAAGGCGATAGACAATAGCAATACGGTAAATTTCTTAGTTAACCTTTTCAATTCATAATCTCCTTCTAGTAAAGTAATTTCAAAAGGATTTTTCCCTAAAAATGAAAATATTATTTATCGCCGAATAATGTCATAATAATTTTAATAAGAATTTCCTTTGGAGTGAGAAATGATTGCTTTATTTAGAGAAAAACCATGATCCAAGAAAGAATGCCGCAATCCTTGCCCAATTTACAAACCAAATTGACCTAACAAAGGCCATTCAGGTAACCGAGCAACTTTTCAATCGAATACGTGGGAATGAAGCCTCTCCTCGTCAGAAGGAAAATCCGCATTTAACAGGATCACTTCTTCAAAAAATTACAGCAGCTTTTTTTCGTCTCTTATCGACGACCGCCAATTCTGATGATCAAGTAAAGGTTAAGGTAGATTCTGAAGGAAATGTGATTCCGGATTGGAAAGGTATGTTGGATGAAGAAAACTTGAATTTACATAAGAATATGATGAAAGAGGTGCATGTTGAAGATTTTGGAGCAATTGGCGATGGGAAGACGGATAACACCCTTGCATTTAAAAAAGCGATTGGCAACGGCAAGGTGAAAGTGGTTGTACCAGCTGGAGTATTTATAACAAAGGGAATCCAACTGCCCTCTTGGACCATGTTTGTTGGCGCAGGAAAAGGTGTGACAACCATTAAACTTCATGATTCAGCTAAAAAAGGCACCCGACTCATCACAAACTCTAATCATTGGAACGGAAATCACCATCTTTTCGTGGGGTCGCTAAGTTTGGACTGGAATGTAGAAAGACTAGGCAATGTCGTTAAAACAAGTACCTGGGGGAACCACTCAAGCTGCTTAACGTATGCAAATGTTACCTATGGCTGGGTTAAGGATGTTGAAGCGATTAATCCGGGACTGCATTGCTTTGATGTTTCATCAACTCTGTACAATTATGCGGGTGACGGCTTTCGTGCCCGCGGCGGCAGCAAGTATGTTTGGCTCGATAACCTAAATGGATATGGCTTCGGCGATGATGGTATCACCACCCACCACAGCGATTATATTTTTATCTCACGTTGCCATATGTGCGATCCAAGTGGTCGTGCCCACAAGATGGGCTTTTCCAACTCCAACGGGATTGAGGTCGATGATGGTTCGAGGAATGTGGTCCTTTTCAATAATTCTTCTGCTCGTTGCTTTGGCGGGGTGGAAATTAAAGCGCACGAAAATTCTTCAGCCGCTTCAAATGTACAAATTATCGGGCATATTTCTGTCAACGATAACCGCTCATTTAATTTCCGGCATATTGGACATCACAAAAGCACGGAGGCTGAATCGCAAACTGCCTACAATATTAGTGCTGCCAATCTTGTATCCATCGCACCGATTTTTACTGAGTTATATAAAGGCTCAACGCCACGCGGAATGGTTGTCTCAGCTTATAAAAATGTAGTCATTAACCATTTTACTTTGGTTGGTGATCCCGATTATGACTACAAAGGCCAACCGGTAATTGCCCTTCAGTATCGGGCCAGAAATGTGATAGTAAAACATATATCTGTTAAAGATTTTAAAAAAGCGGGGAGTGATATTAAAGTCTTCGGTGGTGAAAATCGAGCGGATTCTATTCAAATTTATGATTTAATCAGCCGAAATTCCTCACCAAAAGTGATCGAAGTCGGATTAGGGGTCAAAGATATTACCATTGAAAATGCAAAAAGCGTCGACAATTATTTGTGACGCTTTGCTTCTTTTCCTACTGTTATGTCATCGACTAGTTTTTCGGCCACTTTCCGATATAAATTACTCATATGAACGAGAGAAGAAATCATTAATACCTGCTCAAGATACGGCGAGTTTCCTTTTTCATCCTCGGTGATTTCTTCTCTAACATCCTTTACTCTTTCCTCAATGTCTACTTTGAAATCCTCAACATTTTGGCGTGTTAAATTCAGATAACTCGTATAAAAAGAATCTAACTCCATCTCCTCTTTGATAATTTTTTGATTGATCCCTTGAAGGGTAACTTTAATATCATTGATGGATAAGGCCCCTTTTAGCTGGTAAATTAAGCTCATGAGGATTAGGTGTTCTTTTGAATATTTTTTATTATGGATTGGAAAAATGAGCTTTCCTTTTGCATAGTTATTGATCATGGTTTTGGTGAGGACTTTGTCGTCATCATTCCGTTTTGTTTCCGTGAATTTATTTTCAAATAATTGAATCACCTGGTCCATATATAAATCGATCTGTGGGATCTCATCTAAAGCTAAACAGGCTTCTAAGCCGAGTTGCTCAATAATTTGAT
This sequence comes from Bacillus sp. ISL-7, assembly GCF_018613065.1. Next base: position 21,688 of record NZ_JAGGQW010000047.1, on the reverse strand, counting down.
TGATATTTTCCATTCATTTATCTCCAATCATGTTCTTTATTTTTTTATTATACCTAAAGATATATGCATTGACTAGATGTCGATATATCGTTATTATAATAAGTAGTTATTAAAACTACATGCTGTGCTGGGAGGCATATAAAATGAATAATTACATTCGCGAACCTATCAATGGACTAACCCATTTAGCTGGAGCAGTTTTAGCCTTTGTCGGGTTGCTTGCGATGGTTATCAAGGCCGCTGCGACGACAAGTTCACCGTCTTCAATTACTGCGGTCATTATTTTCGGCGTTAGTATGATTCTGCTTTACTCGGCATCGGCAACCTATCATATGGTAATTGCTCGCGATCAAGTCATTGCCTTTTTACGACGGCTGGATCATTCAATGATCTTCATTTTAATCGCAGGTACGTATACTCCTTTTTGCTTTATCAGTTTGAACGGAAAAATAGGGGCGATTCTATTTTCAATTATTGCAGGAATTGCAATTAGCGGGGTTGTTTTTAAAATGGTCTGGTTTAATTGCCCTCGCTGGATTTCTACCTCCTTGTATTTAGCGATGGGTTGGATGATTGTGTTTGTATTCTCGCCGCTAACTGGAAGCTTAAACCCGATTGGTTTATTTTTGCTCATTCTCGGGGGAATTTTTTATACGATTGGCGGGGTGATCTACGGTGCAAAACCTAAGTTCTTGCAGTCAAAGTACATGGGCTTCCATGAGATTTTCCATATTTTCATTTTGCTAGGAAGTCTGGCACATTTTTTAACCGTGTTCCTATATGTCATTTAATTTTTGGTGCATTTGAAACGCCCTCTTTTGATGGCGTTTTTTGTTTTTTGAAATAAACTTTTTAAAAATAGTACAAAATAATATGGTATATACTAATCAGAATAAATTAACCCTAACGATTGTGACGGATAAGTATGAAGAGCTTACGGATGAACTACGGGTCACGGTAACGGATACAGAAGGGGCATTCACCCATAATCCCAAAAAGGTGTTAACCACGGTGATTATCAAATTAAATGAAACAAATCACACGATTAGAACGGTGGATCAAAAGGCGTTTGTGAATATCATGCAAACGATGGAGGTAATGGGACGCTTCCGAAGGGATTAAAGAGGGGCTGATGCCCATGGAACTTAATTTTTTTTTGTGAAAGGGGATCATACGCTCGAGGTACCTCCTACTTCAACGTTCCATCGCAATTAATCTACCAAGTTCCTCCATCAATACCAGTGCGTGATTATGTACCGAGTCCTTTGCTCCATAGAGGAGTGTTACTGGGCCCTTAGCTTCCATTTCAATGATTTGCCGGATATATTCCCGCTTTTGTTCGTCGGTTCGAAGTTCATCAAGGTATCTTCTACTAAATTCCTCAAACAGCTCTGGCTTATGACAAAACCACTTCCTCAGCTCATTGCTTGGAGCTAGATCTTTAAACCAAAACGAAAGCTTCGCGGCTTCTTTCGAAATCCCCCTCGGCCATAAGCGGTCAATTAAGATTCGGCAGCCATCCATTTCCTCATAGGGCTCATAGATCCTTTTCATAAAAAGATTAGACATTATAATTCACCTCATTCTTATCTTAGTTTTTGTGTCCACCGCGTATGGACAAATCCATAGATTTGTCCACGAATGGTGTCAGGCACCAAAATTGAAATGGTATCAAATGCGACTTAGTTAATCTTCGTCTTTTACGTCGATACTTTCTGGGATGGGTTCGTTCAGGATTTCTTCGATTAGTTGTTTGTATTTTTCCATTTGTTTTAGGTGGGTGCTGAATTGTTCTTTGTAGATTAGGTACTCTTCCCCGTCAAATAGGGCGCGGATTTTCTTTTGTTGGATGAGGCTTTTGACAGTTGCCTCAGGAACCGATAAATATTCTGCTGTCTCTTTTATAGTAATGTACAATATGATTTCTCCTCTTTTAATAAATTGATTTGTTGGACAACCCGGCCTGCTTTTCCCATTGTATTGCCCGCCTGTGACAATGAATTGAGGATCGTTTCTTCAGCTGCTTCCGCCGCCGCTGTAAAAAGTTGATTCTTCATCGGATCATCCCTGGCCGATGATCAAGAAAGTTTTGATAGGCAAATCCGCGGACCACTTCTTCACTGTAATATTTTAATAGTTCATTAATAAGATTTTGGCTCTTCGAGGCGTCATCTAAATTCGTAATAAATGTCGAAATCCCATCAAAATCCGAGCCAAATCCAATTTGTTTGACTCCGCCCAATGAGCAAAAGTGATCAATATGTTTAACAAGATCTGAAATCGTCACTTCTCCCGATTCTTTTACAAAAGGTGGATTGTAGACAACATGAATGAGGCCACCCTTAGCAAACATTGCCGCCGCCTGTTCATCTGTGAGGTTTCGCAGATGGTTGCAAAGTTCTCGAGCATTCGAGTGGCTCGCAATCGGATACTTGGCTAATTCAATGACTTCCCAAATCCCTTTGTCGCTTAAGTGAGAAACATCAGTCAGGATTTGATGCTCGTTATTAAACTCGACAATTTCTTTTCCGAACAGCGTCAGCCCCGCGCCGCGCGGTTCACCAGCGCCATCAGCGGCAAGATTGGCTTGGTTCCATGTCAAACCAACGGAACGGACACCTAGTTGATAGAGAATATGGAGCTTCGATAAATCGTTGCCAATTGGATCCACGCCTTCAAGCGTTAACATTGCGCCAATCTGACCGATCTTTAAGCGATCAAAATCCGACCATTCTTTGATATGGAACATGTCTGGATTTTTCCCAAGCACTTCCTTGTAAAAATAATCGATTTGCTCAAGGACAACCTGAAATTTCTGGTCCCCCTTTATTTCGGGTTCAATAAAAATCGCAAAACACTGGACTTTGATTTGGCCCTGCTGGAGTCGTGTTTTACAAGTTTGTAACTCTGGCGCATCAGCAAATCGTAACGTACCATGCGCTTCTTGGAGTTTCATTAGGGCATCACAATGTAAATCAATGATATTCATTTAGCAAGTCTCCTTTTTATAAAAATTTTAACACAACAAAATAAGGCTAGGAGAATCATTTACCTAGCCCAACATAAATTTAAGTTTTTCAAAAAAACTGGTTAGTTTGATTCCGCCATTTCTTTGACCATTGGGAGCACCTTGTCCCAAATTTCAGCACTTAAATCGCGGTATTTCTTCCCTTCCGGCATCACTGAGAAATCCCCTTGTAAAATATGTAGAGTCGTCTTTCCATTGTCCTCAGACAAACGGAAGGTGATCCCGTCTTCTTCCGTGACAAGTGCCTTTTCCTCACTCCGAACATCAAATACAGTAAACCGAAGGAGTTTATTCTTCTCAAGAGCCGTCACATTTCCTTCAACAATGACGGTCCCATCCTCCCCTTTCCATAGTACAGGACTTCCAAGCTCCCAAGTGGAATCGAGATGAAATTGTGGTCCGCCGCTTGAAAATTCAGTCGCCCAACGGTTATTATACTGACTGACCGTAAGAATATCCCATACCTTAGACGCTGGAGCATTGATCTCAATCGTTTGGTCAACAAAAAGCTTACTCATTTCTTCCCTCCTCAATAATAGTTATTATAGATACTCTCATTATACTTCAATGAAAAACCTAACTACAATTATTCCTGTAATGACAAGGAAAAATCGGCGATGGATGATACACCAGCCGATTAATATTTTCTTAGAAATACAGGTTCTTTTTCCAATACTTTGATCCTAATGATTTCATGACAGACATGTAAGACTTTTTCTATAACCTGTGTTGTATTCGCCAATACCCTTAGGGCAAACCCTGATACGGCTAGTATCGAAATACCAATTCTAACATCAAGGAAAGTATCGAGAATTTCTTGCAACTCTTCTACTAAAGAAGGATTGATTCGATGATCAATAACAATCATCGTCCCAAAATGAGAAAATCCTTCCATCATGCCAATCCCTTTAAGATCATTGTCAGGTTGAAGTTTTACATGATCAAATAAAATAAGTTTGTCTTCCATATAAATTTCCATTTTTGCTTGGAGTAAGTCATATTTAAAAAGTGTCCCATCAGGAGCCCAGCCTGGAGTAAAAATATCTGTGCAAATAAGAGAAGAGTTTTGTTCCATTCGAATGACCGTACGCTGTTTGAAACAAGCATGCTGGTAAGCAATAACTGGATCTGGCAGATATTCAAAAACACTTCCGCTTTTCAAATATATGTCCATTTCCTGCAAAGCCGGAGAGGTTCGTGTTTTATATATTTTAGTAGAGGATTGAGTGGTAACAACTACCTCAGCATTCTCCTCCAATAAGATGACCGTTTGGTAGGAATCACCATCAATGTACCCCCCGCCCGGATTCATCACATAAAGATAGGCTTCGCCGCCTCCTGTTAGGTAAACAGGTCTAGTAATTTTTAATGCACCCTCTGAGTAGGATTCTTTTAGAATCGTTTTCTTACCTTTCTTTGCACCTGTTAGTCGCAAATATCCGGTCCGCTGTTCCACCTACCCTAATCCTTCCAATAGCGCATTTAACTTGAGCCACTCAATAACCTCGTTTACACCAACATCCTCTTTTAAGTTTGTAAAGATATATGGCTTCTTGCCTCTTGCCAGCTTTGTATCTGCCTCCATGACTTCTAAGCTTGCCCCTACATATGGGGCTAAATCAATTTTGTTGATGATAAACAGATCAGATTTAATCATCCCTTGGCCGCCTTTACGCGGAATTTTTTCCCCTTGAGCTACATCAATAATATAAATAGAAAAGTCTACGAGTTCGGGACTAAAGGTGGCAGCTAGGTTATCGCCGCCGCTCTCGACAAAAATAAGTGATAGATTCGGATGTTTCTCCTTTAGCTCATCAATGGCTGCGAAATTCATGGATGCGTCTTCCCGGATCGCCGTATGCGGGCATCCTCCTGTTTCCACACCAATAATTCGATCCTCTGAAAGTACACTATTTTTTATTAAAAATTGTGCATCTTCCTTGGTGTAAATGTCATTGGTTACGACCGCCATGTTATATTCATTTTTGAGGTGTCTCGTTAATCGCTCCACAAGCAACGTCTTCCCTGCTCCAACTGGTCCGCCAACTCCTATACGTATCGGTTCCATCGTTACCCCTTCTTTCATCATTTTTTAGGACATAAACAAACGGGTATGTAATCTCTCGTGGCGCATTTGTGAAATTTCAATTCCAGGAGCCACAGCTCCAAAGTCATCAGCATCCATTCCTTCAATTATCTCTGTAGTCTTTTGTAAATAAGGGTGAAATTCTAAAAGAATACGTTGACCTGCTGTTTGCCCTAGTGGTATCCCTCTTACACCATTCTGAATAAGGGTCACCATACTTGAATACAGGAAAGTCAGTATTCCTTGTCTTTTCTCGATTCCTAAGTACTGGCAGATAATCGAAAAAGCAATTCCAGGATGACCATACGCCTCCTTGGCACGTATCTTTTTTAGGTATTCTTCTAATAATGGGATCGAATATAAATCAATTCCCATCCGAATCAATCTTTCCCCAATCCTCCGGTTTGCCTCTCGTGCTTCTTTAGGGATATTCTGGACAAACAATTTTTGATCGAGCACCCATAGCCCTTCGATATCATCTTTAAATAAGGCGTCAAAGGTTAGGCGGCAGGCAAGTCCATCGGTATAAGCGATTTGTTTTTCCAAGTAAATTCGAATCCATTCAAAAAAGGTTTCCTTACTATAGACGATTTCTTCCTGTATGTAGGTTTCCAATCCAAATGAATGTGAAAAAGCTCCCGACGGAAAATTGGAATCCCCTATTTGCAATAAGGACAAGAGTTGATTATCCATGGGAGTGACCGATATGCCGGAATGCCTTTTTCACTTTTCTATCTTCCCTTGCGTATGGAATCTCTAATTGTTTCAGCAGTTCTTCAACAAGATAATCATATTGGACGAGCATCACCTGGCCTTCAAATTGTGCAGGCAGGTGTCGGTTACCCAACTGATGCGCAATTTCCCCCATTTGCTTAAAGCTTGTCGGATGAATTACCAGCAAGTCGTCACTGGTGACACTGACAACAATCATATTTCGGTCATCCATGAATAATACATCGCCATCAATCAGGTCTTTTGGTTCTTTCAGCCGGATGCCAATCTCTTTACCGTGGTCCGTTGTCACCCGCTGAATTCGCTTCACTAAGTCATCACTGGCTAAATATACTCTTTCGATGTGTCGGCCAGAGGCTGCGATTTCATCTACATTTCCCACGATTTGTTCAATAATCATGATTTTCCTCCTAAAATAAGAAATAACGCTGTGCCATCGGTAATACTTCTGCTGGTTCACAGGTCACTAGCTCCCCATCCACAATAACTTCATAGGTTTGTGGATCGACTTCAATTGTTGGCATTTCCGCATTGAGCTTCATATCTGTTTTTGATAGTTGGCGAATTCCCTGTACTGGTTTGATTTGTTTTTTTAGTCCAAGCTTTTCAGGTACACCAAGTTCAATGGCTGCTTTTGACATGAAAGTAATCGAGGTGCTGTACTTGGCTTTTCCGAAGGAAGCAAACATTGGACGGTACAGAACTGGCTGCGGAGTAGGAATGGAGGCATTCGGATCTCCCATTAAACTGTGGGCAATCATTCCACCTTTAATGACGATCTCTGGTTTAACACCAAAGAATGCAGGTTCCCAAATGACGAGATCCGCCAATTTCCCCACTTCCACCGAACCAACCTCCTCAGCAATACCGTGCGTAATTGCCGGATTAATCGTATATTTGGCAATGTATCGCTTTACACGGGAGTTATCTCCTACTCCTGTGTCTTCAGGCAACTTGCCTCGTTGCTTTCGCATCTTATCAGCGGTTTGCCAGGTTCGAGTAATCACTTCGCCGACTCTTCCCATTGCTTGTGAATCTGAACTTATCATGCTGAATACGCCCATGTCGTGGAGAATATCTTCCGCTGCAATCGTTTCTTTTCTGATGCGTGAATCAGCAAAGGCAATGTCCTCAGGTACGTCCGGGTCTAAGTGATGACAAACCATTAGCATATCTAAGTGTTCATCTAAGGTATTTTTTGTATAGGGTCGTGTTGGATTGGTGGATGACGGCAGGATATACGGGAAGCTTGCGACCTTAATAATATCGGGAGCATGACCGCCGCCGGCCCCTTCTGTATGGTAAGTATGGATAACTCGGCCATTAATGGCTGCCAAAGTATCTTCGACAAAACCGCCTTCATTTAATGTATCGGTGTGAATGGCAACTTGGACATCATACTTGTCCGCTACCCTGAGGCAGTGGTCAATGGCTGAGGCGGTCGTCCCCCAGTCTTCATGCAGTTTAAGTCCAATCACACCGGCTTTGATTTGTTCAATTAACGGTTCTTCAGCGGACGAATTTCCCTTTCCTAAGAATCCAAGATTCATTGGGAATTCTTCGGCAGCTTCTAACATTCGGTGAATATTCCATTCTCCCGGTGTACAAGTGGTTGCATTTGTTCCGGTTGCCGGACCAGTGCCGCCGCCAATCATGGTTGTAATCCCAGATGAAAGGGCGGTTTCGATTTGCTGCGGGCTTATAAAATGGATATGGGCATCAATGCCGCCAGCTGTTACAATCATGCCTTCTCCAGCAATGACTTCCGTTGAAGCCCCAATGATCATGTCTACTCCTTCCATTAATAGAGGATTTCCACTTTTTCCAATCCCAGCGATTCGGCCATCACGAATTCCAATGTCCGCCTTATAAATCCCGCTATAATCTAGAATAATTGCATTGGTTATGACAGTATCAAGTGCCCCATCTGCTCGTGTAGCAAGCGGATGCTGCCCCATCCCGTCACGGATTACTTTTCCGCCGCCAAATTTGACCTCATCACCATAAACCGTAAGATCTTTTTCTATTTCGATAAATAAATCGGTGTCCGCTAGCCGGATGGCATCACCCGTTGTAGGACCAAACATGTCTGCATATTGTTTTCTCGACATTCGAAAGCTCATATCGGATTCCTCTCTCCTTGGTCCAATGGGCCATCTGTTTTATTATTTAACCCATAGACTTCACGCTGACCGGCGAAGGGAACGAGTTCTACTTCTTTCGCATCCCCTGGTTCAAACCGGACAGCGGTACCGGCAGGGATATTTAGGTGCCTGCCAAATGCTTGGTCTCGTTCAAATTTTAGTTCGGAATTCACTTCGTAAAAATGAAAATGTGACCCGATTTGAATTGGCCGGTCACCTTGATTGAGCACCATAACTTTAGAAGCCTTCCTATCCTGGTTGCAGATAATCGGCTCTTGCCTTAATCGATATTCTCCTGGTATCATTTCTTTTACTCCCCCTTCCCAATTGGAAGTTATTTTACATTTATCGTAAAATTAACTATCTATTTCGTAAAATAACTTCATTTTTTGTAAAATCGAACTTCTCATTCGTAAAATAAATTTGTTTTTTGTAAAATTAACCCTCTATTTTGTAAAATCCCCCTATCTTTCTTGTAAAATTAGATAAAAGTCACACCAAACCGCTCTAAATCTAGCGAATCGGCTCATGTACGGTAACAAGCTTGGTTCCATCTGGAAATGTTGCCTCTACTTGGATATCGTGAATCATTTCCGGTATCCCTTCCATCACATCTTCGCTTGATAATATCTTTGTTCCCTCACTCATTAATTCAGCCACCGATTTCCCATCTCTTGCCCCCTCCATAATTTCGTAGGTGATGAGGGCAATCGCTTCGGGATAATTTAATTTTAGCCCCCGGTTCTTTCGGCGCCTGGCCAAGTCTGCTGCAATGACAATCATTAATTTTTCCTGCTCCCGCTGGGTTAATTTCATCCCTTACCTCCCCCTAGTAAATCGTAAAGTGTACAGGCAATAATCTTTGTCGCATCCACCAGATCATCTACACGGATATTTTCATCAGCCCGGTGCCCATTAGCCTCTTCCAGCAATTTGGGCCCAACACCAAACATGATCGTTGGGATGCCTTTTTCATAAAAATGGCGGGCATCTGCATAGATCGGTACTCCGTTTATCGCTAAATCACCTTTCCCTTTCATAATGGACCTCCAGTTCGTGGATAATGCTGAAATCAGTGGTGAATCTTCCGGAACAGGCCCGAAGCTTTCTGCATGAAGTATTTTTCGAATTTCTAGTTTTATTCCTTGAGTCGTCTTAACCGCTTCTTCCACAACTTTTCTAAATTCCACTTCCGCTTGAGCCCCGTCTTCGCCTGGAATCAATCTTCGGTCAACCCTTATTGTACATTCATCAGGTACAACATTTGTGTTAATTCCTCCCGAAATGAGACCGACAACCAAGGTTGGATGGTCAATCCCAGGCACAGAAGATTTATTGGCCGCGAGAGTCTGACGATATTCGTATAAACCATTTAAAATCTTTGTCGTCGCCTCAAGCGCATCAATTCCTGTATGCGGCAGGGCGGCATGGGCAGACTTCCCTGTTGTTTTCACTTCAAAATGTAAACAGCCGTTATGGGCATTAACTGCCGAATAGGTAAAGCCGGCTGCAATCGCCTGGTCAGGACTGATATTCCCTTGATCAAGCAGCCTTTTGGGTCCTAATTCTCCGCCTGTTTCTTCATCAAAAGTAAAAGCAAGGTCGACTTTCCCGTGCAGAGGTTGACTGATTTTGGCTTGTTTTAAGGCTAAAACGGCGTAAGAATAGGCAGCAATATCGGATTTTGAAACTGCCACGCCACGTCCATACATCTTTCCATTAATGATCTCCCCTCCGTATGGGTCAACACTCCAGCCTAACCCAGGGGGCACCACATCACCATGTGCATTTAAGACAATATTTGTTCCTTCCCCGTTCGCAAACACGGTGCTGCTAAGGACATTTGCCAAACTAATCATTCCAGCAGCTTTGACTTCCTCTTCATCTACCTCTAATAGAGATACATCCACAAAGCCAAGCTCTTGAAGCTGGTGGTGTAAAAAGGCAGCAATAGGGTAACAATCACCTGCAGGGTTATCTGAAGGAACTTGCACTATTTTTTTTAAAAAATCAATCATTTCTGTTTGGTGCTCCTCAATCCACTGGACCAAACTTTCCTTATCCTGATTCATAAAGATCCTCCTTTTTGCTGCGTGTCCACTTACAAGCAAACACCAAATTTCTCCTGGATCACCCCGGATTGATCATCAAAAATGACCTTTCCTCGTAAAATCGTTTTCTTCACCCTGAGCAAAAACTCCTTATTTTCATAGGGTGAAAATACATTTCGAAAAGCCAATGATTGTTTATCAGCAATCGTTGATTCATCTAAACGTATCAAAACAAGGTCAGCATCTAAGCCGGGACGAATTCGCCCTTTTTGGTCTGCTATTCCAAACCGTTCAGCCACATTCGACGTCCCTAATGGTAAAATTTGTTTAAGACTAATTTTCCGTTTAAGGGCCTCATCTAGCAGTGAAAGCCACGTAAATTGAACCCCTTGAATCCCTCCCCATGCGTCCCAGATGGAATCCGTTGCTTTCATCGAATAAAGACACGGGGAATGATCGGAGCCAATTGTGTCAATCCAGCCTCTCTTAATGCAGTCCCATAGCCCCTCTACCTCTTCGCGCGGTCTTAGCGGCGGTGCACATTTGAGGATGGCACCACTTTTAATAAAATCCTCTTCATCAAAAATCAAATAATGCGGGCAGGTTTCAACCGTGACGTCTACACCGCTTTTTTTGGCTTGCTCGATTAGTCCGATTACTTTCGCCGAACTAATATGAACAAAATGAAGGGCTGTTCCGTATTTGGCAGCAAGTTCTAAAGCATAACTAACCGCTTTCTCTTCCGCTGACACGGGCCTGCTCGCGAGAAAGGCCTTTCGTTCATTCATCCCGTCCCTATGTTTATAGAAAGCTGTAAATTTATTAATCTCTTCATTCCATTCTGCATGGAGGGCGAGAATCTTCTTATGCTCCTTTGCTGCTTGCATGGCTTGTTTCAATCCATCTGGCGGGACAAATCGGAAATCTTCAATCCCGCTCTCACTCATAAATGCTTTCCAGGCAATAATCCCCTTACTCATTTGAGTGAGTTCTTCCCGGTTAGCGAGGTTCGTGTCTGTCATTCCGCCCCAAAGAGCATAATCAACATGTGACATAGAGGTTAAATAATCTTTTTTATCAAGTAAATTCTTAAAATTAGTAACAGAAGGTGCACAATTCAGTGGCATATCAAAAATGGTAGTCGTTCCACCAATAGCTGCAGCTCGGCTGCCTGTCTCAATTCCTTCCCAATCCGTTCTTCCTGGATCATTGAAATGGACATGGGCATCAATAAAGCCTGGAACCACTAGACACCCGCTTGCATCAATAATCGTATCCGTTTCCTCTTTCAATGGTTCTCCTTCACTTTTTAAAAGGGAGTCAATCCTCTCATCAAGGACTCGAATATTTACCTCTCGAAAGCCTTCCTCAGTAAAAACAAGCCCATTCTTCACCCAAAGTTCTTTCATCTTATGACCCTCCTTAACTCCCGCGATACGTACTGTACCCACCCGGTGAAATCAACAATGGTACATGATAATGTGAGGCGGGTTCAGAAATGCCAAAGCGAATGGGGACACAATCTAGGAACGAAGGATCTCCGAGTAATATGCTGCGATTGCTGAAATAATCTCCAACATGAAAACGAATTTCATAAACTCCCTTTTTCATGGATGCCCCTTCGAGGAGAGGTTGATTGACCCGGCCATCTTCATTCGTATAGCTGATTTGAATGAATTCGAATTTGTTGTCTGGAATAACTTGCCATAATTCCACCAGGACGCCACTTGCCGGCTTTCCCAAACTTAAATCAAGGACATGGGTAGTTAACTTTCCAGTCATTTCGGTGATTCCCCTGGATTTTCTAAATCTTTACGTGTCATGGAAAAACATTGAAACCCATACGGAGGACGCGGTTCGGTAAAAACTTTCCCTTCTTGTGAGGCAGGAATTTCGTCTAAAACGGTTTCCCAGGTCCGGTTATTGGATTCAAAGTGAACCTCCACTAACTGTGGAAAACGCTCTAATATACGAAGACCAATACGGTAGATAAGATTTTGAATGGAGGGAGAATTCTCTTCATGAAAAACCGTATAAGAAATATCTCTAACTTGCTCTGCTGCGACATACCCATCTGTGGTACTGCCCTTTGCAGCATCGAAATCGTTATAGCGCCACCCAATATTCAAAAAGATAAATAGTGGCCGGTCATAGGATTCTGGCAGTGTCGTATATTCATCCTTCACAAATCCATAAAAGGAGCTGCCACGTACCTTTAAAAGCTTTAGTCCCTTCAAACTGCTGAGATGATCGGCTGTGATGATCTTTTCTCCAGAGCGTTTCACTTCAACTTGAGCCACCGATTGTTCATTTAATGAATAGCGGAATACGAATGGACTCGGTTCAAAACTATCTTTCGTTGGTACTGGGAGCTCGTCAAATGGGATTTGTTCGCTAGAGATATCGACAGCACTCATATGAGAATACGTTTCAAGGAAACGGCGGGCGACAAATTCTAGGAATCCTTCTTGTGTTGAACCTTCATAATCACCAGCATGTTTAAGAATGAAATTTTTCATCGAATCGGTTGCCACAACTAATGTATTATCCCCCTCTTTAAACGACGATAAGAAGGCTTCGCCTTCTACTGCCACCTTCACATTCATTCCAAACAGAATATTGCTTCGGCCCGTAAAGGCTGATTCAGGAATCGGACGGACTCCTGTTAATGGGGCTGCGTAGGTACGATAAACCCAAACATCTGCTTTTCCGTAGCGCATCGTTCTTTGCATATCATCATCCCCCTTTATTGAATAACATCATTTAAGCGGAACCCTGCAATTTTATAGACCTCATCCAAAGCTGTCAGGAATTCTTGATCATAGGTATTGCCCACACGTTCTTTCATCGCTGTAAGAATTGTTTCCTTGCTTTGGCCCTTCACTGCCATAATAAAAGGAAAATCAAATTGCTCGACATACCTCTGATTGAGTGAAACAAACTCACTATGTTCATTCTTCGAGAGCCGATTAAGACCTACTCCAGCTTGCTCCTTTTGCGAAACCTCTGATATTTTTAATCTAGTACCAAGATCCGGATGGGCACGGAGCAGGGCCAATTGAAAGGCTGCCTCTGCATTTTTTACAACTGTCACCATTATTTGTAAGAGTTCCTCACGAGATTGAAAGGGTATACTCTCCCATGCCTTCTCAGCCACCCACGGGGAGTGCTCAAACACCCAGCCTACTGTTCTCACAAATTCCTCTTTGTTCAATTGATTTATTTCCTCTATGGAGCCTTGATTATTCTTCATTACATCCATGGTTTCATCTCTCCCAACCTAACTGATTTCAGCAGGATTTCAGGAGAAACAGACAACTTGCCTCTCTTCACCACTCGTGCCTCCACCCTTTCAGCCATTCATATTCATCTTTGGTATCGACGTCAAAAAAGTCCCAACCGTTCTCATAGTTAACTAGTATGCCAGTTAATTTTTCCTTTTTAAAAAGCTGTCGTGCCCCTTCATCCCCCTCTAGTTTCAGTAAATCAGGAACCACCTTTGGCGAAAAAATAATGGGCGGTCTCGGAATCCCCTGAAAGCTAGCCGCTATAAACGGAACATTTTTATTTCCCTGATATTCTTTCAGGTATCGTTTAACCAAATCATTGATGATTTCTACTGATAAGAGCGGTTGATCAGCAAGAAGAATCATGATTCCTTTCGGTTCCATTTCCATGGCTGCAAGCAATCCACATTGCAAGGAATGTGCCTGCCCTTTATCAGCAGCACGGCATCTCAATGCTTTCCAGCGTTCTCGGAGGGGGGTACTGAAAAGGGTTCCATTTATCCAGTTGAGCGTATCCTCTTCCCTTGTCACCACAATGGTATAGTCCAGTGTGGAATTCACTGCCTTTTCTAAGCCTGAATTACCAACAGTTTTCTGCCCCCAAGGGAGTGCCAGCTTATTAACTCCCATCCGGCGGCTCTTACCCGCCGCAAGATAGACTGCGATGACTCCGTCGTTATCCTTCAAGAGAACCCACCTTTTGATGCCTTTTTTGAATCCCTTCCATCTTGACCCCCTATTCATTGCGAGTTACCTAACACTATATATATTGATAGACCTCCCAAAATACACCCAGGTTCTTTTTCAATTTTCTGATACTGAGTAGATTTTCAGTAGATAGACGAACATTACCAACAAAGCTTATGTCATCTTTTTTCACAATAATATCCAAAAGGGGAAATAGTATCTACACTAATGTCATATAATCTAACATGGAAAAATTGTTGATTGGAGCCGATATCAACAGGCAAGTAATCAGAGCAATTTTATAAAAAAATATGTTAGATATACCTACAACAATTGAGCAATTGTAAGCATCATGTAGAATAATGTATTTTAAATTAATTAACTGGAATGGAGAGGTTGTATGACAGATTCTCACTTTATGGAAAAGGCAATTGAACTAGCGCTAAATAATGTTATGACGAAGCAAGGGGGACCATTTGGAGCTGTCGTCGTCAAGGACGGAAAGGTTATTGGAATCGGCCGAAATGAAGTAACCGGGACAAACGATCCCACTGCACATGCCGAGGTGCAAGCCATTCGAGATGCCTGCCGGAATTTAAACGACTTTCAGCTGAACGATTGTGAAATCTATACCAGCTGTGAACCTTGTCCGATGTGCATCGGCGCCATTTATTGGGCACGACCCAAGGCTGTTTATTATGCTTGCACCAAACAAGATGCAGCGAAAATAGGGTTTGATGATCAATTTATTTATGATCAACTCTCCCTCCCCATCGAATATCGAAAAATACCTATGAAAAAGATTTTTCCACCAGATGGAGATATTCCGTTTAGAACATGGGAGAATTCACAAGATAAAGTAGAGTATTAATATGACAGAAAAGGATGTTGTCCTATGGAGGGAAAACAGTTAAAGAGACGAATCTCTATAGCATCTAAAAGAGAGCCAGCGGATACGGTCATTAAAAATGGGAAAATTATCGATGTCTTTAATGGAGAAATTATTGAAGGAGACATTGCGATTGTTGATGGATACTTTGCCGGTATAGGTGATTATGAGGGGAATAGGGTGATTGATGCAAATGGCCGCTATATATCCCCTGCTTTTATCGATGGTCATGTTCATATTGAGTCCTCTATGGTCACACCAAATGAATTTGCAAAGGTTCTTCTTCCGCATGGGGTAACTACCATCATTGCAGACCCACATGAAATTGCCAATGTATTAGGTGCTGAGGGGATACAATACATGCTTGATTCCTCTGAAAACTTACCGTTTGACTTTTTCTTCATGCTTCCTTCATGTGTTCCTGCGACCGAATTTGAAAATTCCGGCGCTACTCTTAATGCAAAAGATCTAAAACCCTTTTATCAGCAGCCACGAGTCTTAGGATTAGCTGAAGTCATGAATTTCCCAGCAGTTCTAAAGGCTGAGGACGACATGCTTGAAAAAATCTTAACAGCAAAACAATTTGGCAAAAAAATTGACGGCCATGCGGCGGGGCTATCGGCCAATGATTTGAATGTGTATATGGCAGCAGGCATTCGAACAGACCATGAAAGTACAACAGCAATAGAAGCAAAAGAACGTCTCAGAAGAGGAATGTATTTAATGATTCGCGAAGGTACGGTGGCAAAAGACTTACAACAATTGATTCCCATCGTCAATGAGCGAAATGCAAGAAGATGTTTATTTGTAACGGATGATAAGCATTTAGACGATCTCATCCATGATGGCAGCATCGATCACAACGTAAGACTTGCTATCTCCTCAGGTCTATCTTCCATAACTGCGATTCAAATGGCAACCATTAATGCAGCAGAATGCTATGGGCTTGAGGCTAAGGGTGCGATCGCTCCTGGATACAAAGCAGATTTCTTCCTGTTTGATGATCTTGATAAAATTATTATTACAACCGTTTATAAAGATGGGATTGCCGTTGTCGAGAATGGACAGCTTATTATTGAATCACAGGACCATTCCTTGGTTGAAACAGACCGGTTAAGAAATTCTGTTCGTTTCCATGAATTAACGGAAAATCATTTCCAAATTCCATTAAAAACGAATAAAGCAAATATTATTGAAATTATCCCCAATAGTCTTGTAACGCGTCATATTATTGAAAAAGTTAATGCTAGTGATTCAGGGATATTTCAACCCTCTATCATAAATGACCAATTAAAGCTGGCCGTGATTGAGCGCCATCATATGAAAAATCAAATTGGATTAGGGATTGTCAAAGGTCTAGGTTTAAAATCCGGTGCGATTGCAACCACCATTGCTCACGATTCCCATAATCTTATTATTGCCGGAACAACCGATTTGGATATGGTAGTTGCTGCCAAAGCGATCAAAGATATCCAAGGGGGTCTCGTTGTTGTCAATCAAGGCGAAGTGATTGCCTCATTGCGACTTTCTATCGCAGGGTTAATGTCAGATCGCCCGTATCAAGAGGTTTATTCCAGTTTAAATGAGATAAATCTTGCCCTAAAAAAACTAGGTGCACACGACCACTTCAACCCATTTTTAACGATTTCGTTTTTATCACTTCCTGTCATACCGGAACTAAAGTTAACTGATAAGGGTTTGTTCCAGATTAGTAAGTTTGAGCATATAGATCTCGACGCTTAGGAAATAATAAAATATCCAGCAAAGGTGCTGGATAGAAGAAAACACCCTGGTTTGAAAGGATGGGAAAATGAAGAAAAGTATATTTAATGAGGGTGATGAAGTAAATATTCGTTCTTCGGGTGAATCAGTAACAATCAATAAATCTCAATATGTAAAAAACATGAAAAGGTACTCTTACATTGTCAATGAACATCCGAATACCTTTTTCTTTGAAGAAGAACTAACAAAAGATTAAGCTATTTTTTTGCTGAGTTCTTTGTCATTGGAAATTATATCTTTAAATTCAAAGGAGAAATACCCCAAAATGTCGAAGATAAGGTAAAGGGGTTGTCCAATGAATAAAGCTGAATTATTAAAAAATCTACACTACGCCAGTCGGAGTAATTTATTTTCAATTGAGATTCCAAAGGCTGTTAAAGAAGATGAAAAGCTTATTGAAGGCTTGGTTAGAGAATTAGTACAAGACGGAAAAATAAAAATGAGAGAAGTTGTCCAACGAGACTGCTCCGTTTATTTATCCGGAATTATCAAGTATGCAACAAAGTAATCGGCTCTTTTGAGGGAATTCCCTCATAAAAACATCCCCTCGCAAATAATTCCGAGGGGATTTCTTTTTTAAACATCTTTTTACATTGCAACCGATTCTTGCTTTTCCACATTTTTATTATAGTAACGATTGAGAAAATGCCCATTTAACGAGGCAAGTATTTGCTGAAATAACATCCCAACCACTACTGGTACCGCAACTGCAGCTGGGAAGTAAGTAATAGCTATAACGGCCCCAGCACTAATATTTCTCATCCCGCCAGTGAATGTCAGCGAAATGACGTTGTCTCGTCCACCATTAAAAAATCTACCAATTAAAAATGAAAACAAGTAACCAGTCAGCGCAATCAAGAAGACCGTTAAGGTTATACTCACTAGTTTAAGGTTAAGTTCTCTTAAATAGGGTGCGACTACTGCCCCATTAAGCATGACCACAAATCCAAGGCTAATTTTTGAAAAAGGAGCAAGCCGTGTCCCTAATTGGTCTTTAATTTTCCCCTTTGTAACTTGGTTTAAGTACATCCCAATCAAGGAAGGAATGACCACCATTCCCAATAGACCTTTCATTATACTGATAAAGTCCATTTCAATTTTTTCACCTATAAATAACGATAGCGAATATGGAACAATGATTGGTGAAAGCAAGGTATCAATTAAAATGATCGATAAGACTAATGGAATGTTTCCTTTGTAAATGGCTACCCACATAAAGCTTGTCACTCCTGTTGGAATGACCATTCCCAAGACAAGTCCGGTAATCGTGTAAACATCACCAGAAAAAGCGACATGACCTACACCCCAGGCCCAAATTGGCATGAGAACATGAAGGATTGCCATTGCAATAAAAATTGGAAACGGATGAACGATTACCTCTTTTAATGAATGGAAATTGGAACTTAAACTCCCAGCGAAGGTCATAAAAGCAAAAATCCAAGGAATTAAAAATGAAAAATCCTTAAGATGGCCACTGAACAATACTCCAGTCAATACACCAACCGGGGTAATTAATGGCATGATTCTTTCTAGTTGTTTATTTATCTTTTGCAGCATATGCCTCTCCCCAAACACTTAAATTGTGTATACTCCATTATCAAGAATACCACATTTATTCAGCTTGGAGCTCAAGAATTTCGAGAACCTAAAAATATCCAAATACGCCTTTTTTATTAGTTTTTCAAATTTAAAAAGGATTTTCTCCAAGGGAAGGGTCGTCCT
Source organism: Bacillus sp. ISL-7 (assembly GCF_018613065.1). The sequence continues at coordinate 3,280 of NZ_JAGGQW010000047.1, read as the reverse complement.
CTATAACAATGTCAGTATATGGTATATCTTCCTCAGGTGGTATGGAATTTACGTGAGATGATGACTCATTATTTTGGGAATCTGTCTGTTTTTCTGCACTAGTATGATTTTTTTCCATTTCCTCTTTTACAGTCTTCATTTTTGCTAGGTCCTCTTTTACCTGCTCAGTTATTTTCTTTGGTACAACATCTCTTCCGTATGTGGCACCAATGTTTAGGGCACCACTCAGATGATTAATGCCAAGCTGGGCAAAGTTGTTGTTTTGCTCATATTTATCTAAATAAAGCTTATCTATATATAATGTGTTACAAATGGAATCTTGCTGCATAGTCGCATCTTCTGTTTCCACCATTTTCTTTGTTAACTCATTACATTTTTCTATAAGATTATCCACTCTTTTAAGTAGCCCAGCTTGTACTTCATTAACTAGTAAATAATTATTTTCCAACGCAAGGACTCTCATTTTGATATGTGAATCAAATGATTCAACATTTGCTTCTTCCAGCTCGTCCCCATCACAGGGTGAGCCGATTACTGCTATTCCTTCTAATATCGATTGATTAATTCTCTCTTCCTTAGAGAAGCCGTTGAATTGATGGTTTTCTCGTTCCATTAGTTTCAAAATTAGACTTTCCAACGACCTTACTTTTTCTTGCATCATTTCTTGCTTTTTAATATGAGTAGCTAATTTTTCTGAAAGACGTCGTTCCACTAAATGTAGCAATCTTCCTTCCCTCTCCTGTTCTTCTTCCACGGACAAGGAAGTGGTCTTACTTGTATTTACGGATAATATTATTTCTCGAACAGATTGTTCAAACTTGTTTAGCCTCCCAGTCAGTTCATTAAGTTTTTTGTCACACAAATCACATTCCTGGGTTTTTTCAAGGTTTTCTAACGAAGGTTGACCTTTTATTTGAGACTTTTTGTTTACCTCGTTTTTACGTTCAATCCAAGGATTCTCTTCTTTTTCTCCTCTGCCCATTCCAAGCATGAATGTCCGAACCTGTTTTTCAAACTTTAACAAATTTTTCATATGAACTTCAAGTGCATTTATTCTTAAAATCTGCTGTTCAAACTCATTCACATCATTTCTCGTTTTTTTACTATTTTGATTAAAAATCCCTTTCATAGACATAATAAATCCCCACAATTATTTATTTTTTCCCACAGTATATAGACCAATGAAAACCAGTAATTCTTCAAACAAGTAAGGTTATTCAATTGGTACTTGCTCTTCATTCCTAAATTGCCGTTTATATGCAACAATAAGAAGTCCATTATGAAATCTTGCCCGAATCTGATTTGGAAACGTAGGTTCTGGGAGCTGAATCATTCGTTCAAAATCTCCCTGATACCTTTCTTTCTGCACTAGCTCACCTTTATTTGTCTGGTTGTTGTTTCCTTTAATTAATAGCTTTGTACCTGACACAGACAATTGAATATTTTCTTTCCCGTAACCGGCCAGATCCGATATCAACATAACCTCCTCATCTGTTATGTAGATATCTGTTGGTGGAAATGTTTTTGCTTGTCTAGGTTCTAAAGAAGAGTCACCGGCCTGCCAAAAATCTGACTTATTCTTCATAAATTCATCAAAGGAGGACTGTCCTAATATCTCATTCCAAAAATCGGTATTCTGATAATTTTTCGCCAAATCCATCCATTGCAACATCTTATTCATATCCATGATGGATCCCCCCTTGCGATGTATCGTAATGATTTAAATATTCCTAAAAAATGTCTCATCTATAGATAATCATATTTAATTTTTATTAATTCATTCATAAAAATCTTTAGAGCTTAACCGTAAAAATATCATTAGTCCCATCTTATAAACTATCTAGATTATCAGCTAACATAATTTCTACTAAAGATGCATATCTTTACATACCCGGGAAGAAAAAAAGGAAGGATAATGATCTATGTTCTTTTTACCAACCAAGGTGAATATCGGCGCTTTTAAACTGAATAATATTGATCATTTAAGTTCAATATCATTTAGCTCCACTATTAAAAAAAACAGAAATGTAAGTGCCAAAAAAAATCAAGGGTTTGGGCAACAAATAGCAGATAATACCCTGAGAGTTTACTCAAAAGGTTCAGTCATAGATAATGATATCGAGGATTCTTACACAGTAAAATCAAATATTTAACCTGTATGAACTACTTAGGAGGTTTAACATGGCTGGTCCAGTCCCTTATATCAACATAAATATAAATATTATTAAAGTGAATTCCTTTGAGAATGCATCAGCTATAAATGTTGGTCAAAACCTTTTGGCTGAATGGCATAACTCAGACAAGAAAAATATGGGGTTAGGGCAAAATATGGGAGATGGAAGCAACTTTCTTGGTACGAGGAGCAGTGTTGATGATCGGGATCAGTTTGATTCCAATTCCTCTTTTGAAACAGCTAATCTGCCTAACCCCTTAGGAATGACACCATGACATTTGCGCCAGTTGTACTCAATATTTTAGGTATTAAGATTAATTCCATTGACCATGGAGCAGTTCTCAATCTTGGTCCAAGTCAGCACCTGGATCTATTTGTTTCATACAAACGGAACCAAGGAATTGGGGAACAGAATGGAGATTTATCCCCCACCATACAATCTCAATCCGGGGTATGGGATATGGATTTAATTGATAGCCCGACGGTCAAATCAAGTTTTTTATAGTATCTCTTTTAGGACCATTCTTGAGCTTATAGGATTTTATATTACAAATTGAGGTGTTTATATGGTATTTATCACTCCGACGGTAATAAATGTTCTGGGATTTAAAATTAATACTATTGATAATGGAGCTGTGGCGAATATGGGCTCTCTTCAATTAATCGACCAACTAGTGAGCTATAAACGGAACCAAGGAATTGGGGAACAAAATGGAGATCTATCCCCTTTAAATTTTCCAAGCGTTGCTTTATTTGATCCTGATGGCAGCGATAGTGCTACCGTTAAAAATAGTGTGGTTTAAAACATTCGAGCCTCCGAAAAAATCAAAAAGTTCTTCCTCAAGATACAAGAATACTAATCTTGTATGTTTTTATTGAATACCCTCTGGATGCTTTGGAAATTAAAGAATGTAGGACTAATAATATTAGCAACTGAGTTAATTCAGTTGCTCAGGCTGTCGAGAAACTTTCGACAGCCTCTTATTTTCTACAATAACTTTAATCATTCACCGCATTAATTTGTTATAATATTATTAATATATACACTTTGCAACATGTCTGTTGATTTGCGCTCCAGGCGTGCCGAGGAGCCTCCTCGGCGCTGAA